>NZ_JARKOZ010000213.1 GCF_029978005.1 Solidesulfovibrio sp. | reverse complement strand
GCTCCATCGGGGGGTGGAACCCCCTTTTTGAAAAAAGGGGGTTCCTCCCCCCGAGCCCCCCTCCTCCCCCAAAAACTTTCAAAGGGGGAAAGGGGTAAACGATTGCCGGAGCTGAGTTCGAGCGAATTCGCCCCGGGATCGGCCTAGGCGGCTTTGGCCGTGGCCGTGAAAAAGAACCTGGGAAACCGGAAGATGATCCGGCCGTCTCGCTGTTTCGGGTAGCGCGCCACGACCTGGGCAAGCACGTCCGCCTCGAAGGCGGCCCGGTCGGACGACGAAAGGGCGCTCAGGTACGGCCGCAGCCCCGTGCCCCGGTACCACTCCATGATGGCGGCATGGGAATCCAGCACATGGTAGTAGGTGGTCTGCCAGAGGGTGAAGTCCGCCGCCGCCTCGGCGAGCAGGTCGAAATACTGGCCGGGCTGCATGTTGTAAAAAATGCGCGGCTGGGCGAACGCGCCTTTCCACTTCTCCCCGGCGACCAGTTCGCCGATGATCTGGTGGATGGGCTCCTCGTAGTTCATGGGCGTCTGCACGGCCAGCACGCCGCCGGGCCGCAAGAGCGCGAGCATCTCGCGCAGGAGCTTCGGATGGTCGGGAATCCACTGGATGCAGGCGTTGGAGAAAACCACGTCGAAGCAGGCCGATCCCAGGCTGGCGAGATCCTTGCCCGCGTCGCACAGCGAGAAGGCGCACTCGGGCAGGTCGTTTTTCGCCGTCTCGATCATCTCCGGCGAGCTGTCGATGCCGTGCACCCGCGCCCCGGGGAATCGCCGGGCCAGCACCCGGCTGCTGTTGCCCGGCCCGCAGCCCACGTCCAGCACGTCGCGCGGGGCATCCAGGGCGATCCGCGCCGCCAGGTCCACGGACGGCTGCGTCCGCTCCGCCTCGAACTTCAAATACTGACCGCTGTCCCACTTCGCCATGCTCGTAAAACTCCTCTTCCTCTCGCCCCGCAGGGGCGACGGCCCTGCGAGTGCGGAATTTCCCCGTCGAGCCCGGCCGCGCCAGCGGCGGCATCGACGGGGAAATTCCGCACTCGCCGACAGACAACCGCCCGCCGACAACGCCCCCACTCGGCCACGCCAGGGAGGGGTCCGGGGGGCATCATGCCCCCCGGCCGCCGGAGGCGCCTTTAACGCACAATCCCCGTAAATAAGTCGTCCGCCGCGGAACGCCAGAGGCCGAAGGCATGTTTTCCGTGCAGGTACAGGCGGATCTCGCGCAGCTGGCCGCCCGCGAGGGCCTCGGCCATGACGCCGAGCGCGATGGGCGCGGCCAGTTCCACGGGGTAGCCGTAGACGCCGGTGGACACGGCCGGAAAAGAGATCGTGGCGAGCCCGTTTTCCACGGCCCGGGCGATGGACTGGGCGTAGGCCGAGCGGAGCTTTTCCGGTTCGCCTTCGCTGCCGCCGCGCCAGATGGGGCCGACGGTGTGGATGATGTGGCGGGCGGGCAGGTCGAAGCCCGGGGTGACGACCGCCCCGCCGGCCGGCAGCCGGCCGATGGCGGCGATGATCTCGCGGCAGGCCCCGGGGAGTTTCGGCCCGGCGGCGCGGTGGAT
This sequence comes from Solidesulfovibrio sp., assembly GCF_029978005.1. Taxonomy (GTDB): domain Bacteria; phylum Desulfobacterota; class Desulfovibrionia; order Desulfovibrionales; family Desulfovibrionaceae; genus Solidesulfovibrio. The sequence goes on along the minus strand of NZ_JARKOZ010000213.1, from coordinate 69,380 downwards.
GGCCCCGTCCACGCCGCCGCCGCCGGCCAGGGCGGAATTGGCGGCGTTGACGATGGCGTCGGCGTCGTCCCTGGTGATGTCGCCTTCGAGAAGTTTCAGAACGCCCGGGGGGATGGAGTACACGACGGAATCGGACATGGCGCTTGCCTCCGGAGCTTTCGCCGCGACCGAAACTAGGGGATCGCGGCCGTTGGTCCCAGGATGCACAGGCCGGTGTTGGCCTCGGTGAAGGCCCGGCCGGCGATGTCGGCCAGGTCGCCCAGGGAGACATTGTCCAGGGCGGCGGCGGTTTCTTCAAGGGGAATGTGGCGGCCGAAGAGCAGAATGTTGCGGGCCAGGCGCATCATGCGGTTTTCCGTGGATTCCGCGCCGAGGTAGAGCAGGCCCTTCAAGTGCTCGCGGGTGTGGTCGAGTTCCTCGGCCGTGACCGCGCCGCCGGCCACGGCGGCCAACTCGCCGCGCACCACGGCAAGCAGCTCGCCCGTGCGCTCGGGCTCCACGGCGGCCTGGATCTCGAAGATGCCGGCGTCGGCCAGCCCGTTGACGCTGGCGTAGATGGAATAGGCCAGGCCGCGCTTCTCGCGCACTTCCTGGAAGAGCCGCGAGGACATGTTGCCGCCGAGAAGCGTGGCCAACAGCGTGTGGGCGAAGCGCTCCGGGCTTTTGTTGCCCACCGACGGGTAGGCCAGGATGACGTGATTCTGTTCGCTTTCCCGACGAACGGCCAATTTCGGCGGGGTGAAGGCCCCGGCCGGGCGCACGGCCGGCCCCGAGGCGGCGGGCAGGCGTCCGAAGGTCTTCTCGGCCATGGCGACCACTTCCTCGTGGGAAACGGCCCCGGTGGCCACCACGGCGATGGCGTCCGGCCGGTAGTGCTCGCGCCGCCAGGCCTGCATGGTTTTCGGCGTCGCCGCCGTGACCGAGCCCGGCGTGCCGGTGATGGGGTGGGCGATGGCCGGCTCGGCCCAGGCCGCGGCCCAGAAGTCCTCGTGGACCTTGTCCTCGGGCGTCTCCTCCACCATGGAAATTTCCTGAAGGATGACGGCCTGTTCCCTGGCGAGCTCCTCGCGGTCCAGCACGGGGTTGAGCGCGATGTCGGCCAGCGCCTCGAAGGCGCGACGGAAATGGGCGTCCATGACCCGGATGTGGAAGCAGGTGGCCTCGCGCGAGGTGAAGGCGTTGGAGAGCCCGCCCAGGATGTCGAGCTCCTTGGCGATGGCCAGGGCGTCGCGGCTGGTCGTGCCCTTGAAGGCCATGTGCTCCCAGAGGTGGGCCATGCCCTCCTGGCCCTTGGCCTCGTGGCGCGAACCGGCTTCGATCCACACGCCAAGGCTCGCGGTCTTGGCCTGGGGCATGGCTTCGGTCACCACCCGCGCGCCGTTCGGCAAGCGGGTGACACGGCAGCGGACGTCGTCGGATGTTTGCGGCATGGGCAGGGGCTACGGGGCTTTGGGGCCGGCGTCAAGGGCGGCGGCATGCTTGCGGTACTGGCCCCGGAACTGGTGGTAGGTCAGCCCCAGCATGGCCGCCGCCCGGCGCTGGTTCCCGCCGGCCGCAGCCAGCGCCCGGCGCAGGAGGGAGATTTCCAGGGAGGTGGTGGAGGCGGAGAAGGACGGGAGAGAAGAAGGGGAAGATGCCTCCGGCGGCCAGGAGGGGATGACCCCCTCCTGGACCTCCCCGGCGGGGGGAAGGTGGGGGGAAGCGAAGGGGTCGAGGACGACGTCGGTGATGTGGGACGTGGGAGCGTCGAAGACGGCGCGCTCCACGGTGTTTTTCAGTTCCCGGATGTTGCCCGGCCAGGAGTGGGCTTGGAGGGCCTGCATGGCGGAAGGGGAAAAGGACGGCGGATCGGGCCGGCCGAGTTCGGCGGCGAAACGGGCGGCGAAGCGCTCGGCCAGGTAGGCCACGTCGCCGTGGCGGACGCGAAGGGGCGGCACGTGGAGCACGGCGAAGGCCAAACGGTCCAGGAGGTCCGGGAGCAGCCGGCCCCGCGCCACGAGCTCCCGCGGGTCGACGTTGGTCGCGGCCACCACCCGGGCGTCCACGCTCACGGATTCCGACGCGCCCAGGCGCTCGACCGTGCCGTATTCCACGGCCCGCAGGAGTTTTTCCTGCACCGGCCTGGGCGTGGCCTGCAGTTCGTCGAGGAAAAGCGTGCCCCCGGAAGCGGCCTCGAACCGGCCGAGGCGACGCTTGACCGCGCCGGTGAACGCCCCGGCCTCGTGGCCGAAAAGCTCGGCCTCGACCAGCGAACGCGGCAGCGAAGCCAGGCTCACGGCGACAAATGGCCCCTCCCAGCGCGGGGAGTGGAAATGCAGGCGCGCGGCGGCCAGCTCCTTGCCCGTGCCGCGCTCGCCCACGAGCACCACGGGCCGGTCGGCCCGGGCCACGGCGGCCACGCGTTCCATGAAGGCCAGAAAGGCGTCGGACTGTCCCAGGGCTTCGTGCAGGGCGGCGGTCATGGCGTATTTCACCTCATCCGTGGCGAATAAAGCCACACCCTGGCGCAAACCACAACATCTTCCTTCCCGTCCTTGCGTAACCACCTGGCATCACAAGACGCCGTTTCTGGCACGCTCCCTGCTTTCTCCGGCCAGACGCGCCGCCAGACGCGCACCGGAGGTATGTCATGGGTATTTTCAGCCGCTTCAGGGACATCATCCATTCCAACATCAACGCCATGCTCGACAAGGCCGAGGACCCGGAAAAGCTCATCCGGCTCATGATCCAGGAAATGGAGGAAACCCTCGTCGAGCTCAAGGCCGACTGCGCCCGGACCATGGCCCAGGCCGCCAAGTCCGGCCGGGAGCTGGCCGCCGTGCGCGACCGCGCCGCCCGCTGGGGAGACAAGGCCGAACTCGCCCTGGACAAGGGCCGCGAGGACCTGGCCCGCGAGGCGCTGCTGGAAAAGCGCGGCCTGGAAGCGCGCGCCGACGTCCTGGCCGGCGAACAGGCCGCCATCGAGGGCATGGTCGCCGCCTACCGCGAGGACATGGCGAAGCTCGAGGAAAAGCTCGCCTCGGCCAAGGAACGCCAGCGCACCCTGCTCCACCGCCACATGCGCGCCACGGGCAAGAAGCGCGTGCGCGACGACCTCTCCCGCGTCGATTCCACCGAGGCATTGCTGCGCTTCGAGGAATTCGAAAGCCGCATCGAACGCCTGGAGGCCGAGGCCGAACTGGCCGGCCCGGCCGCCGTCCGCCGCCCGGCCGAGGGCGAATCCCTGGAGGCCCGCTTCGACCGCCTGGCCGCCGACGAGGACGTGGAACGCGAACTCGCCCGCATAAAGGCCCGGCGTGGGGGTGGGGAGTAAGAGAAGAGAGAAGATGCCTCCGGCGGCCGGGGGGGATAATCCCCCCCGGACCCCCTTGACGGGGGGAAAGGGGAAGGGGACACAGGATGGGAATCGCGAAAGGCGGCCCTGGGAAACGAAACGACATGACGCGCTTTCCCCTTTGTGGATCAAGGAGTTGACGTGTTTGCCCATCATCCGATGTTCATCGACGGCGTGCCGCTGCTTCTAAAGATCATGCTCGTGGTGGCGGCCGTGGCCGTCATCGCCGCCCTGCGCCGCCGCGACGACCGGGCCGGCCGCAGCGCCGACGCCGAGGCCCTGACCCTGCTTCGCGAAACGCGGCAGAGCCTCGACAGCCTGGGAGAACGCGTGCGCAACCTGGAAACGCTCCTTGAAGCCGACAAGCGAGGTCCGTCATGAGATGCTGCGGACGCTTCGGCGGCCGGCACGCCCGCCGCCAGGGATTCTACCGCGACAAGGGCGGCCTGCTCCTCGGCGTGTGCCGGGGCCTGGCCGGCCGGCTGGGGCTGCCGGTCTGGGTGGTGCGGGCCTTCGCCGTGCTGCTTTTTCTGGTCGCGGGCTGGGCCGTGGCGGCCGGCTACCTGGTCCTGGGCCTGGTCATGCGGCCCGGGCCCGAACCCGGCCGCGTGACGGTGGACGACGGCGAAACCCTGGCCGCCGCCGCCCGGGAGGTCCGGGAAAGGGCCAGGGACCTGGAAGCGCGCGTCGGCCGCATGGAATCCCACGTGACCTCGCGCGAATTCGACTTCGACCGGCGGCTTGCCGCCTCGGGCCGGCCGGGCCGCTGACGGCCGCCCAAAGGACAACGCATGATGGGATTTGTCACCGCGCTGGTCATGGCCGGGGCCACCGTCGTCGGATTGGTCATCCTGGGCGTCATCTTCCTGCTCGGCATTCGCCTGCTGCGCCCGGGCCCCAACCGGCCCCGGGGCGGCGACGAAGAGGAGGCGCGCCTGCTCCAGGAGATCCACCGCAGCCTCACGCGCCTGGAAGAGCGCGTCGAGACCCTGGAAACCCTGGTGCTCGACGGCAAGGGCGGCAGGCAGGCGGGGGAGGACGAGCGATGAAGCACTACAGCGAACTGCGCCTGCGCGAACTCTACCGTTCCCGCTCGGGCCTGCTGCTTGGCGTGTGCAAGGGGTTGGCCGACTTCCTGGACGTGCCGGTCTTCTGGATGCGGGTCTTCGTCCTGGTGCTCACGCCCTTCACCGGCGTGTGGCCCATGGTGGCGGCCTATCTCATCGCCGGCTTCATCATCAAGCCCGAGCCGGCCCTGACCCCGGACAACGACGAGGAACGGGCTTTTTACGACGACTACGTCGCCTCCCGGCAAAACGCGCTCACCCGGGTCAAGCGGCGCTTCGACCGCCTGGACAGGCGCATCCGCCGCCTGGAGGACCACGTCACCTCGCGCGAGTTCGACTTCGACCGCCGCCTGCGCAATCCGTGATTCCCGGCGTCCGCGCCCCCGTGCCGACGTGGGGGGTCGCGGACGCCGGAAGCGGCCTCAGGCCGCCGGCAGGGGCTCGACCAGGCGTTCGCCCAGGGCCAGGGCCTTGGCGCAGTCCTGCGGAAAGACTTCCTCGTGGCGCTTGCGCTTGGCCGCCGGGTCCCAGACCGTGGACAGGTACTTGCCGTAGTCGTCGAACTGCATGGTGTCCGTGGAGAGCAGAAGCTCGCAATCGCCGAAGGTGCGGGCCATGACCCCGCGCCCCCGCTCCATGAAGACGTCGTAGCCCCAGTCTTTGAGCGCCGTTTCCGGGATGTTCATGGTGTAAACCAGGGCGGTCCTGATTTTCCGCGTGAAAAGCGAGGCGTAGCCCGGGGTGTAGGTCAGGAAGGGGAAGCACAGGCGCTCGAAGAAGCTGCGCGTCTCGCCCGTTTCCGCTCCGAAGTAGACAGGTGTGCCGAGGACCAGCGCGTCGGCCGTGGCGGCGCGCTCGAGCACCGGGGCGAGAGGGTCCTTGACGGCGCAGCGGCCGTAGTTCTTGCCGCCGATGCGCTTGCACTCGAAGCAGCTGATGCAGCCCTTGAAATCCAGGTCGTAGAGATGGACGAGTTCCGTTTCCGCGCCCTTGCCGGCCGCCCCTTCCAGGACCTTGCCGAGCAGCGCGGCGGTGTTCCATTTCTTCCGGGGACTGCCGCTTATGGCCATGATGCGCATGGGAAACCTCCTTGCTGGAGCCTCCCCCATACGTCCATCGACCGCCCCCCACAATCAGGCACGAAAAGGAAACGCAGGCACCCTCCCGTGCCTCTCCCCCATCGGGGAGGGCCCGGGAGGGGATCATCCCCTCCCGGCCGCCGGAGGCCTCTTCCCTCTTTCCCCCTACCCCACCACGTGCACCCCGTCCTCGCCGTCGAGCTCGGACACGGCCACGTCCACGTGCTCGCCGGGCTCGGTGTGCACGCGCTTGCCGACGTAGTCGGCCTGGATGGGCAGTTCGCGGTGGCCGCGGCGGTCGATGAGCACGAGCAACTCCACCCGCTTGGGCCGGCCGTAGTCGAGCAGGGCTTCCAGGGCGGCCCGGATGGTGCGGCCGGAAAAGAGCACGTCGTCCACCAGCACCACGTTCTTTTCGTCCAGGGAGAAGGGAATGTGCGACGGCCCCACCTGCGGCTGCACCTCGCGGTTGGTCCAGTCGTCGCGGTAGAGGTTGATGTCGAGCTTGCCGAGGGGCAGGTCGCACCCCCCCCGGGCGTCGATGAGGGATTTGAGGCGCGTGGCCAGCTCCGCCCCGCGCCGCTGGATGCCGACCAGGGCCAGGCCGCAGCCGGGATCGTGGTGTTCGATGATCTCGAAAGCCAACCGGTCCAGGGTGCGGCGCACCTCGCCGGCAGTCATGATTTTTTTCTGTTTTGTCACGGCGACTTCCTCGGGGCTTTTCCCGCGAATACCGTAAACGCATCGCGCCTGCAACGACGGGGCGGCTGGCGACGTGTCATTTGACTTTCCTATCGGTCATGCTTAGTTGCATCGAACGAGTTTGTCCCAGGAGGATTCCATGGTTGAACTGACGCCGAGCGCGAAAACCCAGCTCGACGGGTATTTCGCCGAAAAAGAAAAAAGCCCCATCCGGATCTATCTCTCGTCCGGCGGCTGAGCTGGCCCCAGGCTGGCGCTGGCTCTGGATGAGCCGCGCGACACGGACGAGGTCCTCGATGTTTCCGGTTACACCTTTGTCGTGGAAAAAGAACTGCTTGAAAAGGCCTCTCCCATGACGGTCGACATGACCTACATGGGCTTCTCGGTCACTTCGAGCCTGGAACTGGGCGGCGGCGGTTGCGGGTCCTCCTGCTCCGGCGGTTCCTGTTCCACCGGCTGATCCCAGGCATCCGCATAGGGAATCACCGAAGATTTGCCATGGGATCATCGGGCCGACTTATTTGACAAGCAAATCTTCGGTGATTACCCCTTTGCCAACCCTTGCCTGGAGGATCACGATGGTTTCCATGACCGACACGGCCCGTGCCGAACTCGACAATTATTTCGCCGACAAAGAAAAAGCGCCCATCCGGGTGTACCTCAACAAGGGCGGCTGCTGCGGCCCTTCCCTGACCCTGGCCCTGGACGAAGCCCGCGAGAACGATGATGTTTTCGACGTAAGCGGCTACACCTTCGTCGTGGAAAAGGAACTGATGGCCCTGGCCAAGCCCATTACGGTGGACATGACCGACTACGGCTTTTCCGTGTCTTCGAACCTGCAACTCGGCGGCGGCTCCTGCGGCGGTGGTTCCTGCGGCGGTGGCTCCTGCGGCGGCGGTTCCTGTTCCTGAAGTCCCCTCTCCCCCGCCTTCCCGGGACCGGCTTTGGCCGGTCCCTTTTTTTTGGCCGATTGACAGCCCGGCGCGCCGACCGTAGGGAGACCCCATGGACCTTCGCCAAGACGAACTGCTGCGCCTGACGCCCACGGCCGCCGCCGCCCTGGCGGCGCATTTCGCCGGCGCGGCCCGGCCGAGCCTGCGCGTGTTCCTGTCTTTTTTAAGCGAGGCCGGCCCGCGCCTGGAACTGTCCGTGGCCGAGCCGCAGCCCGACGACGTCGCCTTTTCCTGCGACGGCTGGCGCATCCTGGTCAACAGGCGGCTTTTGGACCAGGCCGCGCCGCTGACCGTGGACTGCGACGGCCAGGGCATCGCCATCGCCTCCAGCCTCGATTTTTCCCAGGCCGGCGGCGACTGCGGCGGCGCTTGCGGCTCCCACTGAACTGGCCGGACATCTCCTCCCGCAAGGCTTGCTCCCAGGCCGGCGTTTCTTCGCCGTCCCCTTGCGCCCTGTTGCTGACCGACTTCGCATCCCGAAGACCTTCTCGCCGCTTGCCTCGGACCAGGACAGCGCCAGGCTTTCCCTTGTCGGCATTTCGTGACCGCAAGAAGATTTTTTTTCCGAGGACCCGCCTTTTGCATGTAAAAATATTTTTTGGTACTTTTTTGCATCGAGACCTTTTCAATCCGATATTTTACCTCTTCATTTAGTTGGTATTTTTTCAAATAGCTGCGACTTTTCTCCGGACGCGCCCGGATTTTATTGTCGGAACGGGCGGTTTTCCCTTGTCTTTTTTCCACGACGCCTTGCCAAGGGGCGCTCCTTTTCCTAGAATTGACTCCGGTTGGCGTTACCCCCAAGGAGACCCGCATGCCCGGAAAGATTCTCATCGTGGACGATGAGGTGCATATCCGCATGCTCCTGGAGCAGACGCTCGAGGAACTCGAGGAGGATCATGGCGTGTCGATCCTTTCCGCCCAGAACGGCGAAGAGGGGCTGACGCTCATTCGTTCCGAGAAGCCCGACGTCGTGTTCCTGGACATCATGATGCCCAAGCTCAACGGCTACGAGGTCTGCCAGCACGTCAAGGAAGATCCTTCCATCACCGGCATCGGCATCGTGCTCCTCACCGCCAAGGGGCAGGAAGTGGACCGCCGCCAAGGGCTCGACCTCGGGGCCAGCCGCTACATGACCAAGCCCTTCGATCCCGACGAAGTCCTGCGCGTGGCCAGGGAACTGCTGGGCATCGCCGACTGACGCCCCTGCGCCGACGCCCATGGTTCCGCTGCGCCGTTTGCTGAAGAAAAGGACCCTCGCCCCCCTGCTGGAACGCGCCGCGCGTTTCCTCGGCGCCGGCTGGCGCGTCTGCCTGCGGGAAACGGACACGTCGCCATGCGGCGCTTGGCGCAGCGAGGAACTGCGTCTGGACGGCGCGCTCATCGGCCATCTCGACTTTCTGGCTCCGCCCGAGCCGGAGGCTTTTCCCCCGCACGCGTCCGACGACCTCGCCGCCACGGCCCGGTTCACGGCCGACATGGTCGAACACGCCGTCGTGGCCGAGGCGGCCAAGCGCAGCCTGGCCGCCGAGGCCCTCGCCAAATACCGCGAAGTGTCGCTGCTGCACCGGGCCACCCTCGGGCTCAACGCCTCGTTGCGTCCCCGCGACGTGGCCCAGGCCCTGCTCGAGGAATGCCGCCGGGGCGAGCTGCCGGCCGAGGCCGGCATGGTCTTCCTGCGCCCACCCGGAGCCGAGGATTTCCTTCCTCTTGCCGCCGACGGCGGCGAGGCCGGCCGCAGCCTGGCCGCCACGGCCCGCTCCACGCTTTTCTGGGACGTGGCCCGCACGCAAAAGGGCGAGATCGTCAACGACCTGGACCGTGACCAGCGCTGGCGCGGCGAGGCCGGCGTGCGCGCCCTGCTGCTGCATCCGCTGTGCTCGGCCAGCCGCTGCGTCGGCATGCTGGCCCTTGGCGCGACGTCCGCCGTGCGCTTCGAAGCCAACCACCTGCAATACGTCGGCACCCTGGCCGCCGTGGCCGGCACGGCCCTCGGCAACGCCCTGCATTTCGAGGCCGTCCAGACCCTGATCAATTCCCTCATGCAGGCCCTGGCCACGGCCATCGACGCCCGCGATCCCTACACGGCCGGCCATTCCCAGCGGGTGGCCCGCCTGGGCGTGGCCCTGGCCAGGGTCGTGCACCGCGACGACCGCTTTTTCGGGGACGTGTCCTTTTCGAGCCACGACATCGAGGAACTGCTCTTCGCCGGCCTGCTCCACGACGTGGGCAAGATCGGCATCCGCGAGGAGGTTCTGACCAAATCCACCCGCCTCTCGACCGGCGTCATGGAGGTCATCGGCCAACGCCTGACCCTGGAGGCCTTGCTCACAGGCAGGAACATCGAGGGGGAATTCGAACGCCTGACGCGCATCAACGGCGGGGACGCGATCAGCGGCGAGGACGCGGCTTTCGTGGCGCGGCTCGCCACGCGCTGCGTGACCGCGGCAGACAAGCGGCTGCCGGTGCTTTCCGAGCGGGAGATCGCCTGCCTGCTCATCCCGCGCGGCAACCTGACCCCGGAGGAGCGCCGCGAGATCGAGCGCCATCCGGCCCAATCCCACCGGATCCTGCGCCACATCCCCTTTCCCGAGAACATGTCGCGCCTGCTCGACATCATCTCGCAGCACCACGAGCGCCTGGACGGCTCGGGCTACCCCGGCGGGCTCACCCAGGCGGAGATCCTCCTGCAAAGCCGCATCATCGCCATCGTGGACATCTACGACGCCATCACCATGGCCCGGCACTACAAGCCGGCCCTGCCCCGCGAAAAGGCCCTGGGCATCCTCTGGCAGGAAGCCGGGGCCGGTCGCATCGACGCCAGGATCGTGGAACTGCTCGAAGCCAACATCGACCAGGTGGAAGCGGACTGCCACCTCCTCGGCGACCGCCTGGACCTCCCGGCCTTCCTGGAGGCGCGGGACGCCTGACGGACTTTGCCCGGCCCGACAGCCGCCGCGACCGCCCCGCCTTCGTCAACCCGCCGGCACAGGCAGCCTTTCCCGGTCAGCCTCCGAAAAACGCTCAACCGAGGCCGGCGGCCTTCTTGTCCACCACGGCGGCGGACAGTTCGGCCTCGGCCACGAGAACGCCGTCCACGCTGGCCTCGGCCCGCATGCGGCAAAGGGTCATGCGGCGCTTGAGGTCGAAGCAGCGCAGGGTCACCTGGTCGCCCGGGACCACCGGACGACGAAATTTCGCTTTTTCCACGCCGGTGAACATGAAGATGCGGTCGCCCAAGGGGCCGTCGAGGCTTTTGGACACGAGCACGCCGCCGGCCTGGGCCAGCGCTTCCAGGATGAGCATGCCGGGCATCACCGGCGCGCCCGGGAAATGGCCCTGAAAAAACGGTTCGTTGATGGTCACGTTCTTGATGGCCGTGATCGACTCGCCCGGGACGAACTCCAGCACGCGGTCCACCAGCAGGAAGGGGTAGCGGTGGGGCAGCAGATCGAAAATTTCGGTGATGGCGACAGCGCCGCCAGGATTTGCCGTCATGGCGTTCTCCCCTTGATGTGGAAAAAGGGCCGAAGCGCCAACCGCTTCGGCCCGTGACAGGCAGGTCTGCGAGACGCCCTCCCGCGGCCGGTGCGCGGCGCGGCGAGGACGGGCGGAAGAAGGGCGAGCCCTACTTGCTCTTGTCGAACTGCGCCTGGACGGCGGCGGTGACGTCGAGGCTCGGATCGTAATACGGCACGCTGCGGGCTTCCAGGATGACGGTGAAGCCGTTTTTCGCGGCGTACTCGCTCACGACCTTCTGCAGGCGCGACAGCAGGGGCTGGAGCACGGTCTGCTGGGCCTGCTGCTCTTCCTGCTGCAGCTTGTTGCGGTCTTCGAGATACTTGCGGGCCTTGCCCTCGAAATCGGCCGCCTTGGACTTCATGGCGTCCTGGGACAGGGCCACGCTCTTTTTCTGCAGCTCGTCCTGCATCTTCTTGAGATCCTCGCCCTGGGCGGCGATGGACTTTTCCCGCGACTCGAACTTGCTCTTGAGGCCGGACAGGGCGGCCTTGCCGGCGCTGGAGTTGGACAGGGCGTCATCAAGGTTGATGATGCCGATCTTGCCCTGGGCAAACGCCGCCACCGGCATGACCAAAACGGCCAAAACGATTAAAACCCGCACCATAACGCCCATGACTCGACTCCTTGCTCATTCCGTGTTTCGGGGGGCTTTCGCCTCCCGGTTGTGTAGCTCCGTTACCAGCGACCGCGGCGCATCGTTGTTCCCGATGCGCCGCGGCCAGCCGTTCACACGCGCCCGGCCGCTGGGGCCCGGGCTCCGGTCCGATACGCGTTGCTAGAAGGTCTGCCCCATGGAGAAGCCGATCTGCGACGGCTGCAGCTTATGGGATTCGGCGTCGAGGCCGTAGCCGTACTCGACGCGGATCAGCCCCATCGGCGAGTACCAGCGCAGGCCGGCGCCGACGCTCTTGTAGAAGTCGAAGCAGACGTCGTCGTAATTGCGCCAGGAATTGCCGGCGTCGAAGAAGACGACGCCGAGCAGGCCCACGGACTTGCTGATGGGGAAGATGCCTTCGAAGTTGGTGAAGGCCTCGGCCTTGCCGCCGATGCGTTCGTGGGTCCAGGGGTCCTTGGGCGAGATCTTGTCCACCTCGTAGCCGCGCACGTTGTTGATGCCGCCGAGGTAGAACCGCTCGTAGACCGGGATGTCGCCGCCGGAGTTGGGGAAGAGCACGCCGGCCTGACCGCGCCAGTGGAAGACCATGTCGAGCGGCAGCGGATAGAAGAAGTTGGAGGTGAACATGGGCTTGACGAAGGCGTCGTCGCCGCCGACCACGCCGCCGGCGTATTCCATGGACAGGGTGTTCTTGGTGCCCTTGGTGGGCTTGGTGGCGCTGTCGATGGTGTCGCGGTCGATCTGGGCGAACACCGAGCTCGCCCAGTGCCAGCCGGCGGACTGCTGGATGACGCTCGAGGCGTTCCAGTTGGTGTGATAGATGTGGTAGTGGTCCAGGCGGTAATCCCAGGACAGCACCGTGTACTCGCCCAGGGGATAGGCGAAGCGCACCTTGCCGCCGGAGGTGCTCTTGCGGAAGTCGTCGTAGGCCTTGTAGATCTGGTAGACGTCCGCGCCGACGGCCAGGTTGGAGTCGTAGAGCCTGGGGTTGGTGAAGGACAGGATGCCCCGGCTGGACTTGCCGCTGAACATGCCCTGGAACTTGGCGTGGTAGCCCTTGCCGAAGAGGTTCTTCTCCTCGACCGAGCCACCGAAGAAGACGCTGTCCGAGGTGGAGTAGCCCGCACCCAGGCTGATGGAGCCGGTGTTCTTGTCCTTGACCTTGACCTTGATGTCCACTTCGCCGGGGTTGTCCGTGGGCACGGTCTCGACGTCGACCTTCTCGAAGTATTCGAGCTTGTCCAGACGTTCGTTGGACCGGCGCAGCTTGGAGCCGGAGAACAGGTCGCCGTCGGCCAGCTTGACCTCGCGGCGCACGACGTTGTCGCGGGTCTTCTCGTTGCCTTCGATGGACACCCGGCGCACGTAGACCTTGCGGCCCTTGTTGACGACGTAGGTCAGGTCGATGACCTTGGTGTCGGGGTGCTTTTGCATGTCCACGTCGGCCTCGGCGAAGGCGTAGCCGTCGTCGGCGTAGAGCTCGGCCAGGGAGTTGAGGTCGTCGCGCACCACGGAGCGGTTGAAATAGCTGCCCTTGGCCGCCAGGTCGTCGAGCTTGACGCGCTCGAGGAGCTTGGGCTCGTCGTAGAGCAGGTCGCCGGAGAAGGCCACGGAGCCGATCTTGTAGCGCTCGCCTTCCTCCACCCGGAAGACCACGGTGATGCCGTCGTCGCCGTAGACGACGTCGGGCTGGCCGACCTTGGCGTCCACGAAGCCGCGGTTGGCGTAGTAGGCCTCGATGGCGGCGGCGTCGCGCTCGAGCATCTCTTCCTTGAGCACGCCGGAGCCGGTGATCCAGGACCAGAAGTGGCGGGTGGACGTGGCCAGCTCGGATTCGATGTCGCCGGCGGGAATCTGCTTGGCGCCCTCGATCTTGACTTCCTTGATGTAGAGCTTCTTGGGCTCCTTCACGATGATGTTGAGCCGGGCCACCCGGGGGTCGGTCTGTTCGAGCTCGTAGGTGACTTCGGTCTTGTAGTAGCCCTTCTTGCTGTAGAGTTCGCGGATCTTGCCGAGGTCGTCGGCCAGGACCTTGAGGTTCAGGACGCCGCCGGCCTTGGTGCTCATGGCCTCGAGAATGTCGTCCTTTTTCACGTCCCCGTTGCCGGTGACGCCGATGGCCTGGATGCGCGGCTTCTCCTTGACCACGAAGGTCAGGCGCTTGCCGCCGGGCACGTTGTCCAGGCGCACCTGGACATCGTCGAAATAGCCCATGTCGAAAAGTTTCTTGATGTCGTCGTTGACGGCCTTGGGATCGTATTCCTGGTTGACCTGGCTTCTGATCTTTAAGAGGACGACTTCCTTGTCGAGGATGGAGTTGCCCTCCACATCGACTTCGACGACGCGGCTCGAAGCCCCCGAGGCCGAAACGCGCGGGACGATCTTCTGGGCCAGCTCGGCCGCGGCGGCGTCCAGGGCCATGGCGCTCTTGGCCGAGGCGAAGACGGTCTCAGGCGTGCCGCCGGAGGTGCGGGCGATCCGGGCGTCGAGGCTCAGGCCCTCGCCCACCTTGGAGATGCTGCCGAACACGACGTAGTCGGCCCGGGCCCCGGCGGCCAGCTTGCGGGCGGCGGCCACGTCGGTGATCGCCTTGCCGCCCTCGGCCGAGGCGGACACGCCGCCGGCCTTGAGCTTGTCGGCCAGCATGTGGGGCAGGCTTCCCTGGACGGACTGCAAGGCGTCAGCCGCATTGACCTCAAAGGGCAGCACCAGCACCTTGCCGGACTGGGCCAGGGCCTGGCCCGCCAGCATGGCGAGGCAGGCGGCAAGCATAAGCCCCCTAAGAGCGTGACGTTTCATTGCGCGCATAGAGTTCTCCACCCTGCAGCTCCAGTCTCCGGCCCATGAGAGCGGCCAGGTTATGGTTGTGGGTGACCACAACCAAGGTCATGCCAAGCTCGGCATTGAGTCGGGCGAGCATGTCGCCCACCTTCGCGCCGGTGGCTTCGTCAAGATTGCCGGTGGGTTCGTCGGCCAGAAGCGCCGCAGGCCGCAACAAAACGGCCCGGGCTATGGCGGCCCTCTGTCTCTCTCCCCCGGAAAGCGTTGTTACCCTGTGTTCTACCCTTTCATCAAGCCCCACAAGCGACAAAGATTCCCTGGCCCGCGCAAAAGCCTCTCGACGGGGGATCCCGGCGATGAGCGCGGGCATGGCCACGTTTTCCAGGGTGGTGAATTCCGGCAGCAGGTGGTGGAACTGAAAGACGAAGCCGATGTCGCGGTTGCGCACCCGGGCCGCCTCGACCGGGGCCAGGGAGGCCAGGTCCCGCCCCTTGAAGCGGATTTCCCCGGCCGTGGGCCGGTCGAGAGCCCCAAGCAGGTGCAGGAGCGAGGATTTCCCCGAGCCCGAGGCCCCGAGGATGGCCATGGAATCCCCGGCCGGGATGTCGAAATCGAGGCCCCGCAGCACCACGACTTCCTCCGCCGGCCCCTGGTGGACCTTGCGCAGCCCCCGCAGGGCGTAGAGCGGCTCAGTCATGACGCAGCGCCTCCGTGGGCTGCAGTCGCGCCGCCTGCCGGGCCGGGTACAACGTGGCCAAGAAACACAGGGCCAGGGCCGTCACGCCGATGACCACCATGTCCGGCCAATCCAGGCGCACGGGCAGGTGGTCCATGGGGTAGACGTCGCCGGGAATCTTGATGAACTGGTATTTTTCCAGGGCCAGGGCCACGCCCAGGCCCAGCACGTAGCCGAGCGCCGTGCCCACCAGGCCGATGATGGCCCCCTGGAGCATGAAGATGTCGCGGATGTTTTTCGCCGTCGCGCCCATGGACATGAGGATGGCGATGTCGCGGGTCTTTTCCATGACCAGCATGACCAGTGTGGTGATGATGGAAAAGGAGCCCACCAGCACGATCATGACCAGGATGACGAACATGGCCGTCTTTTCCAGACGCAGGGCCTTGAACAGGTTGCCGTTCATGTCGATCCAGGTGCGCACGTAGACCGGCGGCCCGCCCAGCGCCTGGCGCACCTTGGCGGCCAGGGCGTCCACGGCGTCCACGTCCGCGACCTTGAGCTCGATGCCCGTGGCGATGTCGCGCTTGAATCCCAGCAGGTCCTGGGCGGCCGGGATGGAGACGTAGGCCAGGGTGGAGTCGTATTCGTACATGCCGGTCCGAAAGAACCCGCGCACGGCGAAGGTCTTGACCTTGGGCGAGAACCCGGCGGCGCTCTCCTTGCCGGCCGGCGACATCAGATTCAGCGAGTCGCCGAGCGACAGCCCCAGGCGGTCGGCCAGCTCCCGGCCGACGATGATGCCCGGGAAAAGGCCCGGCGCGGCCAGGTCGTCCAGGCTGCCGGCGGTCATCTCGCCGGGCAGGGCCAGCACCTTGCCGGCCGTGGCCGGATCGACGCCGCGCAGCACCACGCCCTTGACCCCGCGGGGACTCGACAGCATGACCTCGGTGTAGACGAAGGGCGTGGCCCCGAGCACGCCGGGCACGGCCTCGGCCTTTTCCATGTCGGCCCGGTAGTCGTGCAGCGCCCCGCCGGCCACGGCCGCCACCATGTGAGCGTTGATGCCGAGGATCTTGTCGCGCAGTTCGGAGGAAAAGCCGTGCATCACCCCGACCACGACGATGAGCGAGGCCACGCCGAGTCCCACCCCGAGCACGGAGATGAGCGAGATGACCGAGATGAAGGCCTGCTTCTGGCGGGCCAGGAGGTAGCGTTTGGCGATGAAGTATTGGAAACTCATGAACCGGGCGAGCCCTCGGGCCGCAGCAGGGGAAACAGGATCACCTCGCGGATGGAGGCCTGGTCGGTCAGCAGCATGACGAGCCTGTCGATGCCGATGCCCTCCCCCGCCGCCGGCGGCATGCCGTACTCCAGGGCCCGGACGTAGTCGTCGTCCATCTGATGGGCCTCGTCGTCGCCGGCTTCCTTCTCGCGGACCTGCTCCTCGAAGCGCAGGCGCTGGTCCACGGGGTCGTTGAGTTCGGAAAAGGCGTTGGCCATCTCCCGCCCGACGATGAAGAGCTCGAAGCGGTCGGTGATGGTCGCGTCCTCGGTGTTCTTGCGCGACAGCGGCGAGATCTCCGTGGGATAATGGTAGATGAAGTGCGGCTGAATCAGCTTTGGCTCGACGAAGATGTCGAAGAGCTTGGCCTGGACCTTGCCGAGCTTTTCGCCCTTGAGCACCTTCTCGCCGCTTTTCTCCACCAGCGCCTTGGCCGCGTCGAAATCATTATATACGGCCGGCGAGATGCCGCCGATGGTCTCCAGGGAGTCGTGGAAGCGCACCCGGGCCCAGCCCTCGCCGAGCCGGATCTCCTGGCCCTGGTAGCTGACCGTGTCCGAGCCGGTCACGGTGCGGGCGAGGTGGGCGAAGAGGCGCTCGGTCAGGTCCATGAGGTCGGTGTACCGGGCGAAGGCCCAGTAGAACTCGCACATGGTGAATTCGGGGTTGTGCCGGGTGGAGACGCCTTCGTTCCTGAATTGGCGCCCCACCTCGTAGACCTTCTCGAAGCCGCCCACAAGCAGGCGCTTCAAGTAGAGCTCCGGAGCGATGCGCATGTACAGGTCCATGTCGAGCGCATTGTGGTGGGTGACGAAGGGCTTGGCCGTGGCCCCGCCGGGGATGGCCTGCATCATGGGGGTCTCGACCTCCATGAAGCCGGCCTCGTCCAGGAAGGCCCGCAGTTCGCGCACGATGGCCGTGCGCGCCTTAAATATCTCCACGGCGCGGGGCGTGACGATCAGATCCACGTAGCGCTGGCGGTAGCGCGTCTCCACGTCTTTCAGGCCATGGTACTTCTCGGGCAGGGGCCGCATGGACTTGGTCAGGAGCTTGACCGAGACGGCATGGAGGGTGAGTTCGCCGGTCTTGGTGCGAAAAAGCCGGCCCGTGACGCCGACGATGTCGCCGATGTCGTATTTCTTGAAGGTGGCGTAGGCCTCCTGGCCGAGGGTCTCGCGCTCGGCGAAGACCTGCAGCCGGCCCGAGGCGTCCTGTATGGTGAAAAACGTCACCTTGCCGAAGGAGCGCAGGGACACGATGCGTCCGGCCAGGCAGAAGGCGGTCTCCACCTTGGCCAGGGCCTCCTCGTCCAGGGGCTCGTGGGCGGCGGCCACGACGCCGATGTCGTCGGCCTTGACGAAGTCGTTGGGGTAAAGGGGCACGCCCTCGTCAAGGAGCTGAACGGCCTTGGCGATGCGGTTCTTGAAGACTTCATTGAGTTCGTCCCGGGCGTCGAGGCTTTCGAGCAGGGGGCGGAAGTCTTCCACCCGCTTGGACTTGACCGGGAGCTTGTATTCTTTTTTGCGTGGCGCGTCGGTGCCCACGGGGATTCTCCGTTTCTTGGGGCGTGTTGGCTCGTCATAGCGGGCAAGCGCATTTGGGTACGAGAAATGCGGCACGCCGTCAAGAATTGCCCGCGCCCGCCCCGGGGTCGCAAAATCCCCCGGACCGGAAAAACCCCTTGACGGACCGGCCGCCCCGGTATAGATGGCTTCCTCGCTTCGATGTTCCCCGGTAGCTCAATTGGCAGAGCGGGTGGCTGTTAACCACTAGGTTGGCGGTTCGAGTCCGTCCCGGGGAGCCAGGAAATTCAGGGCGTCGGCCGCAAGGCCGACGCCCTTTTTCTTTGCCGGCCTCGCCTTCGCCTTTTTCCGCGAAGATCGCGGACTGCCCTTGCCGCAAGCCCCCTTGGGCGAAGCCGGCTTCGCCGCCCTACTTGGCCGCGCTGTTCCCCTCCATGCCGCGCAGGAGCTGCGGGCAAAACCACTGCTCCCTGTCCGTGGCCGTGCGGCCGGCCGGCACGAAGACCGTGCCGTCCTGGTAGAAAAGCGGCCCGGCGTAGAGGTCGGCCGCGCCCGAGCCCAGGTCGGCCGTGAAACGGTCCAAGGCTTTCCTGTTCTCTGCCGACAGGCCCTCCCCGGCCTCGAAGCCGACCGGGCTCTTGTCCGGGTCGTTCAGGGCCGCGAACTCCGGGGAAAGCCAGACAAAGGACGGTTTCCAGGTCCCGGCCGCCACTTCCCTGGCCATGTCCAGAAACGGCGGGCCCCAGTTGAAGTAGGGGACGCCGAGGCAGGCCTGCGGGGCCAGCCGGCAGGCCGGCCGGTACACGTAGGGCAGGGCGTGGACGTCGGCCCCGGCCTTCCGGCGGGCGGCGGCCACGATGAGCGCCTCCGGGGCGTCCAGGCCGGAGATCACCACGTCGAAGCCCTGGTCGAAAAACGCCCCGGCCATCTGGTTTGGGTCGGCCGTCACCCCGGGGATGTTGAACCAGAAGCCGATCCAGCCGACCTTGAACACCAGGTCCTCGGGCTTTTGGCCGCGCACCTTCTCCCAGGCGTAGCGCGCGCCGAGAAAGGCGGCGTTGGCCACCCGGCGGGTCTCGGCGTTGACCAGCGGCCCCAGGTAGCCGATCTTGCCGGTCTTGGTGGTCATGGCCGCGGCGAAGCCGGCCATCATCTTGGCGTACTCGATCTTGGCGAAGAGGTTCCCCAGGTTCTTCGGGGCCTTGCCCGTCAGCACGTCCTCGCCCAAGACGTGCACGAAGGCGATCTCCGGATGCTGGGCCGCGGCCTCCAGAATGCCGTCGCGCATGTCGTCGGAGCCGGCCAGGATGAGCCTGGCCCCCTTGGCCGCCATGTCGTCCACGGCCTGGGAGATGGTCATGCCCGGCCGGTCGGCCGGATTGACCTTGTCGAGGTAGAGCATCCTCGCACCCGGCAGATGGGCCTCGGCGTACTTGCCGCCCTCGTACTGGGCCTGGCTGTAGCCCTTGTCGTTGTACGGCCCGACAAGCAGCAGCCCGAAGACCAGCGGCTTTTCGGCGGCAAGGGCGGCCAGGGGAAGGCACAGGCACAGGAAGGCGACGGCCAGGAGGCGACGGATGCGGCGCATGGGAATCTCCTTGGGCTTGCGGAAACGTCCAAGGACTGTAGGACAAGCGGCCCCGAAGCACCACAAGGACGACGGTCAGGCCCTGATGGCGATGCCTCGCTTGGCCAGGGCCCAGGCCACGAGCCAGGCGAGCGCCAGAAAAAGCACGCCCCAGGCCACGGAGGCGAGAAACGGATCGGGCCAGCCGCCGAAAAGCGCCTGGAAGAGTCGTTGCTGGGCGCTCACCCGCGCGCCGGAAGGGCCGGGAAACGTCGCCAGGCGCAGGATCGAGGCCCCAAGGGAGGCCGCGACGTAGACGGTCAAGGCGTTTTGCCCCAGCGCCCGCAGGGGCGCGGACCAGAGGCGCGGTCCGGCGTCGTCCAGCAGCCCGTGGGCCACGGCCAGAAGCGCCAGGCCGATGCCGCCGGTAAAAAGCACGAAGGAGCTCGTGCACAGGGACTTGTTGAGGGGAAAGACCATGCCCCAGGCCAGGCCCAGCCCGATCATGGCCAGGCCCAGGGCGGCCCCGGCAGCGGGCCCCAGGCCGCCGGCGCGCAGCCGCCGCCCGACCAGGACGCCGATCAGGCCCAGGGCGGCGGCCGGCAGGGTGGAAAGCAGGCCTTCGGGATCCCAGGCCGTGCCGGCCTTCCAGATGTGCCGACCGAGCACGAGTTGGTCGAGCCAACTTTCGAGGTTGACCGCCTTGTCCAGGCTCGGCCGCCCGAGGCCGGGCACCGGGACCAGGGCAAGCAGGAGCCAGTAGCCGAGGAGCGTCGCCACAACGGTCAAGGCCAGTCCCCGGTCCGTGCGCAGGCGCACGTGCAGCCAGACCGCCACGAGGTAGACCACGGCGATGCGCTGGAGCACGCCGGGCAGGCGCAGCTCGGCCAGGCTCAGGTGCAGCCAGGCGTTTTCCGCCAGCCCCAGCAGGAAAAGGACGCAGGCCCGGCGCAGGACGCGCGGCCAGAACCCCGGGGCCAGGCCGTCGCGAATCCTGTACCCGTCCACGGCCAGGGCCACGCTGACGCCGACGAGAAAAAGGAACAGCGGAAACACGAGATCCGCCAGAGTGCAGCCGTCCCAGGCGGCATGGCGCAGCATCGCGTAAACGTGGTCGCGGTCCCCCGGATTGTTGGCCAGGATCATGCCGGCCACGGCCAGTCCGCGCAGGCAGTCCACCGAGGGCAATCGCCTTCCCGTTGGCGGCGTCGCGCGCAGTCCTCCCCGCATCATCGCCCTCCCCGTTCGACGGACCAAGTCCAACACGGTCCGCGCCCCGACGGCAAGTTGCCACAAGTTTCATTTCCCTCGCGCAAAAGCCCAGGCAGCGCAAGTCCGTCACCCGACCCATACCGAAATCCTTGAAGCACAAGCAGTCGTGCGAGACCTACCAAAGGCTGCGCAACACCCCCGTCGCGCAGTGACGACCACCCGTGCGGCCGCCCTCTCCCGGGCATGACTTTGAGGCCGCTTCCTGCTAGGCACGCCCGGTGCGAAACCAACTTCCGGCAACGAGGCGTCATGGACAGCTGGTTTGAAAGCCACTTCCGCCACGCCGCCCGCATCGTCCACGGCTTCCTGGCCGAACGCATGCCGCTCCACGGCGCGCGCCTGCTCGATTTCGGCTGCGGCGACGGCATCACCGGCCTGGGGCTGACGCAACTTGGCGTCGGCGCGGTGGTGGGCGTGGACATCAACCCCTCCTTCCGGCACCTGCCGGGCCTGGCCGCGGACAACTGCGGCCTGGAGGTGCTGCCCGAAAACCTGTCCTTCGTGCGCGTGGGCGCGGATTGCGCCCTGCCTTTCGCCGACGCCAGCTTCGACGCGGCCTATTCCTGGTCGGTGTTCGAACACCTGCGGGACGTGCCCGCCGCCCTGGCCGCCATCCGGCGGGTGCTCAAACCGGGGGGACATTGCCTGATCCAGATCGACCCGCTCTATTATTCGCCCTTCGGCTCCCACCTGCAGCGGCTGGTGCCCACGCCCTGGGGCCATCTGCTGGAAAGCGCAGCCGCGTTCGTGGAAAGAGCCCGGGCCGCCGACGACGGGGCCGGGGACGTGGACAAGGGCGACCTGCTCTATGCCAGAAACGATTTCGACGGCTACAAAAAGCACCTCGTCGAACAATTCCTGGACCTCAACCGCCTGACGGCGCGCCAGTTGCTCTACCATGCCCAGGCCTCGGGCCTGGCCGTGCTGGCCGCCCTGCCGGTGCGGGTGCCGGGCGAGTTCGTCCCGCCGCCGCAGCTGGCCTGCACCTATCCTGCCGACGATCTGCTGACGAGCACCATTTACCTGGTGCTGCGCAATTGATTGGCAGTCCCTGGAATACGGGCAAAATTTTCCCGATGCGCGCCGCAAGAATCCGGGAATGGTCTGGCCGAACCCAGGCAAACGCGCCGCACGCGAGACACGATACAGACCAGGGTGTCGCTTGGCCGCCGCAACATTTCCGTGCATTACATTTGATTCACATCCCGAAAATTGCACGCTGCGCAAACGCCCCATGACTCGCCTCCTCGATCTTACCCTACAGCATTCAGGCGGACCCCATGACCGTCCTTCCTCTTCGCAAAGTCGCCCCGGCGCGCGAACGCGATCTTTTCTTTTCGCGCCGCCCTTGCTTGCACTCCCCCCGAGACCGTTATATGCACCTGAAAAAGTTCCGTTCGAGGAGGGAACCCATGAAAAAGTGCATCGTTTTGGCTGCCGCGCTCGCCATCGCCCTGTCCGCCGCCCCGGCCTTCGCCAAAGGCAAGAAGGCCGCCGCCAAGAAGGCCCCCAAGGCCACCTGGGAATGCAACGTCGGCGGCAAGACCTCCATGGTCGCCACCGTCAACGAATGCATGAAGATGGGCGGCATGGTCGCCAACTACCCCGGCCCGGACAAGGCCGCCCCGGTCAAGGCCAAGAAGGGCAAAAAGAAGTAGCTTTCGGTTTGCATGAGGGGAGAACGCCGTCGCCCGGACCTGTCCGGACGACGGCGTTTTTTCGTTGCGCGGGCCGCAGCCGGCCTCAGCCGCCCAGGGTCTCGACAAGCAGCATGACGTTGAGCGTGATCACCACCAGCGCCACCACGGCCAGCACGCCCGTGGTGAAGGGCCGGTTGACGTAGGGGCCCATGACCGTCCGGCGCGAGGTCAGCCCGATCTGGAGCAGGATGGTGATGGGCAGCTGAATGGAAAGCGCGATCTGGGACCAGATGAGCCCCTTGAGGGGATCGCCGACGAAGAGGATGGCCACGGCCGCGCCCACCAGGGTGATGACCACGCCCAGGCGCGAATGGCTGTCGCGGATGTCGTAGGGCTCGCCGAACATGCCGGCGAAGATGCTGCCCCCGGCCATGCCCGCCGTCACGGACGAGGCCACGCCGGCGAGCAGCAGGCTCACGGCGAACACCAGCCCCGCCGCCGGCCCCACCAGCGGCGTGAGCAGCTCCTTGGCCTGATCCAGTTCCGAAACGGACGTGCCGTTGACAAAAAAGGCGGCCGCCGCCAGCAGAATCATGGCGCTGTTGATGCAAAAACCCACCAGCATGGAAAAAAGCGTGTCCAGGTACTCGTACTTGAGCTGGCGGCGGATCATCTCCGGCTTGTCCAGGTTCCACTGCCGGCTCTGGATGACCTCGGAATGCAGGAAGAGGTTGTGGGGCATGACCACCGCCCCGAGCACGCTCATGACCACGGGCAGCGCCCCGTCGGGCAGGCGCGGCGTCACCCAGCCGGCCACGGCCTGGCCCCAGTCCACATGCACCAGGGACAGCTCGAAGATGAACGACAGGCCGATGAGCGACACGAAGCCGATGATGTATTTTTCGAGCTTTCGGTAGGAATTGGAAAAAAGCATCCACAGCACCAAGGCCAGGACAAGAAACGTCCCCACGGGAAGCGGCAGGCCGAAGAGCATGCGCAAGGCGATGGCCCCGCCGAGCAGCTCGGCCAGGGCCGTGGACACCGCCGCCGCCACCGCCGTGGAAAGCGCCGCGGCCGAGACCGGGCGCGGCAAGTGCTTCACCGCCGCCTCGGACAGGCACAGCCCGGTGGCGATGCCGAGGTGGGCCGCGTTGTGCTGCAGCACGATGAGCATCACCGTGGACAGCGTGACCATCCACAGCAACTTGTAGCCGAAGTCCGAGCCGGCGGCCACGTTGGAGGCCCAGTTGCCCGGATCGATGAAGCCCACCGTGACGAGCAGCCCCGGGCCCACGTACTTGAAGATCTCCAGGGCCGTCAGCCGGGGCCTGGCATGGTCCCGGAACCGGACCATGTCGCCCACGGCCCGGGCCAGTCGCGTAAACGGTTCCATCGAGCGCCCCCTCCGACTCTTGTCCGCTACCTTGACAGAAGCGCCCTGGCCCGGCAACCCGTCGCGCGCTCCGCGCCCAGGGCATGGCGGGGACCAGCTTGACAGGGAAAGTTGTCATACTTATTTTCCGCGCGACAACCATTCCGGAAACCGACATGGAAGACCCTTTTTTCTTCGACATGGACAACGCCGTGGGCTATGCCGTCGGGCACGCCGCCGCCCGGCTCAAGATCGGGCTGCGGCGGACGTTTCTGGCCGCCGGCCACGACGTCACCCCGGAGCAGTGGGTGGTCCTCTACCGGCTCTACGAGACCCAGGGCCTGACCCAGGCCGAGCTCGGCGACCGCTCGGTCAAGGACAAGACCACCATCACCCGCATCCTGGACCGGTTGGAGGCCAAAGGCCTGGCCGCGCGACGCCGCGACGCAAAGGACCGCCGCAGCCAGCGCATCTTTCTGACCGAGGCGGGCACAAGCCTGGTCGAGTGTCTCGTGCCCCTGGTGCGGGCCTACGCAGCCGAAGCCTTCGCCGACGTGCCCCCCGAGGACAGCGACGCCCTGCGCCGCATCCTCGGCAACATCGAATCGCGCCTGGACGCCATGCTCGAACCCTAAGGACCCCGCATGAAGCCGATTTTCCGCAGCAAGCACAAGCCCGAGGGCCCGCCCTCCAAGCGCAAGCGCCTGGCCCTGGCCGCCGCTGCCGTGGCGGTCCTGGCCGGCTTCGGCTACTACCTCTATACCCGGGGTCTGATCTCCACGGACGACGCCTTCGTGGACGGCCGGGTCCATCCCATCACCCCGCGCGTGGCCGGCTACGTCAACGAGGTGCCGGTGACCGACAACCAGCTGGTGGCCCCGGGCGACGTGCTCGTGGCGCTGGACCCCACGGACTACGCCGTGGCCCTGGCCCAGGCCAGGGCCGACCTGGCCGCGGCCGAAGCCCAGCTGGCCGCCCAGGACCTGGGCGTGCCCCTGCAGCTCTCCCAGACCACCTCGCGGGTGGATTCGGCCAAGGCCCAGCTGGAAAGCCAGCAACGGGGCCTCGAACAGGCCGTCAAGGAGCGCGACGCCGCCGATCAGCTGACGGCCCAGATCCAGGCCCAACTCGACCAGGACAAGCTCGATTACGCCCGCATCAGCCAGCTGCGCCACAAGGACGTGGTGGCCCAGTCCGACCTCGACAACATCGAGAACAAGCGCCGGGGCCACGAGGCCGAGCTGCGCGCCGCCCAGGCCAAGGCCGCGGCCGCGGCCCGGGGCGTCGAATCCATCATGGCCGACATCAAGCGCCTGCGGTCCCAGATCGACCTGGCCAGGACCGGCGAGGACCAGGCCGTCATCCAGACCAAGGAGGTGGCGGCGCAGCGGGCCAAGGTCGAGCTGGCCAGGGAAAAGGTCCGCCAGGCCGAGCTCAACCTGGACTACACCCGCATCGTCGCCCCGGTGGCCGGCCACGTGACGAAGAAGCAGATCGAGTCCGGCCGGCTGGTGGCCGCCGGCCAGGCGCTCATGACCGTGGTGCCCCTGGACGCCGACGAGTTGTGGGTCACGGCCAACTACAAGGAAACCCAACTCAAAAACGTCCACCCCGGCCAGCGCGTGACCATGGAGGTGGACACCTACCCGGGCCGCGAGATCGCAGGCAAGGTCGATTCCATCATGGCCGGTACGGGCGCGGTCTTCTCGCTTTTCCCCACGGAAAACGCCACGGGCAACTACGTCAAGATCGTGCAGCGCATCCCGGTCAAGATCGTCTTCGACAAGGAGAACGGCGAGCGGCCCAAGCTGCGCCTGGGCATGAGCGTGGAGCCGACGATCCACGCCGACTAGTGTCGCGTCCGCGAAATGCGTGCATGTGCATTCGTCGGACAACATGCTTTAGTTGCACTATTTTTCTGTAAAAATACTATCGTATTTTTACAGGGACGCAACACTAGGGCGGCGTCCCTGAAAATACGTCGGGATTTTCAGGGAAACAGCATTTTTTCCGCATGCCTTCCGCAGGGCCTGCGCAACCGCTTCCCGAGGACAAGACCGTACGCCCATGAGCGAGCGCGCCCCCAACAAGTGGCTCATCACCCTGGCGGTGATGGTGCCGACGCTCATCGAGATCCTCGACACCTCCATCGCCAACGTGGCCCTGGGGCACATCCAGGGGAGCCTCTCGGCCGGCCAGGACGAAGTGACCTGGGTGCTCACCTCCTACCTGGTCTCCAACGCCATCGTCATCCCCATCAGCGGCTTCCTCTCGAAGGTGTTCGGCCGGCGCAACTACCTGCTGCTGTCCGTGGTGGTTTTCACGGTCGCCTCCATGCTCTGCGGGCTGTCCACCAGCCTCGGCATGCTCGTGACCTTCCGCATCATCCAGGGCATCGGCGGCGGCGGGCTGCAACCCATGTCCCAGGCCATCCTGCTCGAGGCCTACCCGCCGCGCGAGCGCGGCCTGGCCATGGCCATCTTCGCCATGGGCGCGGTGCTCGGCCCCATCCTCGGGCCGCTTTTAGGCGGCTACATCACGGACAACTATTCCTGGCGCTGGATCTTCAACATCAACGTGCCCGTGGGGCTGCTGGCCCTGGGGCTCATCTGGCTCTACATCAAGGACCCGGACTACCTGGAGCGCCGCAAGAAGGGCGATTCCGTGGATTACGTGGGCCTGGCGCTTCTGAGCCTGGGCCTGGGGTGCCTGCAGATCGTGCTCGACAAGGGCCAGCAGGACGACTGGTTCAACGACGACTTCATCCTGACCCTGTCGGTGGTGGCCGCCGTGTGCCTGACCGCCTTCGTGGTCTGGGAGCTGCGGGTCAAGGAGCCCATCGTGGACCTCAGGGTCTTCTCGGACCGCAGCTTCGCCACGGGCAACGTGGTCATGTTCTTCGGCTTCTTCGCCTTTTTCGGCTCCATCGTGCTGTTGCCGCTGTACCTGCAAAACCTCATGGGCTACACGGCCTTTCTTTCCGGCGTGGTGCTCGGCCCGGGCGGACTCATCATGCTGGTCATCCTGCCCGTGGTCGGCAAGCTGACCCAGCGGATCGACGCGCGCTACATCCTGTGCGTGGGGCTTCTGGTCAGCGCCTATTCGCTTTTCAACATGTCCGGCTTCAGCCTGGGCATCGACCTCGGCACGGCCGTGACCGCCCGCAACATCCAGGCCGTGGGCATCGCGTTTTTCTTCGTGCCGCTGTCCTACCTGACCATGGCCTACATCCCCAGGCAGGGTATGAACAACGCCTCGGCGGTGTTCAACCTGCTGCGAAACCTGGGCGGCTCCTTCGGCGTGGCCTTCGTCACCACCCTGCTCGCCCGCCGGGCCCAGTTCCACCAGGCCCGCCTGATCGAGAACCTCACGCCCTACGACCTGGCCTACCAGTCGACCTACGACCAGATCAAAGCCTACCTCGAGGCCAAGTTCCTGGGCGTCAACGACGCGGCGCAGATGGCCGCGGCCGCCATGTACAAGCTCCTGCTCCAGCAGGCCAACGCCATGGCCTTCTGCGACGTCTTCCACGCCCAGGGCCAGATGTTTCTGGGACTGGCCGTGCTCATGTGGATCATGAAGAAGCCGCCCATGGGGTCCAAGATGCCGGAAGGCATGCACTAGCCCGGGCCCGGCGTCCCGGACACGACCGTCCGTGGCGGCGCGGACGTCGCGCCGCCGCCGAAATGCCGGCAATCCGCCGAGCGTTCACGGCCGTGCCGAAATCCGCGCCGCCCGTCTTCCCGCCGCCACGGCGGCCGGGACGGGGGCGTCGCGCCAACCTCTCCCCGGCATTCCCCTTTTCGCCATCGCCCCGGTCGGACGTTCGGGCCGACTCCCGCGCCTTTTCCCTGGCACGGCCCTGGCAAATGCCGTAGGCATGGAATCCTCGCGCCCCCGGCGCGTCCCGCCACCCAAGCCGCGCCAAACCCGCAGGAGATGCCCCATGAACGTATCGCGCACGGCCGCCGTCCTGGCCCTGACCCTCGGCTTGCACCTGGCCCTCGCCGCCCCCGGCGAGGCGTTCAAACGCAAAAGCACGGTCACCGGGCCCGGCGACCGCACCGTGACCAACGAGGCGACCACCGTCCGGACCCCGGGCGGCTACAACCGCAGCGCCACCACCACCGGGCCGGGGAACAACGCCGTCACCCGCAATTCCGCCGGCCGCTACGACCCGGCCAGCCAGTCCTTCAGCAGCGGCAGCACCGCCACCGGACCCGGCGGCGCGACCACTTCCCGGGCCGCCACCACCAGGCGCACGCCCGGCGGCTACAACCGCAGCGCCACCTACACCGGCCCCAACCAGAACTCCGTCAACCGCTCCTCCCAGGGGCAGTGGGACCCGGCCACCAAAACCTGGAACAACACCACCACCTACACCGGCCCCCAGGGCAACAGCGCCGACGTCAACCGCTCCACCACGGTCGGCCCGTAGGCCGGCCGGGACGGGCAATGTTCATAGGGAAAACTATTTCGGGTCAGATATTCCCACCCGGCTCTGGCCTTGTTTCATTTTTACCCGCACCCGCCAGCCCCCGCCAGGGGCCGCTCGACGCCCCCCCCGCCCGGCCCCGGCGCGCCCGGCCGGGCCGCCGGCGGGGTCATATGGCCCGACCATAACGCACACTTTGATATAATACATCGATATAACATGCTTTTTTATATGGCATGGGAATTGATGCACCTGACCCGGCAAGCCGTGTACCGACCCGCACGGACCCGAACCGGGAGGCACGACATGGGCGGCTGGGAAGCCAAGATCGACATTCGCAAGGTATTTCTGCTCCAGGCCACGCGGCCAAAGACCTACTTCGGCGTCGGGGCGCTGGGACACCTCGACGGCATCCTCCAGGAAATGGCCGCCGCGGGCCTCGACAGGCTGCTCGTGGTCACGGACGCCGTGGGATACAAGGCCAGCGGAGCCTGGAACGCCATTTTGCCCATGCTCTCGCGCCACGTGGCCTTCGAGCATTTCGACGGGGTGCGGTCCAATCCCACCTACGCCAACGGCGAGACCGCGGCCAAGCTCGGCCGGACCCTGGGGGCCAAGGCCGTGCTCGGCATCGGCGGCGGCAGCGCCCTGGACACGGCCAAGACGGCCGCGGCCCTGCTGCGCCACCCCGTGCGCAAAGCTTCGGATTTCTACGAGAAAGGCGTGCCCATCAGCGCCGCGCTGCCCATCGTCGCCGTCAACACCACCCACGGCTCGGGCTCGGAATGCGACTGCTTCGCCGTGGCCCAGGCCGACGGCGAGGACAAGCCGGCCCTGCGCTCGCCGCACCTCTACCCGACCCACGCCATCGAGGATCCGAGCCTCATGACGTCCCTGCCGCCGCGCCAGACCGCGCACACGACCTTCGACGCCTTAAGCCACGCCGTCGAGGCGGCCACGGCCGTGACGGCCTCGCCCTACTCCATCGTCCTGGCCAGGGAGTCGGTGCGCCTCATCGCCGCCTGGCTGCCCACGGCCCTGGCCCAGCCCGAGAGCCTGGCCGCGCGCTACTGGCTGCTCTACGCCTCGGCCATCGCCGGCATGAGCTACGACCGGGGCATGCTCCACCTGGCCCACGCCCTGGAGCACTCCATGAGCGCGCTCAACGCCGACATCAGCCACGGCGAGGGTCTGGGCATCCTCATGCCCTCGGTGTTGCGGGAGATCTATCCGGCCGCGCCCGAGGCCCTGGCCGAGGTGCTGTCCCCCATCGTGCCGGAGCTGCAGGGGGTGCCGGGCGAGGCCGAACGGGCCGAGCGGGGACTGCGCGAATGGTTCGCCGCGGTCGGTCAGCCGGCGCGCATGACCACCTACTTCACCGGGGCCGACGTGCCGGCGCTCACCCGCATGACGCTTCGCTCGTCGCTGTCCCGGATGCTCTTGCCTCTGGCCCCCCTGCGCGTGGACGCGGGCGTGGTGGAGCGCATCTTCCAGCGGGCGCTGTAGCCGGGGCGGATTCGCCGGGAAAGGGCCGCTCTAGCGCAGGCGCGGATAGCCCTTGGGCGCGTCGTCGGCCAGGACCAGCCAGAAGGCCGCCGCCCAGCCCCAGACCGCGTTGTCCGCGGCCACCACGAGCGGGGTGAGGTCGCCGAGCCCCATGCCCCACATGCCGGCGGCCGGATCGCTCGGGAAGACCGCCAGCAGTTGGACCAGGGTCGGCCCCAGGCTGACCAGCAGCCCCCGCCAGAACACGGAATCCGGCATGAAGCGCGGCGTGAGCAAAAGCCCCCAGAGGCCGCCCAGGACGAGTCGCGGACAGAGCCAGGCCAGGGTCCATTCCGGAGCCAGCTTCACGTTCATGGCCGCGGTCCAGCCGTACTGCCCGGCCATCCACAGCAGCACGCCGCCGACCAGCCCCCCGACCAGGCCGGCGGTGAAGCAGAGACTTATCCAGCCGAAGAAATTACGCATCCTCACCTCCCTCGTCAGCCGCGGCGCGGTCGCCCGCGCCCGTCCCGGGCGGCCCTCCCCCTCCCGGGCGCGGCGGTTCACGCCAAATCGCGATCAAAGCCGCATTCCGTGTCCGCCCCTCGCGGCCCGCAAAAACGCGGCGTCCCCCGGCCGCGCGACCCGGCCGCGCGGCCCGGCGTCAGTTCGGCCGTGCCAGGATGGACATGGACCGCACGCGGTTGAGCAGAATATGGGTCGGTCCCACGGCCGGGATCTCCTCCCCGGCCCGAAGCGTCGTCACTACGGCCCGGCCGAGCACCAGCCGGCCGTCCCGGCCGCCTTCGCCGAAGGTCCGCAGCCCCCAGATGTCGTGGTAGACCACCGGCCTCCCCTTGTACTGGCCCACGTAGACGAGGATGTGTCCCTGCATCCACACCAGGGTGGCGAAGGGCACGCCCTGGCCGACGATGGCCGCCTCCTTCTGGTCGTTCGGGAGGTCGCCGAGGGGGATGGAGCCGCCGTAGGAGGCCTGGCTGGCGGAATTGCGCGGCAGGTAGATGCCGAAGGGCACGTACAGGTCGTGGGTCAGCGCCGAGCAGTCGCGTTTGCCGTCGATGCCGCCCCAGCCGTAGACCTTGCCCATGAACTGGTTGCCCACGGCCGCCACGTTGCGCGGGGTCATGGGCATGGGCATGGGGACGGCCGCGCCGGCCGGCAGGCGCACGCGGCGCAGCTCGGCCGCGCCCGAGGCGGCGCGCACGGGCACGAGGGCCGTCAGTCCCGAGGCGTCCGGCGGCCCGGCCAGGGCGAAGACCGCGCCCACGTCCACGGTGATGCCGACCTCCGGCAGGGCGGTCTGGTCCCTGACCACGGCGGCGAGCCTGGTGGTGGCCATGGCGGCCATGGCCGCCTCGTCCACGTAGGCCACGTCCGTGGCCGGCAGCCAGCCGAAGGTCAGGGCGGATTCGGCCAGCAGCCACGAGCCGTCGCGGCTGGCGTGGGTGACCAGCACGGGCGTTCCCGGCGGCAGGGCGGTGTGCTGGAGATAGTCGAAGGGGTAGCCTTCGCCGGGCAGGCTCGGGTCGGCGAAGCGGGGGCTGGCCGTGGGCATGCCGCGCAGGTTGGTGTTGCGCACGGTCACGGCCTTGCGCACCACGTTGGGATAGCTGTTCAGGCCGGCGGCGGCGTGCAGGGAGGCGGCGAGCTCCGGCCCGTTGCGCTGGCCGTTCGCGCCGAATCCCGGCGCTTTCTCGAAGCGGCGGAAGATCTCCTCCACGGCCTTGCGGGCGTAGCCGGGCTTGGCCATGCGCCAGGGCGCGGACCATTCCTGGACGAAATTCTCCAGGCGAAGCCCGATCTGCTCCTGGGGATAGAGCGGCTTGTCCGCGGTGTCCGGGCGCAGGTAGGCGGCGAGGTCCTGGGGCAGGACACGCAGGTCCTCGACCTCGCCCTTGCCCAGGGGCCGGGTCGGCGGGGCCAGGGGGCCGGACGGCGGCGGCGGCTTGGCGCAGCCGAAGGCCAGAAGGGCGGCAAGGACCAGCAGCGGGAAAAGGCGCAGGCGCAACGGGCGGTGCATGGCGGAAAAGCTCCCTTGGCCGGCTTGACGGCCGGCGCGGCCACCGACTATCCGGTTGCCGGGAAGGTAGACGTTGGCGCAATCGAAGACAAGCCCGATCCGGGCTGCAGGGGCCTGAAAGGTTATGGCAATGCGTCGTCAGAGGCCGTTCGACGCGGCGGAGACGGCCCGGTTGATGGGCCTCGGCCTGCCGCCGGCCCTGCCGGTGTCGGTGCGCGTAAGCGCCCGGGCCCGGGGCATCGTGCTGCGCATGCTGCCCGGCCGGGGGCTCGAGGTGGTCTCGCCGCCGGGGGTGGCCCCGGCCTTTCTGCTCCAGGCCGTGGAGGCCCGGCGGGAGTGGATCTCCCGGACATTTTCGCGCCTGGCCGCCGAGGGCGGCTTCTCGCCCCGGCCGGCGGCGGCGACGCGGCCGGGGCGGCTCGTGCTCACGGCCTTTTCCCGGCAATGGCGGCTCGACTACCTGGCCAAGGACCGCCAGGGCTGCGCCGTGACGTCGCGCGGTCCGGGGGAACTGGTCGTTTCCGGCGCGGTGGGGGACCCGGCGGCCCTGGCCGCGGCCCTGGGCGCGTTTTGCCGCGACCGCGCCGGGGAACTCCTGCGCCCGGCCCTTAAGCAGGTCTCGTGCGAAACCGGCCTGTCCTACGCCGGGCTCACCATCCGGGCCCAGCGCACCCGCTGGGGAAGCTGCACGGCCAGGGGGCGCGTGAGCCTCAACTACACCATCGCCTTCCTGCCCTGGGAGCTGTGCCGGCTGGTCATGGTCCACGAGCTGTGCCACACGGTGGAACTCAACCATTCGCCGCGCTTCTGGGACGTGGTGGAGCGTTTCGTCCCGGGCTGCCGCGAGCTCGACGCCCGGCTCAACACCGCCCGGCACTACCTGCCCCTGTGGCTCGAGGCCGCGCCTACGGCCGCTCGACCGTGACCTCGTCGATCGCCTCGCCGCTGAAATAGAAGACCGAGATCGCCTCCTGCGCGCCGCGAACGACCACCAGACGCCCGAGCGGCCCGTCGTCGGCCAGGGCGAGCAGCGCCTCGCACACGGCCGCCGCCTCCTCGGCCGGGCAGGCCTGGCAAACCGCCTCGAAGCGCAGCGACTCCGGGCCGGGCGTCACCTCCAGGAGCGACACCTCGAGCCCGGCCAAGGCCCCGGCCAGAACCTCGCCGGCCTCGGTCTCGATCTCCCCCACCCGTTCGTAGGAATATTCTTCGGGATAGCGTATTTCGCCGAGCAACAGACAAGGCGCGTCCCGCATAACGGCTCCCAAACTTTTTTTTCGACAAATACCATGACCGTAATGGCCCGGCAACGCGCCTGCGGGCTTGTGCCCCGCCCCCGGGGGCGGTAGGAGACTGGGAGCGCCACATCCGGAGGATACATGGGAGCCAGGAGAAAACGGGGGAAATCCCCCAAGGGACAGGGCGCGACCCTCGACGCAGCCGTCGTGCTGCGCATATTTCGTGAAAGCGGCAAGCCTTTGTCGGACAAGGAGGTGGCGCGAGGCCTCAAGGGAGTTGTTTTCAAATTCCACGATCTGCGCCACCTGCTCGAGGAACTGCGCGAGGCCGGCAAGCTCATCCGCGTCCAGAAGGGCTGGGGACTGGTGGAAAGCATGCGCCTGGTCACGGGCGTGCTCGAGATCAGCCGCTCGGGCGTGGGCTACGTCATCCCCGACGACAAGCGCCGCAAGGACATCTTCATCCACCCGAAGGACATCGGCAACGCCTGGCACGGCGACCGGGTGGCCGTCGCCGTCACCCGCGAGCGCAAGGACAAGAACCACGAAGGCCGGGTGGCCCGGATCATCGAGCGCGGCATCACCCGGCTCCCCTGCCGGGTGATCAAGCGCCTGGCCCCGGACCTGTTCCTGTGCCGCCCCACGGACGCCCGGCACACCATGAGCTTCATGGTGGACTACCTGCCGCCGCACCCCGGCGATCCCGAACCCGTGCCGGACGACATCATCAGCGTCGGCATCGGCGAGGAGATCGAATACAAGCTCTACTCCGGCAAGGGCCTGGAGCTGCTCGGCGCCCAGGGCGACGTGGCCGTGCAGGAACGGCTGGTCAAGCTCAACCACGACATCCCCGGCCCCTTTCCGGCCGCGGCCCTGGCCGAGGCCGAGGCCCTGCCCGAGGTCCCGGGCGAAGCCGACTTCGCCGGCCGCAAGGACCTGCGCGATCTGCCCTTCGTCACCATCGACGGGGCCAAGGCCAGGGACTTCGACGACGCCGTCTACGTGAAAAAGCGCGGCCGCGGCTACACCCTGTGGGTGGCCATCGCCGACGTGTCCCATTACGTGCCCGAAGGCAGCGCCCTGGACGAAGAGGCGCTTACGCGCGGCAACTCCTACTACTTCCCCCAGTCCGTGGAGCCCATGCTGCCCGAGCGCATCTCCAACGGATTGTGCAGCCTCAACCCCAACGTGCCCCGCCTGGCCATGGTGGCGGAGATCGACTTCACGGCCAAGGGCCTGCCCGGGCGCACGGACTTCTACCCGGCGGTCATCGAGTCCAAGGCGCGGCTGACCTACGCCCAGGTCAACCGGGCCTTGCTCCTCGGCGACGAGCAGGAGCGCCAGAACATCGCCGCCGTGCTGCCCATGCTGACCACGGCCGAAACCCTGGCCCGGGCGATAAACGCCGTGCGCGCCGCGCGCGGCAGCCTGGACTTCGACCTGCCCGAGCCGGAGATCCTCTTCAACTTCCAGGGCGAGACCCAGGACATCCGGCCCAAGGTGCGCCACTTCGGCCACCAGATCGTGGAGGAGTTCATGGTCGCGGCCAACGAGGCCGTGGCCCGGTTCCTGACGGAAAAGGGCGCGCCCGTGCTCTACCGCGTGCACCCCGAGTCCGACCCGACCAAGGTCGAGGCCCTCTTCAAGCTGCTGGCCACCACCGACCTGGCCACCAAACTGCCGCCCGCCCCGGGGCCGGGCGACCTGCCCATGGTCCTGCGCGAGGCCTCGGGCTCGGACCTGGACTTCCTGGTCAGCCGGCTGGCGCTGCGCACCATGATGCAGGCCTCCTACTCGCCCAAGCTCGAAGGGCATTTCGGCCTGGCCTCCACCTGCTACTGCCACTTCACCTCGCCGATCCGCCGCTACGCCGACCTGGTGGTCCACCGCTCGCTCAAAAACGTCTTCGCGGGCAAGCCCGTTTCGGAAAAGCGGGCGGCGCGGCTGGCCAAGGTGGCCGAGCACATCAGCCGCCGCGAGCGGGTGGCCATGGAGGCCGAGCGCGAGATCTTAAAACGCGTGACCGTGCACTTCCTGTCCGACAAGGTCGGCCGGCGCTTCACCGGGGTCATCGGCTCCATCGCCGACTTCGGCTTCTGGGTGGAGCTCAAGGAGGTCATGGCCGAGGGCATGGTGCGCCTGTCGTCGCTGTCCGACGACTACTACACCTACTTCCCCGAGCGCCACGAACTCATCGGCGAGCGCACGGGACGCCGCTTCCGCCTGGGCCAGCCGGTGGAGGTGGAACTGACGGGCGCGGACATGGGCCGCCTCTCCGTGGACCTGGGCCTGGTCGAGGGCGGCGAATCGCCCCTGGCCCTGCCGACGCAAAAGCGCAAGTCCTCGCGGCGGCGCAGGAAATAGCGGCCGTGGGAGCCTGGCGCGACGGGATCTACGCGGCCCTGGCCGCCGGTTGGCTGTGCGTGGCCGCCGGCACGGCCATAAGCGACTGGCCGACCCCGGCCAAGCTCTCGCGGGAGCGTCTGCGCCTGGCCCTTTTGTGGGCCAACGCCCTGGACAAGGACCTGCGTCCGTACGACACGCCCATCGGCCCGGATCCCGACGCCCAGTACCAGGAGCTGGTGGCCGACTACACGGCCCGCTTCGGCGACCGTTTCGACATCGGGTTCGTGGCGCGGCGGCACGCCGACGCCCTGGCCGGCATGGACCGGGAACGGGCGGGCGTCGCCGCCTTCGCCCTGGCCTCCACGGCGGCGGTGTGGGGGCTTCTGGCGACGATACGCAAACTGCTGGGCCACCCCAGAGCGGAGGACGCATGAACGCCAAAGCTCCCCGGGCCGCGCGCGCCCTGGCGGTCCTGGCGGCCGCCCTGCTCCTTTTGTGCCTCGCCCTTCCGGCCCGGGCCGCGGCCCCCGTGGTGCTCGCCATCCCCGGCACCGGCGACAGCGAGGAACTCCTGCGTACGTTGGCCGCGCGCCACATGCGCGAGAACCCGGACGTGCGCATCGAAGCGCCCGATTCCATCGGCTCCACGGGCGGCATCAAGGCCGTGCTCGCGGGCAAGGCCGAGCTGGCCCGCACGGCCAGGCCGCTTCGCGACGAGGAAAAGGCCCAGGGTCTCGTGGAGGTCGTCTTCGCCAAAGCCCCGGTGCTCTTCGCCGTCAATCCCTCGGTCACGGGCGTGGAATCCCTCACCAAGGCCCAGGCCCTGGACGTCTTTTCCGGGAAGCTGACGGACTGGGCGACCCTCGGCGGCCCGGCCGGCCCCATCCGCAAGATCTGCCGGGAGACGCCGGAAACCAGCCGCGAGGTCCTCAACGCGGCCATCCCCGGCTTCGAGGCCCTGGGCTGCGTGGACCAGGCCGTGGCCTACTCCACGCCCGAGGCCGTGTCCCTGGCGGCCGGCCACGCCGGGGCCATCGGCTACTTCTCCAGACCGGCCATGGCCGCGAGCCAACTCAAGCCCCTGGCCCTGGACGGGATCGCGCCCACCCCCGAAAACGTCAGCCGCGGCACCTACACGCTCTTCATCCCCTTCGCCCTGGTCTACAAGCCGCCGTTGTCCCCGGCGGCGGCCGACTTCCTCGCCGCCCTGGGCCTGCCCGACGCCCGAACGGCCATGGCCAACTACGGCTGCCTGCCCCTGCCGGTCAAAGCCGCCACGCCCTGAGCCCATGCTGCGCTCCTTCAGGAACCAGATGCTCCTGGGCCAGTTCGTGCTGGTGGCCCTCCTGACTCTGGCCCTGGGCGCCGGCGTGTTCCATGTCGCCGCCTCCATCCTGGAGGACAAGGAGCGGGAGAAGATCCGCCTGCTGGCCGAATCCCTGGCCCGGGAGACGGCGCTGACGGCCGGGCAGTGCGAGCGCATCATGCGCCTGCTCGTTTCCAGCCAGCAGTTCGAGGACTTCCACGGCAGCCACAACTACCATCTGCTCCAGTCGCTTTTCGACCGCTACCGGGCGGACTTCGTTTCCCTGTCCTACTTCAGCCCCCGGGGCGAGCGGGAATACGCCGCCTCGGGCCAGGGCTACACCGACAGGGTCGAGCCGCAGGCGGCCGAGCCCGTGGCGGCCGCCGCCCTGGCCGCCCCGGGGACCATGGCCCACGCCGTGCGCCCGGCCGGCCCGGGCGGGGGCCCGACCCTGATCCTGGCCCTGGCCCGGCGCTCGCCCTTCGGCGAGGACATGGGCGCGATCCTGGCCGCCGTGCCCGTTTCCTCCATCGCCCGGGGGGTGCTCGTGCTGCACATGGCCCAGGGGGGCGGCGCGGTCCTGGCCGACGCCGAGGGCCGGCTGCTCTTCACCGAGGGCCTGGCCGCCCTGCCCGACAAGGTGGCCCCGGGCTCCCCCCTGGGACGCGCCCTGGCCGGCCAGGAAGAGGTCGTGCGCCAGGACGTCTTCGAAGGGCAGCCGCATCTCGTGGCCGCCGCCCCCGTGGGCAAGTACGGCCTGTCGGCCGTGGTGGCCCTGCCGCGCCGCACGGCCATCGACGAGGAGCTGGGGCGGCTGCGCCTGCTCGTGGCCGCGGTGGCCGCGGCGGCGGCCTTCCTGTCCACCACGGCGGCCATGTGGTGGACGGGCGGCCTGTCCCGGCCCATGGCCCGGCTGGCCGAGGCGGCCAGGCAAGCCTCGGGCGGCGATTTGTCCGTGCGCGCCCCGGTGGGCGGCCCCCAAGAGGCGCGCGAGGTCGCCCTGGCGTTCAACGCCATGACCGAGGGCCTGGCCGCCTCGCAAGACGCCCTCACCCAGGCCAAGCGCTCCCTGGAGGGCATCCTGGCCAACATGAACGAGGCGATTTTGGTGGTGGACCGGGAAGGCCGGCTGACCATGCTCAACCGGGCCGGTCGGGAGATGCTGGGCTACGCGCCGGGCGAGGCCGAAGGCCAGCCCGGGGCGGCGTTTTTGCCGCCGGGCGATCCCCTGCGCACCTTCCTGGACAACGCCGACAGCCAGGACCTGCTCGCCGCCGGCGGCGTGACCGGCATCGAGAAGACCCTCGTGCGCAAGGACGGCCGCAGCGTGCCGGTGCTGGTGTCCTTGGCCCTGCTGCGGGGCCAGGGGGACCGGGAGGAGGGGGTGGTGTGCCTGGCCATGGACATCACCGAGCGGCGGCGGGCCGAGGACCTGGCCCGCGCCCGCAAGGCGGCCGAGGCCGTCAGCCGGGCCAAGACGGAATTTCTGGCCGTGGTCTCCCACGAGATGCGCACGCCGCTCAACATCGTGCTCGGCATCCTGGAGCACCTGCGCGACCTGCCCCTGCCGCCCCTGTCGCTGGCCGGCCTGGACCAGGCCCTGGCTTCCGGGCGGACCCTGCACGAGGTCATCGAGGCCATGCTCGACTACGCCAGCCTGGAGGCCGGGCGCGTGCTCCTGCGCCGCCAGCCCTTCGACCCGCGCCGGCTGGCCGCCGGCACGGCCGACCGGTTCGCCGCCGCGGCCAGGCTGCGCGAGGTCGCCCTGACCGTGGTCGTGGACCCGGACATGCCGGCGCGGCTCGTGGGCGATCCGGCCCGCCTGGACCAGGTGCTGGCCAACCTCGTGTCCAACGCCGTGCGCTTCACCCGGAACGGCCGGGCCACGGCGCGCCTGTTCCTGTCCCCAGCCAGGGAGCATCTGCGGCCGGGGGCCAGGCCCCGCCTGGTGATCAACGTGCGGGATACGGGCATCGGCGTGGCCGACGCCAAGCTGGAGGCGATCTTCGAGCCCTTCACCCAGCAGGACGCCAGCTCCACCCGACGCTTCGGCGGCCTGGGCCTGGGCCTGGCCATCACCCGCCGGCTGCTGGCCCTCATGGAGGGGAACCTGTGCCTGGACAGCCGGGACGGCGAAGGCACGGACGTGTGGGTCAGCCTGCCGGCCGAGGAGCTTCCCCCGGCCTGAGCCCGCCGGCGTCGCCTCGACGACTCCGCGGTATTTTTCAAGGCAACAAAACGGGCAGGCGCTGTCGTCTTCGACGCGGCCGGGCCGGCCGCGCGGCGTCCGCGGCCGGCCCGGGCGGGATCACTTCTTGCCGGAGCCCAGGAACAGCTCCTTGGCCGTGCCCGGCTCGAACTGGTAGCGGGCCACCTTCTGCCAGAAATACTTGCCGTCCTCGTTGCCGAGCGCCCAGAAATCGAAATCCCAGTCCTCGCGCCGGTCGCCGTGCTCGTTTAAGGCCAGCCAGCCCGTGACGCCGTACATGCGCTCGCACACCTGCGGCAGCATCTGCTTGAACCGGGCGAAATCCCCGGACCCGCCCACGGCCTGGGCCGTGAAGAAAAGCGCCCAGGCCGCGTCGTAGGCCGCCGACGCCTGGGTGTCGGGGAACACGTCGGTCTTGTCCTGGATGCGCTTTTCCGTGAGCGAATAGACGTTGGCCCCGCCCTCGCCGTAGCGCGGGCTGGCCAGGCGCACCTTCATGGCGAAGGCCGCGCTTTCCGGGTCCTTGGCGATGGGGTCGTACATGGCCGTGCCGTCGCAGCCGTACCAGGGCACGGCCGTCAGTTCCGGCCGCTTGGAAGCCGCCTTGAGGATGGGCACGATCTCCTCGCCGCCGGCGAAATAGACCGCCGCCTTGCCGCCCTTGCCGCTTTTGGCGGCCTGGGCCAGCTGTCTGGCCAGGTCGTCGAGGATGGGGGCGAAGTCCTTGCGGTCCGGGGAATAACGCGAGCCGGGCTGGACCGCGCCGCCGAGCTGCTTGAACCGGGCCTTGACGTGCACCGTCAGGTCGTCGCCCATGTGGTCGGCGCGCCACAGGGGCACGACCACGCCCACGCCCTCCTGGCGCATGAGGCTCGTCACGGCCTCGGCCTGGTAGGTGTCCGACGGCGACACGCGAAAGAGGTTGTCGCCTTTTTTGGCCAGCGACGGCCGGGAACTGCCTTGGCTCACGAGCAGGATGTTGTTCTTGTCCGCGAAGTCCAGGCAGGCCTCGACCTCGTCGTCGCCGTAGGGACCGATCACCACCCGGATGCCCTTGCCGGCCAGGGCCTTGAGCTTTTCCAGGGCCTGTTCCGGGGAGCTGCCGGTGTTTTCCACGGCGAAGCTCATCTGTCCGCCGTAGCCGGAAGCGGCCAGGTAGGCGTTGATGTCGGCCTGGGCCAGATCCAGGGCGACCTTGGAGGTCTTGCCCCGCTCGGACAGGGGGCCGGACAGGGGAAGCAGCGCGCCGAAGGCGTAGCCGCCCGCCTTTTGCGCCCTGGCCGCGCCGCAAAGGGCCAGAAGAAGCGCCAGGGCCGCGCAGGCCGCGGCGAGGCCGCGCCCGGCGCGTGGGCCGCGGCGCGCATGGTCGTCCTTTCTTCGCAGGTTCATGTCCGCTCCTTGCTCCCGGGCGCCCGGCCCGGGCAGGCGCATGACGCGCCTTTGTGCCCATACCCCCAAAGCCGGCAAAAGAAAACCGGACGCCCCCCCTCCACGCCGCTCCCGAACTCTTTCCAAGGCCCCCGGCTTGTTTTATGGAAAAGCAAGGGCGTTCCTTCCAAGCACACGCACCCAGCGCCCGGAGGATTCCGCATGGCCGACGCCTCCAGCCCCGACGAGAGCGACGCCCGCCCGCTGCGCGACGCCGCATCCACGCCCGCCGACGCGCCGTCCCCGGACGGACGCACGGACGACGTCCCGGAGGAGACGGCCCGGCTCATCGACGAACTGCGCCGCAACCAGGCCGAACTGCAACGGCACAACGAGGAGCTGCGCCGCACCCAGGCCGAACTGGCCGAGGCGCGCGACCGCTATGCCAACCTCTACGATTTCGCGCCCGTGGGCTACTTCACCCTGAACAAGCGGGGCGTGATCCTGGAGGCCAACCTCAAGGGCGCGGCCATGCTCGGCCAGCAGCGCCCGGACCTGGTCGGCAGGCCCTTCCTGGAGTCCATGCCCCGGGGGGAGCAGGCCGCCTTTCGCGGCCGCCTGGCCCGCATCCTCGAATCGGGCCGGCCGGAAACCCTGGAACTGCGCCTCGGCCGCCGCGACGGCAGCCGGTTCCAGGCCGAGATCATCGCCGAGCCGCAGGCCGCCTCCGTCGATCCCCTCGTTTCGCCGAACGTGCGCATCGCCGTGACCGACGTCACCGCCCGGCGCGACTCCGACGAAGCCATGCGCCTGGCCAACCGCATCCTCGAGGCCAGCCCGGCCTACGTCATCCGCTACCTGGTCAAGGGCGGCGAACCCGGCCCGGTGGAATACGTCTCCTCCAACATCGACCGTTTCGGCTTCTCCCGCGAGAAGCTCCTGGCCGGGGCCGTCTCCCCCCGGGATCTGGTCCATCCCGACGACCTG
This sequence comes from Solidesulfovibrio sp., assembly GCF_029978005.1. Lineage (GTDB taxonomy): Bacteria > Desulfobacterota > Desulfovibrionia > Desulfovibrionales > Desulfovibrionaceae > Solidesulfovibrio. Next base: position 28,576 of record NZ_JARKOZ010000213.1, on the reverse strand, counting down.
CCCCGGGTCGAGGCGGCCGTGCGGGAAAATGCCGCCGCCGGCGTGGACGCCTTCGGCCTGGCCTACCGCCTGCGGACCCGGGACGGACAGGTGCGCCACGTCACGGACCGCGTCCGGCTGCTGCGCGGCCAAAGCGGACGCCTGCGCGCCGTGGAAGGGCTCATCCTGGACGTGACCGAGGAGACGCAAGCCCGCAAGGACCTGGAAGCCGTGCTCGACAGCGCGCCCATCCCCATCGTCAAGGTGCGCGTGGCCCCGGACGGCGACCGGATCCTGGCCTACCAGAACCCCGCCGCCGCGGACCTGTTCGGTCCGGAGGCCGTGGGGGCCTCGTGCAAGAGCTACCTGTGCAACAAGGAGGCCTGCCCGGCCCTGGCCTCGGACACCGGGCTGGTGCGCGACCGTGAAAGCGCCGTCATGACGCGCTCGGGCCGGCGCATCATGTACAAGACCGCCTGCAAGCTGCCCGAGGAGCCGGCCATCATCGAGGCCATGGTGGACGTCACGGAGCTCATGCGCACCCGCGAGCGCCTCACCCGGGCCATGGAGGCGGCCGAGTCCGCCAACCGGGCCAAGTCCGAGTTCCTGGCCACCATGAGCCACGAGATCCGCACGCCGATAAACGGCATCATGGGCATGACCGAGCTGGCCCTGCAGACGGAGCTGACCCCCGACCAGCGCGAATATCTCGACCTGGCCCGCCAGTCCGCCCTGTCGCTGCTCGACATCATCAACGACATCCTGGATTTCTCCCGCATCGAGGCCGGGCGCATGGAGCTGGCCGGCGAGCGCTTCTCCCTGTCCCACATCCTGGGCCGGTGCCTGCGGCTTTTCGGCCCCCAGGCGGCGCGCCACAACGACGTCCTGTCCCTGTCCATCGCGCCGGACGTGCCCGACGCCCTGGTCGGCGACCCGGGCCGGCTGCTCCAGATCGTGGGCAACCTGGTGTCCAACGGCATCAAGTTCTCCAAGGACGGCGCCGTGCGCGTCTCCGTGGAAACCACCCCGCCGGTCCAGTGCCCCCTGGGCAAGGCCGTGGAGAATCCCGTTACCCTGCTTTTCGCCGTGGCGGACGAAGGCATCGGCATCGCGCCCGACAAGCAGGAGCGCATCTTCGAGGCCTTCACCCAGCTCGACGGCAGCCTCACCCGCGACTTCGGCGGCACGGGACTGGGGCTTTCCATCTGCAAGAGCCTGGTCGCCCTCATGGGCGGCCGGATGTGGGTCGAATCCGCGCCCGGGGCGGGCAGCACGTTCTTCTTCACCGCCGTCATGGGCCAGGCCTGCCGGCCGGCCCCGGCCGAGACGGCCGCCCCGTCGCCGGCGAACGAGGCCCTGCCCGCCCTCGACATCCTGCTCGTGGAGGACAACTGCATCAACCAGATCGTGGCCAAGCGGCTGCTGGAGCGGCGCGGGCACCGGGTCACGGCCGTGGATTCGGGCCGGGCCGCCCTGGAAAAGCTCGGCGAAACGGCCTATGACTGCGTGCTGCTGGACGTGGAGATGCCGGAGCTCAACGGGCTCGAGACCGTGGCCAGGCTGCGCGACGCCGCGGTGTTCGGCCAGGCGGCCTCCGTGCCCGTGGTGGCGCTCACCGCCCACGCGGTCAAGGGCTACCGGGAGCGGCTGCTGGCCTCGGGCTTCGACGACTACGTGTCCAAGCCCATCGACATGCGCGAACTGGCCGCCGCCCTGCGCCGGGCGGCGGCCAAGCGGGCCGCGCCCACCGGCGGCGCAGTCTAGCGGGGCGTTCGCTCACAAACACGGCGATATTTGTTAGCGAAAAACACTTATTACAAAATATTGCTCTCAAAATTCGTTTGCTCGAATTTCGGGAACGCGACCCTAGGGCCCGCATCCGCCCGAAGCGGCGTCAAAGGAGGCCGGCATGCGCCTTTTGATCGTCGAGGACGACCTGGAAGCCGCCGCCTACATGGTCAAGGGGCTCAAGGAATCCGGCTACGTCGCCGACCACGTGGCCGACGGCCGCGAGGCTCTGTACCGGGTGGCGGCGGAAAGCTACGACGCGGTCATCGTGGACCGCATGCTGCCGAGCGTGGACGGGCTCACCATCGTGCGCACCATGCGCACGGCCGGCAACCACGCCCCGGTGCTCATTCTTTCGGCGCTCGGCGACGTGGACGACCGGGTCAAGGGGCTGCGGGCCGGGGGCGACGACTACCTGGTCAAGCCCTACGCCTTCGCCGAGCTCCTGGCCCGCCTGGAGGCCCTGCTGCGTCGGGGCCGGGCCGACCCGCCGGACACCACCCTGAAGGTGGCGGACCTGGAGATGGACCTGGTGGCGCGCACGGTCAAGCGCGCCGGCAAGCCCATCGAACTCAAGCCCAAGGAATTCGCCCTGCTCGAATACCTCATGCGCCATGCCGGGCACGTGGTCACCCGGACCATGCTGCTGGAAAACGTCTGGGACTACTCCTTCGACCCCCAGACCAACGTCATCGACGTGCACATCAGCCGGCTGCGCCAGAAGATCGACAAGGGCCACGACAAACCCCTGCTCGCCACCATCCGGGGCGCGGGATACAGCCTGCGTGATTCCAACTAAGCTCCTGCGTTCTTCCACGCTTCGCCTGTCCATCATCCACATGGCCGCCTTCGGCCTGTCGGTGCTGGTGCTTTTGTGGTTCATCTACACCTCCACCGCCGGCTTCATGGAACGCCAGACCGACGAGACCATAAACGCCGAGATCCAGGGCCTGGCCGAGCAGTACAGCCAGCTCGGGCTCACGGGCCTGATTCGCGTCATCAAGTCCCGGGTGGCCAAGGACAAGGCCGGGTCGAGCGTCTACCTGCTCACGGACTGGAAGTTCAACCCCCTGGCCGGCAACCTGCCCGAGTGGCCCAAGTTCAAGGACACGGGTTCGGGCTGGTTCGACGCCACCCTGGAGGACACGGAAAATTTCGAGCCCCGGCGCGTGCGCATGCGCTACTTCCTTTTGCCCGGCAACTTCCACCTGGTGGTGGGGCGCGACGTGTCCCAGCGCCTCAAGATGGACCGGCTCATCATGGACGCCCTCATCTGGGGCCTGGGGCTCACGCTGGTGCTCGGCGGCGTGGGGGGCCTGCTGACCAGCCGCTGGATGCTCAAGCGCATCGACGTCATCAACAAGGCCAGCCGGGAGATCATGGCCGGCGACCTGACGCGGCGCATCCCCAGCCGGGGGGCGGGGGACGAGTTCGACCGCCTGGCCGGAAACTTAAACGCCATGCTGGACCAGATCACCAAGCTCATGGACGGGGTCAAGCAGGTGTCCAACAACATCGCCCACGACCTGCGCGGCCCCCTCAACCGCATCCGGGCCGGGCTCGAGATTTCCCTGGCCAAGAGCCGCACGCCCGAGGAGTACCAGGCCGTGCTCGAGGCGACCGTCACCGAGATCGACAACCTGCTCATGACCTTCAACGCCCTGCTCACCATCGCCCAGGCCGAATCCGGAGCCCGCCGCCAGGACTTCACGGACATCGACCTGGCCAGCCTGGCCGCCGACGCGGCCGAACTCTACGACCCCCTGGCCGAGGAAAAGGGCCTGGCCCTGCACCTGTCCCTGGCCCCGGGCGTGACCGTGGCCGGCAACCGCCACCTGCTCTCCCAGGCCCTGGCCAACCTCCTGGACAACGCCGTGAAGTACACCCCGTCCGGCGGCTCGGTCTCCCTTATGGTGAGCTCCGCCCCCGGCGGGCCGGAACTCACCGTGGCCGACACCGGGCCGGGCGTGCCGGCCGAGCACCGGGAACTCGTGCTCGAGCGCTTCGCCCGCCTGGAATCGAGCCGCAACACCCCGGGCAGCGGCCTGGGATTGTCGCTGGTGGCGGCCGTGGCCGGGCTGCACCGGGCCACCCTCACCCTGTCGGACAACGCTCCGGGCCTTCGCGTCACCGTGGCCTTCCCCCGGGCCGGGAAGTAGCCGGGCGGGATGCCGCCACGGAAAGATGAACTTTCGTTCATGTGACGGTAATCTCCCCTCCATCCCGGCATTCTATCCGATAGTCGTCGGTGTTGGCGAGTTCGCCCCGCCGGCCCCGAGTAGCCCAAAACAAACCCTCTGTTTTGCCGTGCCAGGCGGTTGGCCCCTCCCTTCCGCAATGGCCCATGGTCGCTCTCCCCTCCTTACGAAAGCCCCCGCTCCCCGGCGGGGGCTTTCGTTTGGCCGAGGCGCCGCTTCCGGGCGGGTCGATTCCTAACCAGAATTCATGTTTCAGCCATGCCGGGTCCATGGGCCGGGCCTAGGTTGTCCTCGACGGCGCAAACGGCTTCCCCTCTCCGGCCAGCGCCGTCGTTCATTGCCGCGAAACACCATGGCGGGCGTCCCCCCCCTCCCGCCCAAGCCGTGGCAGCCTCTCCCTCCTCACACGAAGCCCCCGCCTCCCCACGGCGGGGGCTTCCTTTTGCAAGCCTACTCAAAGTTCATGCACAGGCCATTCGCCCTCCATGATCCATTGTTACTTCATACTCGACGGCGACTGGACACCCCTCTGACCGGGACGCCGTCCGAGGCGAACCGGGCGTGCACCACGCCCGAGCGCCCCGAAGACAGACTCTCTCCTCCCTCCTTAAGCAGGCCCCCGCATCCCCGGCGGGGGTCTGTGTTTTTCGGAGGGTTCGGTCTTGAGTCGGGGAATTCCATGCCCGGCCTTCCCGAACGCTCCATTCGCCTGGCTTGACATGATACCAAGCAATACTCCTATTGACGCATGAACGCCAAACAGGCCAGGACGCTGGAGGCCATCTTCGCCGACCCGGTACGTTCCGGCCCGTATTGGCGCGACATCCTCGCCTTGTTCAAAGCCCCCGGAGCCGAGGTGCGGCAAGGAGACGGCTCCCGTATACGGGTGCGCCTCAACGGCGTGCGGGCGATGTTTCACGAGCCGCACCCCGAAAAGACGACGGGCAAGGGCGCGGTGAAATCGGTGCGGCTCTTTCTGGAGAGCGTGGGGATAACGCCATGAATGCGCTGAGCTACAAAGGATACGTGGGGATTTTCGACTATGCCCCCGGCGACGAGGCCTTTCACGGGCATGTCATCGGCATGCGCGACATGATCCATTTCTCGGGAGCTTCCATCGAAGCCTTGCGGGCCAGCCTGGCCGCCGGGATCGAGGACTACCTGGGCATGTGCGCCGAGGACGGCGTGTCGCCGGAAAAACCGTATTCGGGGAAAATCGGGCTTCGCCTCGGCCCGGACCTGCACCGGCTGGCCGCGACGGCGGCCAGGGCCGAGGGTAAAAGCCTCAACACCTGGATCAGCGAAGCCGTGGAGCGGCAGGCCAAGGCCGCCATCGCGGAGAAGTAAGGGAAAAACGGCCGCGGGCGGCCGAGCAGGACTCCGCCGCCTTCATCCCGCGCCGGACTCCGGACGACAGGCTGGCGTCCTCGCCGCCGTCCCCTCCACCAGATAGGCGACGATGGGGTCGCCGGGCTTGTTGACGAGCTCGTAGCGGGCCGCGCGCCAGGCGGCGAAATCGAGCCCCCGGCAGAAGGCGTCCACGGCCGCGGCCTCCTCGGGGCCGCCTTCATGGCCCGTGTAGCAGACCACGGCCGCCAGCCCGTCCGGGGCCAGGACCGCCAGGGCGGCGTCGAGGGCGGCCAGGGTGGTGTCCGGGCGGGTGACGACCGAACGGTCCCCGCCCGGGCGAAAGCCCAGGTTGAAGACCACGGCCCGCACCCGGCCGTGGTCCCCGGCCGGCAGCGCCTGGCCAAGGCCCTCGTGGCCCACGGCGTGAAGCCTCGCCGCCCCGGCCAGTCCCGCCCCGGCCAGTAGCCGGTTGGTGCGTTCCAGGGCCTCGGCCTGGACGTCGAAACAGTGCACCACCCCGCCCGGGGCCGTGCGGCGGGCCAGGAACAACGCGTCGTGGCCGTTGCCCGCCGTGGCGTCCACGGTCACGTCGCCCGGGCGCAAAAGCCCGGCCAGGCGCGACTGGGCGAAGGTCAGCGCGGCGGTGGTCAGCATGAAGCGGCGCGAAGCGACGGGCCGGGCATGGGTCAGGCCCCGCAGCAGCGTTTGTATTTCCTGCCGCTGCCGCAGGGACAGGGGCTGTTGCGACCCGCCGCTTTCGCCCGCGTCCCGGGCCCGGGCGGAGGCGACTCCTGCCCTCCTTCCTCCGTGGCCCCACCGCCGGGAGCGCCGTCCACGTAGTACCAGCACCCGGCCTTTTTCCTGAAGCGGCTGACTTCGTGGAGTTCCTGGGGTTCGCCGGCCTTTTCGTAGGCGGCCACGAACGCCACCACCCCGGTCTCGTCGTCCGGGCCGCCGTCCGTGGCGGCCAGCACGGTCAGGCCCTTCCAGACGACGTCGGCGCAAAAGGCCCGGGCGGCCACGAGGTCGAAGGCGTCGCGCCGGCGCGGCCAAAGCGTTCTCTTGAGGTAGGCGAAGTCGCCGCGCGCGTAGGCCGTGTAGCGCGAGCGCATGAGGGCTTCGGCCATGGGCGCGGCCAGACCCCGGTCGAGGTACGGGCCGCAACAGGCGGCATAGGGCCGGCCCGAGCCGCAGGCACAGGCTTCGTCGGTCATGACGGGCTCCTTGAAACAGGCAAGGGGCCGCCCAAGGACGGCCCCCCGGAAAACGCCTCGCGGGCGGCTACAGGATCGGCAGGTAGCGCTCGATCTCCCATTCCGTGACTTGCGTGCGGTAGGCGTCCCATTCGGCCTTCTTGTTGTCGAGCAGGGCCGTGTGCAGGTGGTCGCCCAGGATCTCGCGCATGAGCTCGCTTTTCTCCAGATTGTCCACGGCCTCGCTCAGGCTGCCGGGCAGGGAGGCGATGCCCTTCTCGGCCATCTCGGCGTCGGTCATCTTGAAGATGTTCTCCTCGATGGGCGGGGCCAACTCGTAGCCTTCCTCGATGCCCTTGAGCCCCGCGCCGAGCATGGCCGCGAAGCACAGGTACAGGTTGCAGGCCGGGTCGGGGCTGCGCAGCTCGATGCGGGTGGCCGCCTCCTTGCCGGGCTTGTACATGGGCACCCGCACCAGCGACGACCGGTTGCGCCGGGCCCAGGCGATGTAGACCGGGGCCTCGTAGCCCGGCACCAGCCGCTTGTAGGAGTTGACCCACTGGTTGGTGACCAGGGCGAATTCCGGGGCGTGGCGCAGAAGTCCGGCGATGTAGCTCTTGGCCTCGCTCGAGAGGTGGTAGGTGTCGGAGGCGTCGTAGAAGGCGTTTTTCGAGCCCCGGAACAGCGACTGGTGGCAGTGCATGCCCGAGCCGTTCTCCCCGAACAGGGGCTTGGGCATGAAGGTGGCGTAGCAGCCGTGCTTGCGGGCGATCTCCTTGACCACCACCCGGTAGGTCTGGGCGTAGTCGGCCATGATCAGGCCTTCCTGGTAGCGCAGGTCGATCTCGTGCTGGCTGGGCGCCACCTCGTGGTGGCTGTATTCCACGGCCACGCCCATGGATTCCAGGGCGAAGTTGATGTCGCGGCGCACGTCGTTGGCGAGATCGCGGGGCGGGGCGTCGAAATAGCCGCCGCGGTCGAGGATCTGCGGCTGGGAGGAATTGGCGAACAGGAAAAATTCCAGCTCCGGGCCGACGTAGTAGGTGAATCCCAGGTCGGCGGCCTTTTTGAGCATGCGCTTGAGCACGTAGCGGGAGTCGGCCGCGAACGGCGTGCCGTCGGGATTCTTCACGTCGCAAAAAAGCCTGGCCACCGGACGGTCGGAGGGCCGCCAGGCCACCAACTGGAAGGTGGAGGGGTCGGGAAAGGCCACCATGTCCGATTCCTGGATCTTGGTGAACCCGGTGATGGAGGAGCCGTCGAAGCCCATGCCCTCCTCGAAGGCGTTCTCGAGCTCCCGGGGGGTGATCTGGAAGCTTTTGAGCACCCCGAGCACGTCGATGAACCAGAACTGAATGAAGGAGACGTTGTAGTCCTTGACGGCCCGCAGGACGTCGTCCGCGTTTTTGCAGTGGAAAACCGCCATGCCTGTTTCCTCCTGTATGGGTTTCAAACCTCGTAGCCCCTTGCGCTTCGGAAAACGCCGCCCGGCCGCACGGCGGGCCCAAAGGACCGCGACGGCGCGCCAGACCAGCCAGCGCCGACCACACCCCATTTCCCTGGGTAGCCCACTCCCCTTCACGCGTAAAGCCCCGATCCGGGGAAACGGAAAACGCCTTGGTTCGGCACGCGACTTCTGATAACCGTGACCGTAATCTCCCCAATCCCTCAGCCAGGACGGCAGCCATGCGCGCACATCCCGAAACGGCGGACACGGACCTTTCCGGCGACCCCAAAGAGGCCATCGTCGCTCTCGTGCGCGCCGGCCGCGACCGGGAGGCCGAGGACAGGGCCCGGGACTGGGCCGGGACGCATCCCGGGGAAGCCTTCGGCCATGCGGTGCTCGGGTCGCTGCTCCTGGGGCGCGGCCTGGCCGGGGAGGCCCTGCCGCACCTGGCCCTGGCGGCGCGGCTCGCGCCCCGGGCGGCCGAAGTGCAGGTCAACCACGGCCTGGCCCTGGCCGAGACCGGCGACCCACAGGCGGCCCTGGCCTGCTACGACCGGGCCCTGGAACTTTCCCCGAGCTGCCTGCCGGCCCTGACCAACCGGGGCGGGGCGCTGGAGGCCCTGGGCCGGCCGGAGGAAGCGCTTGAAAGCTACGACACGGCCCTGGCCCTGTGCCCGGACCACGCCAAGGCCCTGTACAACCGGGGCAACGCCCTGCGGGACCTGGGCCGACAGGAAGAGGCTCTCGGCAGCTACGCCAGGGCGCTGGCCCTGGCCCCGGACTACGCCTTCGCCCGCGTCAACCGGGGCATCGTCCTGGCCGACCTCGGCCGTTCGGGCGAGGCCGAGGCCGAAGCCCGCCAGGCCCTGGCGGCGGCCCCGGGCCTGCCGCAGGCCCTGGACCTCGTGGCCCGCTGCCTGCTGGCCCGAAACGCCGATCCGGCCGAGGCCATGGCCCTGGTGGAGCGCTCCCTGGCCCTGGACGACGGGGTCGAAGCCAAGCGGCTTTTCGTGGCCTGCGCCACGCGCCTGCCGGCGCGGGCCTTGGCCGGCGGTCTCGCCGGGCACCTGACCCGAGCCCTGGCCGAACCCTGGGACCGCCCGGAGCGGCTGGCGGCCACGGCCGCCCTGGTCCTGGAGAGCGACCCCGTGGTCGGCCCCTGCCTGGACAGGGCCGTGGCCGCCTGGCCGGCGGACATCGACGCGGCGACGCTCTTCGGGCCGGCCGGGCCGGCTCCCCTTGGCGCGCAACAACTTTTGACCGCCTTGCTCGAATCCGGGCCGGTCTGCGCCGTGCCCCTGGAGCGGCTGTGCACCCTGGCCCGCCGGGCGCTGCTCGCCCTGGCCGAGGCCGGGGACGCGGGCGTGACGGCCGATCCCGACGCCCTGCGCTTTTTCGCCGCCCTGGCCGTGCAGTGCCACGTCAACGAATACGCCTTCGCCGCGACCGATGACGAGGAACGGCGGGCGGCGGCCCTGGCCGCCGGGCTCGGCGAGGCCGGGACGTCCGTCCTTTCCCTGCTGGCCGCGGCCGCCTACCTGCCCCTGGCTGACCTGCCGGACGCGTCCGCCCTGGCCGAGGCCCCCTGGCCGCCGGCCGCCCGCCACGTGCTGGCCGTGCAGGTGCGCGAGGTCCTGGCCGAGCGGGCCCTTCGCCGGACCATGCCCCGGCTCACCCCCATCGAGGACGAGGTGTCGCTGCGCGTGCGCCGCCAGTACGAGGAGCACCCCTACCCGCGCTGGACCCGCACCGCGCCGGCCGACGCGCCCCAGGGCCTCGACGGCTTCCTGCGCCGCCGTTTTCCCCGCGCGCCTCTCGCGCCCCGCGGCGGGTCCGGCCGGCTCGACGTGCTGGTGGCCGGCTGCGGCTCGGGCCGCCACACCCTGGAAACGGCCCGGCGCTTTCGCGGGGCCGAGGTGCTGGCCGTGGACTTGAGCCTGGCGAGCCTGGCCTACGCCAAGCGCAAGGCCGCCGAGGCCGGGGCGGCCAACATCCGCTTCGCCCAGGCCGACATCCTGGCCCTCGGGTCCCTCGACCGCCGTTTCGACCTGATCGAGTCCTCGGGCGTGCTGCACCACCTGGCCGACCCACACGCCGGCTGGCGCACCCTCGCCGGACTGTTGCGCCCGGGCGGCGTCATGCGACTGGGCTTTTACAGCGCCCTGGCCCGGCGCGACATCCCCCGGGCCAGGGTGCTACTCCAGATGCGGGGCTACGCCCCGACCACGCCCTCCCTGCGCCGCTGCCGCCAGGAGTTGCTGTCGCTTCCCCAGGGCGATCCGTTGCGCCGCCTGCTCATGCAGGACGTCTTCACCATAAGCGGCTGCCGCGACCTGTTCTTCCACGTCAGCGAGCATACCGTCACATTGCCGGACATTGCGGATTTCCTGGCGCGACACGGGCTGACCTTTCTTGGCTTCGACATCGAACCGGAAACGCTGGCCGATTACATGCGCCGTTTTCCGGACGATCCGGCCGCCACGGACCTCGGCCACTGGCACGACTACGAAACGGAACACCAAGATACGTTCCTGGAAATGTATCAATTCTGGATACAAAAGAATCCTTATTGATTTTTCTTGCCGCGAGCGTGGATTTCCTCCGGCGCATCGGCTAGGCTTCGGCCACGCCTTGCCGTTGCACCATACCCGTCGTCGGAGGGCCGTCATGCGCCGCAGTCCCGTCGCCCGCAGCCTCCTTCTCGTCGCAGTGCTCCTTACGCTGGTTCCCCTGGCCGCCCTGGCCGCGCCGGACCCGGTGGGCCGGCTCATCGACGCGCGGGGGCAGGTGCGCCTGCGTCCGGCCGGCTCTTCGGACTGGCGCGAGGCCGCCCCGGGCAGCGACCTGTATCCCGGCGACGCCCTCCAGACCGGCCAGGCCTCCCGGGCGGCCATCCTTTGCGCCGACGAATCGCAGATCAAGCTCAACGAAAACACCGTGCTGGTGCTCAAGTCCGCCGCCGCCTCGGCCCGGCTGGCCGGGGGCGGGTTCGTGCCGGCCAGGGCGGCCGGCGGCCGGGAAGCCAGCTTCTACGAGGTGCCCCAAGGCGAGGTCTGGCTCAAAAACGAAGCCGAACGCTTCCGGTTCGAGATGGCCACCCCGGCCCTGACCGCCGCCATTCGCGGCACGGAGTTCGTGCTGCGCGTGGCCTCCGACGGCTACACCTCCGTGGCCCTTCTCGGCGGGGCGCTCACGCTCTTCAACCTCCAGGGCGAACTGGCCCTGGCCGCCGGGGAGATGGGCTCGGCCCGGCCGGGCCAGGCCCCGACCAAGCAGGTGCTGGTCAATCCGGAAAACGCCGTCCAGTGGACCCTGTACTATCCGGCCGTGGCCGACCCGGCCACGCTCCTCGCCGGCGCGGGAAGCGGCCAGGCCGACCGGCTGGCCCGGCAGGCCCTGGAGGCTGCCGGGGCGGGCGACGTGTCCGGGGCCTTCGCCGCCCTGCGCCGGGACCTCGACCCCGGCGCGGCCGACGCCCCGGCGCTTTGCGCCGGGGCCTACGTGGCGCTCATGGCCGGCGAGCCGGGCGCGGCCCGGCGCTGGCTGGACCAGGCCCTTTCGCGCGACCCCGGCAGCCTGCCCGCCCAGGCCCTGGCCGCCCAGATCGCCCTTTTCGAGAACCGCCGCCAGGACGCCGCGAAGACGGCCGACGCCCTGGCGGAAAAGGCCCCGGACAGCGCCCTGGCGCAAGTCACGGCCGGCCTGGCCGCCATGGCCGGCTTCGACCTGCCCGGAGCCAAGGCCCGCTTCGTCAGGGCCCTGGCCCTCGATCCCGCCTTCGTGGCCGCCGCCGTGTACCTGGCCCGCATCGAGCTCGGGTCCGACGAGCTGGAAGCGGCCCGGCGCACCATCGACAAGGCCCTGGCCGCCGCCCCGGACGAGGCCGTGGTCCTGGCCACGGCCGGGTTCGTGCGCCTGGGCTTTCGCGACTTCGCCCAGGCCGAGACGTTCTTCGAAAAAGCCCGGGAGCGCGACCGGGGCCTGGGCGACGCCTGGCTGGGACTGGGCTACGTGGCCTTTTCCCGGGGCAAAAAGGCCCTCGGGCTCGAACGCATGCTCGCGGCCACGCTCCTTTCCCCGCGCCTGTCGCTTCTCCAGTCGTCGCTCGGCAAGGCGCTCTACCAGAACCGCGACTTCGAAAAGGCCCTGGCCACCTACGACTACGCCGCGCGCCTCGACCCGCGCGACCCCACGCCGCACCTCTACAAGGGCATCGCGCTCACCGACCTCAACCGTCCAGGCGAGGCGGTGCGGGAAATAAACGCCTCCATCGCCAAAAACGGCAACCAGGCCGTCTTCCGCTCGCGCCTGACGCTCGACCGCGACCTGGCCGTGCGCAACGTCGACCTGGCCCGCTCCTTCATCCTGCTCGGCCTTGGCGACTGGGCCTATTCGAAAGCCGTTACGGCGGTCAAAAACGATCCGCTGAACCCCTCGGCCCACCTGTTCATGAGCAACGCCTACATGGCCACCCGCCAGCGCACCGGGGCCTCGGGCACGGAACTGCTCCTCTACCGCCTGCTCTCCCCGGCCAACCAGAACAGCTTCACCCTCTACAACGACTACACGCCCATGTTCGAGATGCCCTACCTGCGGCTGCAGACCGTGGGCAGCGCCGGGTTCTGGAGCAACGGCAAGCCCGTCTGGTCCGCCTCGGCCGAGGCCTACGGCGGCGTGCCGGGCGTGGCCGGAGACGTCTACGGTTCCTGGAACGCCGACGAGGGCATGCGGGAGAAAAACAGCGGCTCCCGTTCGCTCTACGGCTTCGGCCAGCTCAAGTGGGAACCCACCGTGCGCGACGCGGTGCTGGCCGCGGTCACCTCCAACAACACCTGGGCCGGCGACAACACGAGCCTCAACGACTGGCGTTACGCCAATTCGCCCGACCAGCGGCAGTTCTTCGACTACAAGACCGCCGAGCTGGGCTACGTGCGCCGCTTCGGCCCGGGCGCGACCTTCATCGGCTACGCCGCCACGGCGAACAACCTCTGGGACTGGAAGGACCGCAGCTATTCCTACGCCACGCCCGAGGGCGGCGACGCGCCCCTGGTGGAGTCCTACGCCCAGTACCGGCGCACCCGGCAGCAGTTCTCGAGCTTCCAGGCCCAGCAGCAGCTCGTGCTCGGCGACCACACCCTCCTGGCCGGCGGCGACTACTTCACCGGCGAGCTGGACTACCTGCGCAAATCCCGGGACATCTTCGCCTATTACGGCCAGATCGCCGAGGACGCCGCCAACCGCTACCACTACAACCCGGCCAACCGCTCCGGCAGCGTCTACGCCATGGACTACTGGAAGCTGGCCCCGGGCCTGATCGCGGAGATCGGCCTCGGCTACGACGCCGTGGACTCGCCCCGGTACGGCTGGCCCGACCCCATCCACAGGGAGCTCGTGAGCCCCCGCCTGGGCCTCGACTGGCAGGTCGCCGCAGACCACACCCTGCGCCTGGCCTTCCAGCGCTACCTGAACACCCACACGCTCTTTCAGTCCGTGATCCAGCCCTCGGAAGTCGCCGGCTTTCCCGGCCGGCTCAACGCCGACGACGGCTCCACGGTCACGGAACTCGGGGCCGGCTGGGAAGCCCAATGGGACGCCGACACCTTCACCGTGGCCAAGCTCACCTACCACAACGTCGTCAATCCCCAGTACGACCCCTACGCCAGCGGCAACCGGGAGGTGGACGTGACCGTCAGCCGGTACATGGCCACCCTCGGCGTCAACCGCATCCTGACCCCGTCCCTGGGGCTTTCGGCCTTCGGCGTGGCCAAGCGGCTCCTGCCCACGGAGGTCACGGCCCGGCGCTATCCCGAAAACGACTTCTTCGAGGCCGACGGCGTGCTGGCGCTCAATTACCTCCACGAGTCGGGCCTGGGCGCGGGCATCTCCGGCACGGCCGTCCACCAGTACTACTTCGACGACCGCTATAGGAACGTCTATGGCGAACGGCGCACGGAAACGCTCTTCGGCCTGCTGAGCGCCCAGCTCTCCTACCAGTTCCCGGGCAAGCGCGGCTTCGCCTCCGTGACCGGAACCAACCTCACCGGCACGCGCTTCACCTACCAGCGCGAGGCCGTGGCCCTGGACGCCTTCTATCCCGACCGCCAGATCGTGTTCAAGCTGGGCTGGTATTTTTAGAATGTGCCGACATTTGTTCGGATTCATGCTCTTTTTCTTGTCAAGTAAAATGCAATGCCAACAGCCAAACTGACGGCCTATCGGAAAATCAAAACAACAAAAATGAGCTTGCCAAATGAATACTGAAAATTCATCATTTTATTACAATCCTGCGTATGACAGCATCAAAAACAAGCGGCATGATGACGCCATTCAGCAACTAACTCTTGCCATAAGCGAAAATCCTTCTTTTGCGGAAAATTAATTTGCGCGAGGCGCTTGCTATCACATTACCAACAAAAACGACCTTGCCATTAAAGACATGACGCAAGCATCGCAACTAGGACTAGAAAAAGCTTGCAATACCTAGAGTCCCTTCATTTGAGCCAGACAGATACGCGACGGCGGGTGGATACTGTTAACTCTGAAACTCGAACTGCTGAAAAGAATATGATGGAAATACTTACAGAATTGTTTCTCAATATTTGACAAAATGAAAAACATAAAATTTACCTAACCAAATTACAACCTGATACGACAGACTAGCCATCGCGACCTCGTCGTTTCTGCATGGGGCGATATTAACTGTCTGGCTCAAATATTATGTCGCCACAACCTAGACGCGCTCCTGCGGCGCAAGGAGCGGACATGGCCGGCGAATCGGCAGGGGAGAAGGGGCAGCGGCTGCGGGCGGCGCTTCTGGGCGTCGCGGTCGGAGCCAGCCTGTGGGGGTTGGCCGTCCTGGCCGGCGGCACACCCCAGGGGCGCTCCCTGGAGGACATGGCCCTGGACGCGGCCTGGCTGCTGCGCGCCCGTGACCGCCCCCCGGCGGACATCCTGGTGGTGGCCGTGGACGAGCCCTCCTTCCAGGAGATCGGCCTGCCCTGGCCCTGGCCCAGGCGGCTGCACGCCCGGCTCCTGGACCGGCTGACCCGGGCCGGAGCCCGGGCCGTGGTCCTGGACATGGTCTTCGCCGAGCCCTCGACCCCGGCCGACGACGCGGCCCTGGAAGCCGCCCTGGAAGCCTCCGGACGGGTCGTGCTGGCCAGCGCCCTGGAAACCGTGGACGACCCGGCCTTCGCCCGGCAGGTGCGCATCGATCCCCTGCCGCTTTTCGCCCGGGCCGCCGCCGGAACGGGGCTGGCCGTGCTGACGCCCGACCCGGACGGGGCCGTGCGCCGCTTCTCCGGCCGCCTGGCCGGCCTGCCCACCCTGGCCGGGGCGGCGGCCGCCCTGGTTTCCGGGCGGAGCGACGCGCCGGACGCGGCCGGGCTCATCGACTACCCCGGCCCGCCGCGCACCATCGACACGGTCTCCTACGTCGACGTCCTGGACCCGGACCATCCCCTGCCCGAGGGGCGCATCCGGGGGCGTGTCGTGGTGGTCGGCCGGGCCATGGCCGCCTCGGCCGCGCCGCTGGGGCAGGCCGACGCCTTCGCCACGCCCTTCACCCGGGCCACGGGCCTCCCGGCCTTCGGCCCGGAGGTCCACGCCGCCATCCTGGCCACGCTCCTCGGCGGCGGCCCGGGAGGCGAATGGCCGCCCCTGGCCGCCCTGTCGCGCCTGGGCCTCGTCCTGCCCCTGGCCGGGGCGCTTTTCTTCCGCCTGCGCCCCGCCGCGGCGGCGGCCGGGGCCGTGGGCCTGGCCGCCGGACTGCTCGCGCTCTCGGCCGGGCTGTTCGTCCGGCGCTTCTTCTGGCTGCCGCCGACGCTGCTCGCGGGCGGGCTCGTCGCCTGCGGCGCGGCGGCCACGCTCTACCGGGGACTGGTGGAATCGCGGGAGAAGCGCTTCCTGGCCCGGGCCTTCTCCCGCTACCTCTCGCCCGTGGTGGTGCGCGATCTGGTGCGCCGGCCCGAGCGGCTGGAGCTTGGCGGCGAGGAGGCCGTGGTCACGGTGCTTTTTTCCGACTTGGCCGGGTTCACCAGCTTTTCCGAGACGCTCTCGCCCAAGGAACTCATCGGCGTACTCAATGCCTGGTTCACCCCGGCCACGGACGTCATCCTGGCCGCCGGCGGCACCCTGGACAAGTTCATCGGCGACGCGGTCATGGCCTTCTGGGGCGCGCCGCTGCCCGACGAGGCCCAGGCGGCCAAGGCCCTGGGCGCGGCCCTGGCCATGGAAGCGGCCCTGGCCGGACTGGCCGAGACCTTCGCCGCCCGGGGCCTGCCGCCCCTTCGCGCCCGCATCGGCCTGCACCGGGGCCCGGCCGTGGTCGGCAACGTGGGCTCGCGCGAGCGCTTCAACTACACCATCCTCGGCGACACGGTGAACCTGGCCTCGCGCCTGGAATCCCTCAACAAGCAGTACGGGACCACGGTGCTGGCCAGCGCGGCCGCGATCGAAGCGGCGGGCGGCGGCTTTCCCCGCCGGCGCGTGGACCTGGTGCGCGTGGCCGGCCGGGCGGCGGCGGTGGAGGTCTTCGAGCCCCTGGGCCCGGCCGGCGCGCCCCTGCCCGACTGGGCGGCGCTTTTCGCCGCCGCCCGCGAGGACTACGACGCCCGGCGCTTCGAGGCGGCCCTGGCCGGTTTTCTGGCCGCCGACGCGGCCCGTGGCGTCGATCCCCCCTCGCGGGTCCTGGCCGGGCGCTGCCGGCGCTTCCTGGCCGCGCCCCCGCCCGAGGACTGGGACGGCGTGTTCGTGCCTACTGGGAAATGATCTCCGCCCTCTTGTGGGCGACGGCGAAAGGTCGTAGTCGTTACGGTGAAAATCCAACCACGGAAGGCGCGACATGGCCCAAGGCATCTCCTCGACGGTCTACGCCGGCGAAAGCGGCAACCTGCTCATCGACTCCCTGGTCTATGAAGGCCTGCCCCTGTGGACCGAGGAAACGCCCTCCCCGGGCCTCACCGTCACCTACGCCTTCATGACCACGCCCCTGGTTCCGGCGGACAACGAGGAGCCCATCAACGACTTCGCGCCGCTAAACGCCACCCAGCAGGCGGCCGTGCGCCTGATCTACGCCACCTCCCAGCCCCTGACCGGCCTCAACATGGTGGAAACGGCCGACCCCCTGACCGCGGACGTCGCCTTCGGCACGGCCGACCTGACCGATCCCGACGTCATGGCCGTCACCATGACCGGGGCGACGTATTCCAAGAACGCCGACGGCCAGACCGTCATCGACCGCCAGGACTACGTCTACCTCGACAACGCGGAATACGGCGAGGCGCTCTCCAACCCCCTGCCCGGGACGCTCGGCTACGAGACCATCCTGCACGAGACCGGCCACACCCTGGGCCTCGACGACACGGCCTACACCCGGACCCTGCCGGCGGTCCTGGACAACACCGACTTCACGGTCATGTCCTACAACGAGACCGACACCTACAAGGCGACCTTCTCGGTGCTCGACATCCAGACGCTCCAGTATCTCTACGCGGACACGGGCACCATCCGCTCCTTCGGGGTCATCCCGGTGGCCACCTGGCCGGGCGTCTCCGGCGCAACGACCGCGGGCGCGACCCTGGCCGCCGGCTGAGCGCCGCCGCCGCGACACGCAATCGTCAAGCAAACGTCACCGTTCCGTTCCCCGACCGTCGGGAGAAAAGCCGGCCCCTGGGCTTGACTGCCAAGCGCGGGCCCGAGCCTCGGGCTTCGCGGAGGCGGCATGGAACCGACGCGCATCACGTCCTCCATCATGTTCAAGCACATGCTGGAGCAAAACAGGGTCCTGGCCGGCAAGGCCGGTCGGGGACGGCCCCACGTGGCGTCGCTGCTCGACGCCGCTCCCGTGACCCGGGACGATCGCCTGGCCATCCTGACCTTCGAGGCGGCGGAATTTCACCTGAAGTTCGCCGGCATCGGCGTGGAGGCGGGCCGGGCCTGCCTGCGCGCCTGCCTGGACGCGGCCGTGGAGCGTTTCGCCCAGGGCTTCCCGGGCTGCGACCTGCTGTTCATCCAGGAAGCCTCGCCCGGGGAAGCGGTCTTCGTCTTCGAGCACGAAACCGACGACCAGAGCGAGCTCTTCTACTGGTACCTGGCCTACCGGGCGGCCGTGCTGCGGGCCGTGGCCGAGGGGCCGGGCCGCACGGCCGGCGGCGACCTGGACCTGCGCGTCGGCTTCGCCTGCCTGGAGCGGAACGGGGACCTGCCCGCCGCCGAAGCGCTCTTCGGGGCGGTGTGCAAGGCCAAGCGCCTCTCGCGCCAGAGCATCGACGCCGCCGCCGTCCCGTCCCGGGCGGAACTGGCCAGCCTTTTCGCCAAGGGACTGGCCGGCGTGGTCTACCAGCCCATCGCCGACCTGGCCACGGGCGTGGTCCTCGGCTGGGAAGCCTACGCCCGCAGCCCTTCGGGCATCCCCATCCAGGACGCGCTGCGCCTGTTCGAGATGATCGGCTCCTCGGACAAGGCCCTGGAGGTCGAGCTGGGCCTGTGGCAGCTGGCCCTGGCCGGCGTGGGCGGGCTTTCCCCGCGCCAGAAGCTCTTCCTCAACGTCGGACCGGCCTGCCTGTGCGCCCGCGACAGCCAGGCCGGGGCCTTCTCCCGCCTGGTAGAGGCGCACGGGCTGGCCCCGGGCCAGGTGGTGCTGGAATTTTCCGAACGTTTGAGCCCCGGCGAACTGGCCGCCCTGCCCGAGCGCCTGGACGACTACCGCTCCAGGGGATTTCTCATCGCCATCGACGACGTGGGCGCGGGCCATTCCAACATGATGCTCCTGGCCAGGCTGCGCCCGGACTTCTTCAAGGCCGACCTGGCGCTCACCCGCGACGTGGCCAACAACCCCTTCAAGCGGGTCATGATCGAGACGCTGGTGCTGGTGGCCGACAAGATCGGGGCCAAGGTCATCGCCGAAGGCGTGGAATCGGAGCTGGCGCTCACCTCCCTCGTGTCCATGGGCGTGCACGCCGGCCAGGGCTACCACCTGGGCGTACCGGCTTTCCCCAAGCCCGAGGGCGGCCGGGTCATGCCGCCCAAGGCCGGCTACGGCCAGGTGGCGGCCGGCGACTGGAAGTGCGCCTCGCCCGTGGGCGACCTCATCGAGCCCTGCCTGGCCGTGGACACCGGGCGCAGCATCGGCGAACTCAAGGAGATGCTGGCCGACAAGCCGGTCATGTGCTCGGCGGTGGTGGTGGAAGGCGACGCGCCGGCGGGCCTGGTCATGAACTACAACCTGGACAAGGCCCTGAGCTCCAAGTTCGGCGTGGACCTCTACCACAGGAAGCGCGTGACCCGGCTCATGGACGCGAGTCCCCTGTGCGTGGAGCACGACACGCCCATCGAGGAGGCGGCGCGCCAAGCCATGAACCGCGCCCCGGCCAAGATCTACGACGACATCGTGGTCACCCGCGACGGGCTGCTGGCCGGCACCGTGTCCGTGCAGAAGATGCTCGACACCCTGGCCAAGGTGCAGGTGGAGCTGGCCAAGGGGTCCAACCCCCTGACCGGCCTGCCCGGCAACGTGGCCATCGAGCGGGAATTCTCCCGCCGCGACCGGGAGCGGCAGGCCTCGTGCCTGATGTACGTGGACCTGGACAACTTCAAGGTCTACAATGACGTGTACGGCTTCAGCCAGGGCGACCGGGTCATCCTGCTCACGGCCCGGTCCCTGCGCGAGGCCGTGGCCAAGGAGGGCGCGCCCGGGGACTTCATCGGCCACGTGGGCGGGGACGACTTCGTGGTCATCGCCGCGCCCGAGGCCGCCGACGCCATCGCCGGGACCACCGTGGCCCTGTTCGCGGCCGAGGTCCCCTCCCTGTACACCCCCGAGGACCGCGAGCGCGGCTCCATCCGGGGCAAGGACCGCGAGGGCCGGCAGCGGGAATTTCCGCTCATCACCCTGTCCATCGGCATCCTGGAATGCCTGTTCGAGGCGAGCGTCACCTTCGAGGACCTGAGCCACCGCGTGGCCTCGGTGAAAAAGCTGGCCAAGGCGCGGCCCGGCAATTCCGTGGTGCGCGACCGGCGCGCCCCCCTGGGCGCGGCCGCCTGCTGAGCCCCGCCCCTGGCCACGGCGGGCAGGCTTGCGGCACGGCGGCAAGCGCCCTATCGTGCCGCCACATTTCAGGACAAGGATGCCCCCATGCCCGTTCCCGTGTTCACGGCCGTCACCGATGTCGTTCCCGAATTGACGGAAGAATTCCTGGTCTGCCTCGGCCGGCCCGACCGCTTGCCCCAGCGCGACGATGCCCTCGTCTACGTGGCCGAAACCGTCACGGACCAGGTCCTTCGGGAACTGGCCGCCCTCGATCCGGCGCGCATGTCCGGGGGACTCGTGGTGGCGACCGCCTCCCGGGAGCATGCCGCCCGGCCGGCCGAAACGCTCCAGGCCCAAAAGCTCCTGGCCCTGCTCTTCACGAAATACGTATACATGCCGGCCCTGACCACCCGGGTGCCCGACCCGCTGGGCCTGCGGCCCCAGGACACGCCGCCGGAATACCTGCACGACCTCGACATGCTGCGCAACACGCCCCTGCACCTGCGCCACAGTCTGGTGGACAAGCTCGAAAAACAGCAGGTGGGGCTGCCCTGCCTGCTGCTGCTCCCCGGCCCTTCCCTGGCCCTGCTCGCGCCGCACATCAAGGAACTCGCCCGTCGCCACCTCACGGTGACCATCTCCCGGGCGCTGCCTTTCCTGCGACGCCACGGCGTCGACCCGGACGTGCTGCTCCAACTCGACACCGTGCCCATCCAGACGCATTTCCACCATCCTTCCGACCGTTTTCCCGAATCCGTGCTCCTGGCCCTGTCCATGGCGCCGATCCAGTCCTTCGCCGCGCACTTTCGCCGGGTCTTCTTCATCGACAGCTTCAACCTCGGCGTCCTGCCCAACAAAGCCCGCATCCGGGAATCGTGGCTCAGTTCGCTTTTGCCCTGCCTGGGCTGCGCCGAGGCGCTCCACGCCCCGCGCGTGCTTCTGGCCGGAGCCGACCTGCGTCTGCTTGGCCGGGACGTCTACTACAACGAAGCCGCAGCGAGCCCGGAAGCGGCCCTGCCGGACCACCACGCCCCGCTGGCCAGCGGCCCGGACGGCACGTTGCTGCTTCCCGACGCCGCCGGAAAGCAGGCGCGCACCACGCTGCAGTACTTCGCCACGGCGGCCGAGGCCGAATTTTTCGCCCAGGCCATCCAGGCCGCCCAGGGCACGGCCTTCGGCAACCTTTCGGACACGAGCCTCCTCGATCCGGGCCTGTTCGCGCCGACCTCCATGGAAACGGCCCTCGACGCCCCGGTCCTCGACAAGAGCGCCTTCCTGGCCAAGGCCGACGCCGCCGACGCCGACAAGGAAGAAGTCTCCCTGCGCGCCCTGCGCGCCCAGTACGCCCGTCGCCTGGACGAAGCCCGCCGCGACCGCGACCTCATGGCCTGCATGCGTCTGGCCGACCGCGAAAAGGTCACGCACCACCCCTGCTTCCGCTACGTGGCCGCCAACCTGCCCTGGTTTCGCCCCGTCAACGAGGAAAGCCGCTTCGACCTGGCCGCCAACCTGGCCGAGGAGCTTTTCCAGGCCGCCCGCTTCGCCCGCAACGTCGCGACGCTGCACCTGCTGGCGGACAAGGGCCGTCCCGTGCCCGTGCTGGCCACGGCGGCGGAGGAGAAGCGGCTGCGCCGGCTGCTCTCCCTATGGCGGCCGGGCTGGAACTGGCTTTTTCGCGGCATCGAGGCCATGGGCTACGAGGAGCCCATGCCCTCCGGCGGCGGCCTGGCGCTGGCGGCCGTCGGCGACTGGATGCTCCATCAGGAGGCGGTGATCCTCGGCGCGGACTGCGCCAGGGAGTTCCGCTACGCCTTGTCGCTCATGGCCTTCGACAACGTGGTGGCCGCGGACGCACTGCTGGCCTTCCGGCCATTGGCGTTGGAGGAGGAAAGCGAAGCGGAGGGCGGCGATCAGGCGAGATTTTCGTAGAAGCGGACCAGGTCGGCGGTCAGGCGCGCCTCGGTCCAGACGGTTTCCATGAACCGGCGGGAAGCCGCCCCGAGGGCGGCGCGCTCGTGCGGGTCGAGGACCAGCCGGCGCACGGCCGCGGCCAGGGCCTCGCGGTCGCGGGCCACCACCCAGGGCAGGGCGTCGCAGGAGAAGTAGCCGCGGATGGTCGCGATGTTCCAGTCGTCGAGGCCGGCGATGGTCGGCAGCCCCTGGGACAGGGCCTCCAGGGAGGCCATGCCGTAGTAGCCCTGCATGTGGTCGAAGGCCAGGTCGCAGGCCTGCTTGCGGGCCAGGCACTCCACGTGGGGCACGTCGTCGATGAGCTCGAGCTCGAGCATGGGCAGGGCCGGGGCGAGGTCGCGGCACACGGCCAACAGGTCGTCGGTGTTTTTGAGGTCCTTGCGCGTGGGCGAATGGGCCAGGCGCACCTTGCCGTCGGGCCGGCGTGGCGCGGGCTTGTAGGCGGGCAGGTGTTCCGGCACGAGGTTGGGCTGCCAGCGCGCGCCGGGGAGTTTTTTAAGCAGATCCGGCGTGCTCACGAGCAGGTTGCGCCGGCCGAGGTCGCGGTACTTCTTCTGGAACATCTCCGGATTGGCCCGAAAGACGTGGTGCCCGTGATGGTGGTGCACGATGGCCTTGCCGGAAAGAAACGGCGCGGCCGTCACCTCCCCGAGCGGCATGTGCTCGTCGGCGAGCATGTGGAAATGCAGGATGTCGGCGGATTCGAGGACCGCCGTCAGCTCCTCGCGGCCGGCCGCGTCCAGGTCCGGCACGTGCAGGTCCTTTTCCCAGGCGTGGGTGTAGCGCGTCTGGGTGGTGACCAGCCGGCAGACGTGGTCCGTATGGCGGTGCAGGGCGTTTCGCAGCAGCGACCCCACGCCGGCCGGATCGTTCTCCGCGATCATCACGATGCGCATGCCGTGTTCCCGTGCCGCCGAATCTTCCCGCCGCCGTCCGGCATCAGGACCGTTCGCCCGCCGCTTCCTTGCGCCGCCGGCCCTTGGGCGTCCCCGGCACGGCGGCGGCCTCGGCGGCCGGGTCGGAAAGCAGCAGCGAGTTCCAGTCCACGAGCTCCTCGCAGGCGACGCTGCGGGTCAGCCGCGCCCCGAGCACCTCGTCCCAATGCACGGGCGAGATGCCGTTGCCCGGGCATTTGACCGTGACGTCGGCCGGGGTCAGCACGTGGCCGGCCGGCAGGTCCCGGGCGAAGACGATGCTCTTGCGCAGCTTGCCGGCCGAGGCCAGTTCCGCCGGGCAAAGCTGCTTTTCGGTGAGCAGCATGGCGGCCTCGGCCTCGCGGATCATGGAGCGCATGGCGGCGAAGGCGGCCGGCTCCAGGGAAGCCTGATGGTCCGTGCCGCGCTGGGTGCGGTCCAGGGTGAAATGGCGCTCCACCACGCAGGCGCCGAGGACGGCCGCGGCCACGCTCGGCCCGAGGCCGGCCTCGTGGCCGGAGTAGCCGACCGGCAGCCCGTAGCGCCGGGCCAGGGCGTGCATGACCGGCAGCCCCACCAGTTCGTCCGGGCAGGGGTAGGAGCTGTTGCAATGCAGGAGCACGATGCGTTCGTGGTAGCGGCGCATCTCGGCCACGGCCACGTCGATGTCCGGCCAGAGGCTCATGCCCGTGGACATGACCACCGGCACGCCGGCCTCGCCGACCAGGCGCAGCATGGGGATGTTGACCACGTCGGCCGAGCAGACCTTGAAAAGCTCCATGCCGAGTTCGAGCATCTCCCGGGCGCTGACCGCGTCCCAGGCCGAGGCGAAAAAGACCAGCCCCAAGGATTCGGACAGGGCCTTGAGCTCGGCCATGTCGTCCAGGGAAAGCTCCAGGGCCAGGCGGTGCTCGCCGTAGGTGGGGCCGAAGCTGTTGGCCCCGCCGTAGGGGGCGGACAGGCCGGCCTGGGTGAAAAGGGCGTCCATGTCGCGCTTCTGGAACTTGACGGCGTCGGCTCCGGCCTCGGCCGCGGCATGCACCATTTCCCGGGCCCGGGCCAGCTCGCCCTGGTGGTTGTTGCCTATTTCCGCGACGAGAAAGCAGGGTTCACCGTGTCCGATACGCCGGCCGGAAGCCAGGCGGATGCTTTGCTCAGTGCTCATAGGCTCACCATCTCCATCCCCCGGGCGCGACACAGGGGCTCTAGTTGTTGACGAATCTCGTCCCGCCGCCCGAACGACGTGATGAGTACGGCCTGGCAATCCACCATCTCGAGGACATGCGGAGGAGACACGACGTAGCCGTGAAAGATCGAGCCCTGCTTGTCCGGGTCGTTGTCCACCATGGCCACGACCTTGACCGGCATGGCCGCCAAAACGGACAGGGCGACCTCGCAGGTTTCCGAGGCGCCGAACAGGGCGATGCGTTCGATGTCGCGATGCGCCAGTTCCTTGAGGCGGTCGCCCACCTGGCGCTTGAGGGCGGAATAGATGCGGATGGCCTCGCTGGAAAACCCCCGGGCCATTTCGGCGTGGACGTCCTCGCCTTCCTGGGTGGGGATGTAGCGGTAGCTCTTGCCGTTTCGCGCTTCGAAGCGGATGAGCCCGCGCTCCTGGAGTTCGCGCAGGTGCTGGTTGACCACCGCGCCGCTTAAACCGAGGCGCCGGGCCAGGTCGCGCTGGGAAAGCCCGCTGTCGTGGCGCAGGGCGTCCAGGATGGCCAGCACCCAGGCGTCGCGGCTGGGGGCGAAATACTGGGTGGCCAGGGGAAGCGCCGGCAAACTGCTCATAACTCGATCATTTTGTT
The DNA here is from genome assembly GCF_029978005.1 of Solidesulfovibrio sp. Lineage (GTDB taxonomy): Bacteria > Desulfobacterota > Desulfovibrionia > Desulfovibrionales > Desulfovibrionaceae > Solidesulfovibrio. The sequence goes on along the minus strand of NZ_JARKOZ010000213.1, from coordinate 3,900 downwards.
GCACATGCGTGTTCCTATCAGGGACATTCCCCCAGCACAACCCATGGACAAAAATCCCGCCGCCTCACGACTCCACGGCCTTCGCCCCGGAAAGCGCCGCTTCCCGACCGTTCGCCGTCAAAACAATTATCGGCGCGCGCGGCGAAAAACTTTACCGTGCCAGACTGGCGAGCCTGAGCCGGGACGGACGGTCCCGCGTCTGCCCCAGGCGTTGCCGGAGAAGTCGCCAAACGGCTGTCGCGTCAGGGTTCCGACGCGGTGATGCATGCTTTTGCAAGGTTCGGGCCAACCAGGAAACAACCTCCCGCTCCTCTTCCCGGTCGCGTCCGAACCCCTCCAGGCAGGCCGCCAAGCCCCGGGCCAGGGCCGGGGCTTCGGGCCGCCAAGCCTCGCGGGCGGCCGTTTCCCCGGCTCTGGCCCCGAACACCAGGCAGGCCGCCACCATGGCCCCGCCGATCCGGTTGGCCCCGTGCATGCCCGTGGCGCACTCGCCGGCGGCAAAAAGCGCCGGCACGTCCGTGCGGCCCCGGGCGTCGACCACCGCCCCGCCGTTGGCGGCGTGGGCAAAAAGCGCCACCTCCAGGCGCTCCCCGCCCCGGGTCACGACCACGACGCCGTCCGCGTCGGCCCGCTGCGCCAGCCACAGGTCCAGGGCGGCGTCCTCCAGGCCGTGGCCCAGGGGGCAATGCCCCTCCCTCCCGACGGCGGCCCGGGCCACCTCCCCGGGCAGGGGCGCGCCGGCCACGGCCGTGCCGTCCAGCAGGCTCCACACCGGCCAGAAGCGGCGGTCGGCCAGGCCCGCCCACATCCATTGCAGGTATTCGGCATTGGCCAGGCGCGCCCCGGCTTCGGCCAGCAGGCCGTGGCCGAAGCCGGGGTTGCCGCCGCCGGCCTGGTGCCGGAGAAAAAGCGGGGCCGTGCCGCCCATGGCCGCCACCGTCGCCCCGGCCGGCTGCAAAAGAAGGCTTCCCGACGCGTCCTCCAGAAGCGCCCCGAGGACGGCCCCGCCAGGCTCGCGCGCCAGGGAAAGCGCGGTCGTCCCGGCAAGGCTGCGGCCGCCGGCCGCCTTGATGCGCCGCCAAAGGAGCCGCCGCAGGCCCGGCAGATCGACGAGCAGGGCGGCGCGGCGCGAATCCGGGCTGAAGCAGGAACCGTACAGGCGCAGCCGGCCGTCCGGTTCGCGATCGAAGGCCGCGCCCAGGGCCTCGAGTTCGAGACGGCGCGGCAAGGCCTCGGCGGCCAGCACGGCCGTCAGTTCGGGCACGACCAGCCCCGGCCCGGCCACGGCCAGGGCCTCGCGGCAAAAGGCCTCGCGCGCCGCGTCGGTTTCCGGGGCGTGCAGGCCCAGCCGGCCGTTTAGGTTGACGAAGGACGAGCCGGACGGCCCGGCCAGGGGCGCGGCCACGGCCACCGCCGCCCCGGGCGCGGCTTCCAGGGCGGCCAGGGCGGCCCGCAGCCCGGCCAGGCCGGCCCCGAGGACCAGCACGTCCACGGGGGGCAGAAAAGCGACAGGGGGAGAGGTATTCGGGTCCATGGGCCACCATCCCGCAACCGGCCCTGGCGGGCAAGGCCCGGACCTGGACGGCCGAAGGCCGCCGGGGCATAATCCCGGAAACCCGCCTTTTCCGGAGGTTCCATGAAGATCCTGTCCGCCGTGCTGCTGTGCGTCCTGATGCTCCTGCCGGCCCTGGCCCTGGCCGAGGAGGCCGCGCCCATCGCCGACGACCAGAAGCCGGCCGTGGAGGCGGCCAAAACCTGGCTGGCCGGCATCGATGCCGGGGCCTATGCCAAGAGCTGGCCCGAGGCCTCGGCCTTCTTCAAGGGCACGGTCACGCAAAAGGATTGGGAAACGGCCCTGACCGCCTTTCGCAAGCCCCTGGGAACGCTCGTTTCCCGGCAGGTCACCAAGGCCAAGAGCCTTCCGAGCCTGCCCGGCGCGCCGGACGGGGCCTACGTGGTCATGGAATTCGCCACCGGCTTTTCCAACAAGAAGGAAGCCTTCGAAACGGTCGCCTTTTCTCGCGAGCCCGACGGCGTCTGGCGCGCCGCCGGCTACTTCATCCGGTAGCGCCGGCGGCCACGATGCCGCCGCCGGAATTCGTTCGGGCGGCCCTGGCCGCCTGAGGGGCTCCCGGCCGGGGAAACCTCGCGCCCTTGTCTTGCCAACCCCCCTGACGTAGACTATTTCCCCCTTGGACCCGGTCCGCCCGGGTCTTTGGTCTTTTCCACAAGGGCCGCAGCAAGTGTTGCTTCCTTAAAAAATACGTCAGTATTTTTTAAGATAAAAGTAAGTTGTTCAAAGGTGTTATCACGAGGCTACGCATGCACGGACCTCGTGGATGCGACACGAGCCGTCCAAACGAGGGATATTCACTTATGCGCATCAGCCCCATCGAGGAAGCCATCGAGGAAATCCGTTCCGGACGCATGGTCATCCTCGTCGACGACGAAGACCGCGAAAACGAAGGCGACCTCACCGTCGCCGCCGAAAAGGTCACCCCGGAACTCATCAACTTCATGGCCACCCACGGCCGGGGACTCATCTGCCTGTCGCTTGCCCCGGACATCGTGGACCAGCTCAAGCTGCCCATGATGACCACGGACAACAAGTCCCCCTTCGGCACCGGGTTCACCGTCTCCATCGAGGCCAAGGTAGGGGTGTCCACGGGCATCTCCGCCTTCGACCGCGCCACCACCATCCTGGCCGCCGTGGCCGACGGCGCGACCCCGGACGACCTCGTCACCCCGGGGCACATCTTTCCGTTGCGGGCCAAGGAAGGCGGCGTGCTCGACCGCGCCGGCCAGACCGAGGGCTCGGTGGACCTGGCGCGCCTGGCCGGGCTCAAGCCCGCCGCCGTCATCTGCGAGATCATGCGCGAGGACGGCAACATGGCCCGCATGCCGGACCTCGTGGAATTCGCCGAGAAGCACGGCATCAAGATCGCGACCGTGGCCGACCTCATCCGCTACCGCCTGAAGTTCGGCCGCCTGGCCGTGACCAAGGTGGCCGAGGCCGGCCTGCCCACGGCCTTCGGCACCTTCCGCGCCGTGGCCTTCACCGCCAGCGAGGACAACAAGACCCACATCGCCCTGGTCAAGGGCGACATCCATCCCGACCAGCCCGTGCTCGTGCGCGTGCACAGCGAGTGCCTGACCGGCGACGTGTTCGGGTCGCTGCGCTGCGACTGCGGCAACCAGCTCCACGAAGCCATGCGCATGATCGAGACCGAGGGCAAGGGCGTCATCCTTTATATGCGCCAGGAAGGCCGGGGCATCGGCCTGGCCAACAAGATCAAGGCCTACGCCCTCCAGGAGCAGGGCCTCGACACCGTGGACGCCAACCTGCGCCTGGGATTCAAGGCCGACCTGCGCGAATACGGCACCGGAGCCCAGATTCTGGTCGCCCTGGGCGTGTCCAAGATGCGGCTCATGACCAACAACCCGAAAAAGATCGTCGGCCTCGAAGGCTACGGCCTCGAAGTGGTGGAGCGCGTGCCCATCGAGATGAACGCCTGCGAGCAGAACATCGACTATCTGCTCACCAAGAAAGAAAAGATGGGCCACATGCACAACCTTGAGAACAAGTAAGGATACAGCCATGCACCACATTCGCACCGTCGAAGGCCAGATGACGGCCAAGGGCCTCTCCTTCGCCATCCTGGCCGCCCGTTTCAACGACACCATCGTGGACCGCCTGGTGGGCGGCGCGGTGGACTACCTGCTGCGCCACGGCGCCGAGCGCGAGAACCTGACCATCGTGCGCGTGCCCGGAGCCTTCGAGATGCCCCTGGCCGCCAAGAAGCTGGCCGCCTCGGGCAAGTACGCCGCCGTGATCTGCCTGGGCGCGGTGGTGCGCGGCCACACCCCGCACTTCGACTTCGTGGCGGGCGAGTGCACCAA
>NZ_JARKOZ010000204.1 GCF_029978005.1 Solidesulfovibrio sp. | reverse complement strand
GGTTTCCAGGGCCGTCTCGCTGACGTCGTCCATGGCCTGTTCTTTGGCCAGCGCCGGCTGGAGCCGGACGTAGCGGCTTCCCAGGAGCACTCCGCAGCCGTAGGACGAGACGTCGGACTGTCCGTCGAACATGCAGCCGATCAGCGGGCGCGCCCACTGCGCCAGGCCCCAGCCCTTGGCGTCGCTGTAAAGGTAGGGTTGGTTGATGTCGCCGGTCCCCAGCGACACCATGAACACCTCGCCCAGCCGGCCGGCTTTGGCCGCCTGGGGCAGGGCCAGGGCCGCCGGGTTGTTGGCGTAAAGGCCGCCGTCCACCAGCGTGGCCATGTCGCCGGCCTGGGAGGCGATGCGCGCCGGCGGAAAATACGTCGGCGCGGCAGACGTCGCCCGGCAGACGTCGCGCAGGAAGCAGTTGCGCCGGGGCTCCCGGGCCTTGGACGACTTGAAGAGCAGCGGAGCCCGCGCCCCGATGTCATAGGCCGGCACGAGCAGTTCCGCCGTGCAGTCGGACAGCATCAAATCGCCGAAGACGTCGGCCAGGGCGACTTCAATCCCCTTGGCCCCGTACTGCGGTCCCCACAGGCCCCAGCCGGTGGCCAGACGGTGCCAGAGGCTCTTCGAGAAGATCTCGCGGCCGCGCTGGCGGTAGAGGTCGACCACCCGGCTGGCCGGGATGCCGGCCGCCGCGGCGCTGGCGATGATGCCGCCGGTCGAGGTCCCCGCAACCAGGTCGAAGAGCTGTCCCGCGAGCTTGCCGGCCCGCGCCTCGATCTCGGCCAGGATCACGGCCGGGATCAGGCCCAGGATGCCGCCGCCGTCGATGCAGAGGATGCGCCACCGGTTCACGACGTCACCCCCAGGACCGCGTCGGCCCGGGCGGCGTCGAAGCCGGGCAGCTTGCCGACCAGGTAGCGGACGCCGTCGATGACGGGCTGATAAGTGAGGTCGACCACGTCGGCGGCGAGCACCTGCATCCAAAAGAGATCCAGGACCACGTCGGTCTTGGACAGCTCGCGTGCGGCCAGCAATTCGGCGTTGGTGAACCGGGCCAGGAATGCGGTCCGGCTCATACTGGTGGCCTGGGGCGGGTTGTCGATGCCCTCGCGCCACGCCGTCACAGCTTCGAGCGTGAGAGGGTTGAACAGGCAGTGCCGCACCCCGGCCGCGTCCTCGTAGACCACGGCCGGGTAGCCCTGGAATGCGGGCATCAACGCCACGGCGGCCACATGGTCGGACACCACGTCACCCGGGACGGGGTTGGCGGCCTTCCAGAGGGCCAGCAAATCCCGGCTGGCCGCGACTACTTCGCAATGCAGCAAGATAAGTTTTTGAGCCATGGGATACTCCTATGCCCACCCCATCTGGACAAACGTTTTATCGGTTATTGGGGCCGCCCCGCCCGGTCCACCATAGTAGCCATTCAAAGGAGTCGAATAACCACCGGTAGCGGTAGCCGAGCCTGCATCAGTCTTAGATCCGCCATAGATACAGATATTCGCGCCAGCACCAGATCCGCCATCGCCGGCATAATAGCCATTAACACCGTTGGTGGACCGCACAAAGCCGGCAGCCAGCGTGATATTCCCTCTGCATATGATGATGAGGTTGCCGCCGACGCCGTAGGTTATGGCATAACAGTCCCCGGGCAGCCCACAGACACCATAGCCGTTGCCCACCTGGCCGCCGCGTCCACCGCCCCATGGATAACCGCGCTCGCCCCTGCCGCCGGTGGCGGTCGCTACCTCGGCTGGCAGGTAAGCCGCCCCCTGGCCGCCACTGCCCGGCCCGTTGGCCCCGGCATTACCCCCAGGCCCATGTCGACCAGCAGGCCCACCAGCGGTAAGCGAATTGGCAGCAGTGGCAGCGCCACAGCCGGCAGCGGAAATCAACTTCAAACCTGGGTTCAATGTGGCGACACAATCAGCCATCGCGGCGTCCGGGTATTGCCAGAAGATTGGATCGCCGAGGAAGGTTCCTGTTTTACGGATGCAACTAAGGACGTCTTGCTGGTCAATTTTTCCAGCTTGCAACACGATGCTGTCAGGAATAGATACATCGTACAATGGCCAAGGGAAATCAGGGATAGCTCCTGCGCCATACATCGATATACTGCCGGCCGCCCCGCCGACCAGCGAATCGCAAAGAATCATCAAGCCGCGACATTTCTTACTCACGGTGAGCGCTGCGTTGACAGTCAATCTGCCAAAACGGACGACTTGAATCGGGCCATTTTGCGTCGTGGGGATGCTGGTGGCATTGGTGATAGTCACATCACCCTGGCTCTTGTAGAAATCGAACAGCCGCGAGCCCACGGGAAGCCGCTTGGTCCATTTGCCGGTCTGCGGCCGATAATCGGCAAAGCTGCGCGCCATGGGACGGCTCCTAGAAGTCGCCGGCGAAGGCGACGACGGTTAGGGTCTTGCCGGCGGTGACGGCCGCGGCCACGCCCACCTTCAGCGACACGCCCGCTCCCAAGACCATCGGATTGCCGGCGTTTATAGTGTCGAGCAATTCGACAGGCGATGCGCCGGTGCCCCCAGCGCCGGCGGGGATCGTGACTGCCCCGAGATAACTGTCCACGCCAGATTTGGTCAGGTAGACGCCGAGGACGGCCGTGGACGTATCGTCGGTGGCCACGTGCAGCGAATCCACGCGTGCGCCATTGGCCCCGGCGGTCAGAAGCGATTTTTTCGTGGTCCCGTCGGCATTGACGAGGGTCACGGGATCATTTCTCGGGATTCCCGGAAAAATCGGTTGCGTGTTGGCGGCCATCGTCTCCTCCTTAAAAAGCGTTGCAGGTCTGGGCCAGATACAGGACCGCGCCGATATTGGGCTTGGCCGTCAGCACGAGCCGTTCGCCCCCACCCTCGTCGGCGATGGACGCCTCCAGGCCGTCCACGCCGATCTTGCTGGCCAACGACCCCGCTGCCGTGTCCGAGGGCGAAGCCAGCACCAGTCCGCCGCCCGAAAGCGTCGCGGCGCGCAGGTCGCCGGCGAGTTGCTCCACTTCCTTTGCCCTGGCCGCCGTCTCGCGGGAAACAGCGGCGTGGTCGCGCAAGGACGGAATGTAGTTCTCGCGATGCCCGCCGGCTCCCATGCCTCCGGGATTGCCCGTCGGGTCGTAATCGTTGGGGTTGTAAAACCCCTCCAAACGGTCGGCCGCGTCGCTCATGCGACCACCTCCTTGATCTCGAATGCCATGCCGTTGATCCTGCACGCGATGAGTTCCATCGGCGACAGCTTGCGCAGTCGGCCGAGGAAGGACCGTTGCTGCATGAGCAGCGCATCGGCGGGGTCGAAGACGAAAAAGACCTCGCGCACCACGTCCAGGGCGCGCGTCATGGCCAACGCCTTGTTGGTGGCCTCCACCTTGTCCATGTAGTCCAGGCGGAAGACCACGACGCGGTACGGCGGGCGCTCCTCGAAGTGCTCGGCCCCGGACAGGGAGGAATCGACCAACGTGGTCGATTCCCAGCCCAGGGAACCGCCATAGGAGAAGTTGAAAATCGGCTGCCAGCCCGAGGTGATGAAGAGCCGGGACAAGTCGATGTAGCCGACGGGATTGGCCTGGTCGTCGATGTCCACGGAGAGATAGCGGCAAAAGACCTGCCGCGGCGGCAGGTAGAAGAACTGCCGCGGCAACTTGTCCACGTCCTCGGCCAGGACGCGGCCGGACCACCAGTTGTCGTCCTCCCACTCCAGGTCCGTCGTGGCGAAAAGCGCCGGCCAGACGTCGCGCCAGCCGCTGTCCGATTTGAGGACCGCGCGGGCGGCGTCGGCGTAAAAACGGATGCGGATGCGAGCGCTCGTGGACAGGGTATGGCCCGGGATGGCCACGAGCTTGATGGTCCTTTCCCGGCCCAGGTCCACGTCGAACCGGGTGGCCTCGGGAGCCAGGCCGGCCGACCTGGCGACCCGGGTCAGAAACCGGTCCTGGAGATTGGACAGGGACGTTTGCCACGCGCCGCCGCAAAGCGAGGCTTGCTCGGCCCGGTTGTCGAAGCACAGCAGACCGGCGGCCATCAGCCCCAGACCTCCAGGGTCACATGGCCGGTCTCGTATTCCTCGGTCATGCCGATGACCGTGAAAAGCCGCCCTTCGGACAGGCCGAAACGGGGCAGGCGCACCGCGATCACGGAGCCGAGGTCGAGCCCACGGGCATACGGGCGTTTGACCGGCAGGCGCAGGCGCTGTCGGGGAACCCCGTGCAGGGCCAGGAGCCGCACGGCCTCGGCCCGTGCCGCATCGGCCTCGTCCAGACAGGTGGCCACGGCCAGTTCCGGAGCCAGGAGGTGGACCTCCCGGATTGCGGCGTCCTCGACCTTGATCGTGCGGTTCTCCTCGGCCAGCCAGGCCCGCCGGGTGTCGTCCACGCCGCCGGCCAGGTCGTCGGCCTGCTGGGCGTACCAATTGCGCTGGTACTCGAGAGAGACGCTCGCGACGGGCACACCGTCGGCCAGGTCCCTGGCCGGGAGGATTTCCAGCCCCTGGCCGCCGTCGAGGAGTTCGGTCGTGGTCAGGGTCGCGGCCGGCTCTCCGGCCGGAGCCTCGAAACGGCCGACCGTCAGCCGTCCCAGGCGGTCGAAGCACCACCACGCCCCGATATTGGCGCAGAGGTCGTCGAAGACCTGGTCGATGTCGGACTTGTCGCCGCCGTCGAGAAAACAGCTCACCACAGCCGGGCAGGCGACCTCCAGTGCGTCGAAGGCGGCGAGGTCCAGCTCGGCTTCGGCCAGGCCGGCCCGGGTCAGGGCGATGCGGCGGATGATGGCCGCAACCGACGCGGCCCACACGCCGCCCGTGGCGTCGCCGTCCACATCGGCCGTGACCGCGCCGGCCGGCTTGCCCAACAGCCGGAAAAGCCCCCGCGCCAGGCAGGTGGCGAACTGGCCGGCCGCGAACGTCGCGGCGGCCAGGGCTTCGGCCGTGGGGTAGTCGCCGGCAGGCGTCAGAGGCATGGCCTTGTCGTAGACGGCCGGGATGGCGGCCACCTGGCCGTCATGCACCTGATAGGTCAGGGTCGAGCCATTGACGCAGGTGGCCGGGACGTTGCGACAGCGGCCGAAGGCCAACGGCCTGGTCTTGTCCTTGAGGCTGTCGTCGCCCTCGACGCCGACCGGCCCTTCGTTGTCGCCGGCGTAGACGTTTTGCTGGATGGCCCGGCGCAGTCCCTCGGCGCGGTCGCGCACGGGCAGGATCGCACGGTGCCAGGAGAATTCCGGCTGGGTCATGGTGCCGACGAAAACCACCTCGAACCCGGACAACGGCCCGGTTTCCTCGCCGTAGAGAAGGCACACGCGGCGGCCGTCGAGGCCGCATTCGGCCAGATAGTCGTAGACCCCGTCGGGATTGGACAACTCGATCTCGCCGTAGCCGGCGTCGGCTGCGCCGGCCGTCACGCCGTCCTGGAAGACGAGCCGCTCGAAGTTGAAGGGCACAGCGACCCGGGGCTCGTAATAGGTGTTGGGCGGCTCGTCGTCGGGGCGGGTCATGAGCCCCACGCCCGAGGAAAAGCGCAGGGTCTCCACCCGGCCCTCGGTGGCCAGGGCGGTCCCCGGCGCGGCGAGCAGGCCGATCCGGTCGCCGCCGACGATCCAGGAGGCCGGCACGTGGGCCTCGATTTCGACAAGGTACGCGCCGGCCATCAAAACGCCCCGAACTGTTGGGCCATGACGATGCGAAGCGCCGGCGACCCCAGCTCGTCGGCGTGCCTGCCGTCCACGGTGTCGGCGTCCAGGCCGGAACCGGGGCCGTCGTTTCCCGAGTGCCAGGCCGTGCCGCCGGCAATGGTCAGCGCGCCCGTCAGCGCCCCGCCGGACAGCGGCAGATAGGCGTGGCCGTGGTTCCCCGGCGCGGCCTGGTTGGCCCCGGTCCCCAGGGTATGGTGGATCGCTCCGGTCCCCGCGTCGGCATCCACGCCCGTCAGCGCCCCGTGGGCCACGGTTCCGCCGTCGGCCGGCCCGGTATGGCCGTGCGCCCCGGGAATGCCGCCGCCGATGTTGGTGATGGTCACGGCGTCCGTTTCCGGGTCCGTGGTGATGGCGATGCCGACGCCGGGGACCAGGGTCAGGGTGTCGCCCTCGGCCTCGGCGACCAAGGAAGACTGGCCGGCCACGGCGACGACGGCGAAAAACGCCGGCCGCTCGGTCAGGGAGACGTAGGCGCGCTCGGAAAGGTCGGCCAGGGCATGGCTGTGATCGACGGCCGCCCGGTCGGCCAGTTGGGCGATGATCCGGGCGGCGCTCCAGAGGTCGGTGGCCGCGGTGCCGGCGTCGTCGATCTCCCGGTGCTTGGCGGCGTCGGCCACGTGGGCGTCGAGCTGGGCGTGGCTGTTGCCGCCGGCGTCGGCGAGGTTGCCGTGGGGGATGGCCACGCCTACCGTGCCGTCGAATTCCACGCCGGCGATCCGGCGCGGGTTGAGCAGGCGCGAGGCCGTGGCGGCGTTGCCCGCGACGTCGATATTCGCCGGATTGGGCAGATGGAATTCCGTGAGCCGCCGGAACTCGAAGGTCGTCGGGCCGGTGGCCACCAGCACGTGGCCGTTGGTCAGGCCGGCCGCCGCATGGGACAGCAGCGAATGCACGGCGGCCGCCGCGCCGCTGTCGGCCGGGGCGGCCAGGCGCAACACTTGTTCGACGGTCAGCTTGACCGTCAGGCCGCCGATGTTGACCGGGATCTCGGCGGTCCTGGTCGGCGCGCCGGCGGCCAGCTCGGAAATCATCTTGGTCAGCATTACCGCGCCCTCGGTTTGGGACGCCGGGCGTCCCGGGACAGCTTGTTGGCGATGACGGCCATCTCGCGGCGCAGGCCGGTGATGGCGGCCTGATTGGCCTGGGAGGCCAGGGCCGACGTGGCGGCCACGCGGTCCAGGCGGCGTTCGATGCCGCCCGTGTCCACGCTGGTCGTATTGCCGCCCTCGACCAGCCACTCCAGGATTTTGGTATGCTTGACGTCGATGACGCGTTCCCCGTCCATGAGCTTGGCCGGAATGCTGTCCACGCCCCGGACGCCGCCCCTGGCCAGGCCGCCTTCGGAAAAGCCCACCCAATGGATGTTGCCGTCCTCGTCGGTCTCCAGGGAGCCGGACAGGGCCGAGGAGACGTCGCCGCCCCACAGGCTCGACCAATCGACGGCCGAGGCGGCGGCGTCTTCGGCCGAAGCGGAGCCGCCCGAGAAGGTGGCCCGCAGCGACGCGGCGGCCGTCGCCTGGGCCGCGTTGGCGGCGGCGATGGAATCGGCATAGGCCGAAGAGAAGGAGCTGTTGTTGATGGCTCCGACGACAGCGCTTATGCCGTCGCCGACCAGGTTGCCGAGGGTGCCCAGGTTGGAGTTGACCAGGGTGAGCTGGTCCACCTGCAGGGTCAGGATGGCGATCTCGTTGTTGAGTGCGTCGAGCTGGGCTTGCGCCTGGTCGACCTGGGCCTGGGCGTAGTCCTCCAGGCTGGCCAGGGTGGCGTCGGCGTGCTCGAAGTCGTCGTAATACCGCTCGGAGCTGGCCCAGTAATCGCGCGAGGCCGACAGGAAATCCTTAGTGACGTCCGGCAGCTCGGCCATGGCCTTCTCGTCGCCGGCCCGGGCCTTGGCCGCGGTCTGGTCGAACAGCGCCTTCTTGGCCTCGTAGATTTCCTTGGGCGACAAATCGCTCAAGCCCGCATCGAGCTTGATTTCCTGGCGCAGGTCCTTGATGGACGTCAGGAAATCCGACCACAGGTCCAGGACTTTCTGGATGGCGTCGCGCTGGGCCTCCAGGGCCTTGATCTGGTCGTTGATGCCGTCGACGATGGTCTGGTTGGCGTCGTCCCAGGCTTGCGCGCCGGTCTTGAGCGACGTGTCCCAGGCCTCGACCCACTGCGCCGCGTCGTCCCAGGCCTTGAGTTGGTCGGCGCTTATCGGCCCGGACTCCATGGCTGCGCGGTAGGAGCTCCAGAAGTTTTCCAGGGTCACGCCCGAGGCGTCGAGCGCCCCGATGGCCTCGCCCGCGCCCTCGGCGTAGTATTGCATGAGGCGCGTAACCTGTTCGGTCGCGCTGTAAGCGTTGGTGAAGTAGCGGTTGAATGCGCTTTGCGCGGCGTCCGTGGAGCCGAAGGCGGCCACGATCTCGCTGGCGTACTGCGCCAGCGCGAGCTGGCGCAGCTGCTCGTTGGTGGCCTGCACCTCCTCGCCGGTGGCGGCCGCCTGGGCCTGCATGTCCTTGAGCGAGGCCAGGGTTTCGTCGTCGAGCACGCCGGCCAGGGATTCGAAGTCCATGCCGGCGGTGCCGGCCGAATCCCCGGCGGCCAGCATCTTGCCCACCAGCCCGGAAATGTAGTCCTCGCCGGCCAGCGATTCGAGGGACAAGCCCATCTGCTTGGTGGCCGTGCCCACGGTGGTCATGGCCGCTTCGAGCCGGGTAATCAGGTCGATCCAGTATTCCCCTTTGTTGGCGATGGCGGAAACGGCGTCCGTCAGGCCGGCGTCGGCCAGGATTTTGCCCACCTTGGCATTGGAGACGTTCTTGTAGAAATCCTCTTCCTGGCCCGGGGCCACGTCCCAGGTGGGGAAGTAGAAGTTGGAAAGGCTCTCCTCGGCCGAGGAAACGCCCAGCTTCTGAAACGCGCTCTTGATGACTGCGGTGTAGGCCCCCATGCCGGATTCCACGGCGGCCGTGGTTGCGGCGTCGGCCGGCCCGGTCTCCCGGATTTCGTGGGAGGTGGACGAGCCGCCGAGCATCGAGGAGGTCGTCACCTTGTAATAGTCCGTGCCGGTGACGTTGGTGTCGTCGCCGATGACCGCGATGCGGATGCCCGAGCCGGTTTTCTGCTCGGTCTTGGTGGTCGAGAGCCCCATGGCCAGCAGTCCCCCCAGGGCGGCCACGCCGCCGACCACGCCGAGAGCCGTGCCGAGGCCGATGCCCGTGGACGCCGCGCCTGTGGCCGCGCCGCCGGTGGCGGCCGCCGCTTCCGCCGCCGCCGTGGGCACCGTGGCGGCCACCGACGGCGTGGCGGCCAGGGACGCCGCCGATCCGGCTTCCCAGATGCCGCCCGCGCCCGCCCCCAGCAGGCTCGAGGATTCGCCGATCAGGCTCGAGCCCAGGCCGTAGGAACCGGCGGCGTACACGCCCGAGGCGGCCGAAGTAGTGCCGCTGAAAAGCCCGGAAATGGCGTCGATGCCTTTGGAAATGCCGTAGTCCGTGGCCTTGCCGGTGATCTTGGACAGGGCCGAACTGGACAGGGAGCCCGACCCGGAATCGGTCCCGGTCCCCGTCAGCGACCCGGACGAGCCCACCACGGATTCGACGATGGGGATGACCACGTAGTTTTCCAGGGCGTAGGCGATCATCCGCTGGATCATGCGCATCAGGTAATCGAGCATGGAGTCCATGGCGGACTTGAAGGCGTCGGCCATGCTCCCGGAATTGGTGATCCAGGCCTGGAAGGCGTCGGTGGCCCCGCCGGCGATGGTGTCGGACAGGTCGTGCACGCCGGAAGCGAGGTCCTTGGAGAGCGAAACCCAGGAATCGCGCTGGCGCGTGGCGGCGTCCTTGTAGAGGCCGAATTCGAGGGACAGCGCATCCTTGAGGGTCGAGAGGAAATCCGTCTCGTACTCCAGGCGGGCCTCGATCTCCTGCTTGCGCAGCTCCGAGCGCTTCTTGGCGGCGTAGGCCTCGTAGGCGACCTCGCTGTCGCAGTTGTCCTTGACCCGCTTGAGGTGCTCGTCGAGCAGGGCCCCGGCGGCCTGCCAATAGGCGTCGGACACGCCGGCCAGCTCGGAAAAGGCGGATTTCTGGGCTTCCAGGTCCTTGAGGCGGATTTCCTCCTTGAGGTCGGCCAGGGCCTGGACGCGTTCGCCTTCGTCGGCATAGACGGCCTTGACGGTCTTTTCCTGCTCCTGCGCCCACTTTTGCAGCTCGACCTGGGAGCCGCCGTACAGCAGGTCCGGATCGCCGGTCAGGCGGCCGAGTTCTTTCAAGGTGCCGGCGGCCGTGTCCATGGCCTTGCCCCAGGCCTTGATCTCGGCGATCTGCTTTTCGAACGCCCGGGCTTCCTCCAGCTTGGCCAGGGCCGCCCGGTAGTCGGACACGTCGCCCTTGGCCCCGATCATGGCCTTGCGGATGGTCGCACCGAGCTGGTCGTAACGCCTGTCCACCTTGGCCAGGTCGGCGGTCAGGTTGTCGCCGCCGATCTGGGCGGACAGCGCGTCGATCTGGTTTTCGATGGACTGGAGATAGGCCGCGCCCTGGGACTCGAAACGCTCCATGGCGTTGGCCGCGGCGCTGCTCGACTTGGTCAGGTTCTTGACCGTGTTGTCCTCGGCTTCCTGGACGCGTTGGACCTTCTCGTAATAACCCGGCAGGTCGGTCAGGCCGGCTTGCAGCTCGGCATAGGCGTCCTTTTGCCGGGCCACGGAAAGGGTGTGGGCGTCGGCCACCCGGGTGGACTTGTCGAGCTCCGATTCGTTGACGCCGGCCCGGCCGGCGTTGAAGCCGGCGACCGCGCCGCCGTCCTTGATCTGTTGCTTGGCTAGGTCGTCGCGCTGCTTCTTGAGCTCCTTGTAACCGAGGTTCGCGTCCGCGAGCTGGCCGTTGAGGCTCTCCAATTCCCGGGACAGGGCGTCGGCCTCGCGCAGGTCGATATTCGGGTTGTTGAGCTTCCCTTCCACCGTCGCCTTGCTGCTCGCGACCACATTGACGGCATTGTCCAGGGCGTAGGCCTTGGCTTCGAGGCTCCTGGTCTTGTATTCGGCCGTGCCCTTGATGAGGTCCTGGATGTAGGCCTTGGCCTGGATAAGCTGGGAGTTGTCCACGTTGGCCACGACGTTGACCACCCAGGTCTGGCCGGTCAGGGCCTTGATCTGGTCCTCGAACCATTTGAGCTTGGCGCGCAGCTGGTCGACGGTCTCGCCCGAGGGGCCGAAGTCCACCTGATGGGTCTGGACGTCGACCAGCGCCTCGGCCAGCCCTTGCGCCTGGTCCTTGAGGTCTTTGATCCAGGTCGCCTTGCGCGCATCCAGCGCCTCGAGCTGCTTTTTCAGGCTGTCCAGGTCGTTGGTCCACGTGGCGAAGGGGGACAGATCGCCCTTGGCCTCGGCCATGAGCGACCGGACCGTCACCGTGATCTGCTCGATGTTGTGGGTCAGGTTCTTGTTGAAGGAGGCGCCGACCTTTTCGATGAAGCTCACGAGCCCGGTCAACGCCGGGGAGTTGGACAGTTCCAGAAAGGAATTCTTCAGGCGCTCGGCATTGGCCGTGGCGGTGTCGGCCGTGGCCTGCCAGCCGTCGCCGAATTTGGCCAGCTGCGTCGTCAGCTTGGGAATGAAGTCCGTGGAAACGACCTCGCCGTTTTCCATCATCTTCTGGAAGGCGGCCGTGGTCACGCCCAGGGCGTCCGCGCCCATCTTGAGCGCGCCGGGGATGCGCTCGGCGAACTGCTGCCGGTATTCCTCGGCCTGCACCGTGCCCTTGGACAGCATTTGTTCCAGGGCGAGCAGCGCCCCGGCCACGTCCTGGGAGGAGCCGCCGACCTTGGTCAGGGCAGCGGTGACCGCCTCGAAGGTCCGCTGCTGGTTGGCCGTGGACAGGCCCACCGCGTCGGCCGCGGCAGCGAACTTCTTGTAGGAGCCGGCGACGTCGAGGAGGCTTTTGCCGAAGGCGTCGGCCATGGACGCGGCGTAGCGGAGCTGCTCCGCGGCGGCGTCCTTGAACACGGCCTGATAGGTCGCGGCCAATTGTTCCATGGCCATGGCCGCGCCCACGACCTGGTTGGCGAAGGAAATGACCTGGTCGACGCCGAAGGCGGCGACGAGGATCGGGGCGAGCTGGGCGGCCAGGGCGCGGATGTCGGACAGGTTCGCGCCGAGCGCCTCGGCCTGCGCCCTGGCCTCGGCCGCGCCGCCGCCCAGGTTGCGCATGGCCGCGCCGCCGGCCTTGCCGCCGGCTTCGGCTTCGCTGCCGGCTTTCTTGATCTCCGCCCCGGCCGTGGCCATGGCCGCGCCGGCATCGTCGCCGGCCTTCTTGGCCGTGGTTCCCATGCCGTCCAGGGCCTGCGTCGCCTTGGCGACCGGCTGCGTCACCGCGCTCGCGTCGAGCTTGAGCGCGCCGCCAAGGTCGACGGCCTGCCCCTTGGCCTTCAGGGAATCCAGGTCCTGTGCGGTTTCCTGGATTCCCCGACGGCCCGAAGCGTTGTCGGCTTCGATGATGATGCGGACGCGGTTTTCGGCGGTGGTCATGGCTTAAAACAGTCGCAGATGGCTTTGGTAATAGAGTTCCAGCTGTTGGCGCTGGTAATGGAGCTCCAGGATGCCCAGGTCGATCCACGTCTGTTCGTCCAGGTCGTCCTGCCCGAAGGGGTAGCCGCCCAGACGCTTGGTGCGCAGCCAGATCAGGTAGCTCACGTAGGGGCTGCGGGCGGCCAGGCGCTTGTCACAGCCGGCGCAGGCCGCCTGCAGCCACGGCCCGTTGGCGGCTACGCACTCGGCAAGGGGCTGGTCTGGTCCGGCGCATCCGTCGAAGTGTCGTCGAATAACGGATTCGAAGGGTCCTCGCCGAAGTCCTCCACGACTTCGAAGTTGTTTTCCTCGTCCATGCTGCTGGTGGACTTGATGACCAGTCGGCCGATGGTGGCCAGGATGTCCGGGCGGTGCTGGCCCAGAAGGTCCTTCCAACCCGACTCGTAGGCCGGGTCGGTCTTGTCCGAGCTGATGATCTGGCCGGCCTGGTTGGCGAGGTCGCCCTTGCGGAAACCGAGCAGCACGGCGCGGCCCATGGCCGTCTGTTCCCGGAAGGTGTTGGCCTTGGACAGCACCTTGTTGCCTTTGTGCTTCACGGTGGCCTTGGTGTAGGCGTCGCGTTCGGCCTGGGTGGGCAGGCGGTAGTAGAATTCCAGCGTCCTGCCGGAGAGGTTGTCCTTGATCTCCAGCGTGTTCCCGCCGCCCAACGCGAGCGGCTGCTGTTCCTGCGGCATACGAACTCCTTTCTGTTCTTGGGGTTACAGGATGGTCAAACGCCATTCATCGTCGCCTTCATCCCGATGGGCGTTGGCGATGTAGTTGGCGGTGTAGGCGGCGATGCCCGAGCGCTCGGCGTGCTTGAGGCCGTCGTATTGGGCGGCCGGGAGCTCGACGCGAATCCGGTTGCCCGGCGTGCTCCCGAACAGGGTGGCGATGCGCGAGGTCTCGGCCGCCTCCCACTTGGCCCAGGGGTTGAAATTGGCCAGGGCGTCCATCTCCGGGTTGACCGTGCCGGTGGCCTCGCGCCCGGTGATGAGGATGCCCGCCATGCCGTCGTCGGCGTTGGCGTCCAGACGGTCCACGATGGTGTTGCCCATGACGTAGTTGAGCTCGGTGACCACCGGCCGGTAGTCGTCGATGCGCAGGTTGGCCCCCATGAACATGGGC
>NZ_JARKOZ010000195.1 GCF_029978005.1 Solidesulfovibrio sp. | reverse complement strand
CGAGCCTGCCGCGAAGCGGCGGCATCGGCCGGGGGAATTCCGGCCTCGCCGACGCACTCCCGCCAACGACCACGTCTCCACCCGCTTCCCCGACCTCCGCCTCCCCCATCGAGGGGGTCCGGGGGGGATCATCCCCCCCGGCCGCCGGAGGCCTCTTCCCTTCGCTAGTCCGCCCAGACGACCTTGTTGCGGCCGGTGCGTTTGGCTTTGTAGAGGGCGGCGTCGGCGGCGGCGAGCATGGCGTCCACGGATTCGTGGGGCTTGTCGCAGATGCCGATGCTGATGGTGACGCCGACGGTGTTCTTGCCGGCCTTGGCTTTGGAGCGTTCGATGCTGTTGCGCAGGTCGTTGAAGACGTTCATGGCTTGGGGCCCTTCCAGGCCGCTTGCGATGACGCAGAATTCCTCGCCGCCCAGGCGTGCGACGATGTCACCGCCGCGGAAGCGGTTGGCGAGGCCGTGGGCCACGTGTTTGAGGACTTCGTCGCCCACGGCGTGGCCGTAGGTGTCGTTGACCTTTTTGAAGTGGTCGATGTCGAGCATGGCCAGGGTCATGGGCGCTTCGCCGCGTTTGAGGCGCGCGTGGATTTCCTTGGAGGCTTCGAAGAAGTGGCGGCGGTTGTAGAGGCCGGTCAGGGGGTCGCGGATGGAGGTTTCGCGCAGCTTCTGGATGTATTCGAGCATTTCCAGGTTCTGGGTGACGCGGCAGTAGAATTCTTCGCTGGAGAAGGGCTTGTTGAGAAAGTCGTTGGCCCCGTTCTTGATGAACCGGGCGGAGAGGATGGTGTTGCCGTAGGCGGAGATGCCGATGACGGCCAGTTCCTCTTTGCGACGTCGGCGTCGGATGCGGCGGGTGAGTTCGACGCCGTCCATGCCGGGCATGAAGTAGTCGGTGATGACGACCTTGATTTCGGGGTGTCGTTCGAGGATGGACAGGGCGAGCGCGCCGGTGTCGGCTTCGTGGACGATGAACTCGTGGGCGGTGAGCAGGCGCACCAGGTAGTTGCGCACGGTCTGGGAGTCGTCGGCCACGAGGATGTCGACGAACTTGTTGAGCGAGATGCGCCGGACCAGGGAGACGAGGTAGTCGAGGCTGTCGGGCGATTCCTTGGACACGTAGTCCACGACCTTCTTGGCCCAGATGCGGTCGCGGACCTCGGATTCCACGTCGCCGGTGAAGACGATGGAGGGGATGCCCCGGGAGATGACGTAGTCCACGATGCGGCCGTCGGCGGCATCGGGCAGGTGCAGGTCGAGCAGCGCCACGAAGAACGTGTTTTTGTCGGGGTTTTCCTCGAGCAGGTAGCGGGCTTCCTCGAAGTTCGAGGCCCAACAGGCGTCGAAGAAGAGCTCATCCTCGATCTTGCGGATAAGCAAGCGGGCAAAGACCTTGCTGTCCTCGACGATGAGCACTTTTTCCATTGTGTACGACCGGAAAAAAACAACGGCTGCGTGATCGCATCATATCCACGGCCCGCATAAAAAGCCAGTCGCCGATCACGGTATTTTGGCGTCACGACTTGCTTTTGGCCCGTCGGGGACGATAAGGTGGCCGAAAGATTTATGGGGAGGGAATATGCGCCTTGGGATCGTGTTCGCCACATTCGTGACGGCCCTTGCCTTGGCCGGTCCGTGCCTGGCCCGCCAGCCGGACGGATTCGCCGGGACGCCTTTCGGAACGAAGCTCGCGTCCCTGCCGTCGTTCATGACGCTCAAAAAGGACGGCGACGTGGCCTACGCCGTGAACCTCAGCGAACGCTACCGGCTGGACGGCCACGCGCCGGTGGTGTTCTACGGCTTTGCCGGGGGCAACCTGTTCGCGGCCTACGTGCGTCTCGACGGGGTCATCGGCCGCGACGCCATGGCCAAGCGGATTTCGGCCGAGTACGGCAAGCCCTCCATCTCCGCCGAGGGCCGGGTCGAGGTCATGCGCTGGCGCAAGGGCGACGTGAAGGTCAAGCTCAAGTACGACCCCACGACCGGCTCCCTGAAGGCGGGCTATTATTCCATCGCCAACGCCGGCGCGGCGGCCAGGCTGCCCGAGCCGGACAGCGTGGACATGGACGCCCTGGTCAAGGCTTATGAAAAGGACAAGATCGCCAGGGGGGTCTCCTTGCCCGCCCAGGGCGCGCCCAAGGGATATTCGCCCTATGACGACGGCGTCGCCAATCCGGTTGGCCGACGTCCTGGCCCGTGAGGGCCGGGACGTCCTGACGGGGGAGCCGTCGCGCACGCTGGTCGAGGCGCTCATCCAGGGTGTGGCCGTCCTTGACGGGGAGCGCCGTTTCCTGCGCGGCAACGCGCCGGCCCGCCTTCGCCTGGGCGAAGGCGCGGTCGCGTCCTGCCATGCGGCGCTGCACGGCCGCGAAGCGCCGTGCCCAGAATGTCCCCTGCGCGGCGGCGTCCGGGCCTTTGACACGGCCCATGCCGCCTGCGTGGCCCTCGGCCCGGTCCCGGGGGACGGGGTCGTGTGCGTGTCGTGCGAACCGCCGCCGGCCTTCGACGCCAGGCGTCTCGGCGGCATTCTCGATTTTACCGGCACGGCCGTGTTCGTGCTGGACCTGGAGTATCGCTTCCTGTTCGTCAACAGGGCCTACGAGCGCCTCAAGGGCATTCCCCGGGAGCGGCTGCTCGGCATGTCCCTGGCCGAGACGTCGGGCCAGGAGGCCCTCGAGCGTTTCAAGACGTCGGCCCGCAAGGTCATAGCCTCGGGGGCGCCCTTGGAGCAGGAGCTTCGCCTGGCCGTCGACGGCCGCGAACGCACCTTCCAGGCCGCGTGCATACCGCTTCGCAACATCGCCGGCGAGTTGGACGCCTTGTGCGGCACGCTCACCGAGATCACGGCCCACCGGATGGCCGAGCGGGAGCTCGACGACGCCAGGCGGCGTTATCAGGCCATCGTCGAGGACCAGACCGAGCTCGTGTTGCGGCTCGACCCCAGGCTGCACCGCATTTTCGTCAACCGGGCCGTGTCCCGACTGGTCGGCCGGTCGGTGGAAAGCCTCGTCGGCGGGCTTTTCCTGGAAAGCCTGCCGGAGGGGGAAGCGGAGCCGCTGCGCCGGCGCGTCCTGGCCCTCACCCCGCGCGCGCCCACCACGGAAGTCCGCCATCTGGTCACCCTGACCGACGGCCGCACGCGGTGCCTCAGCTGGACCGTGCGGGCCATCTTCGACGACGCCGGCCGGGTGGGCGAGTACCAGGCCACCGGCCGCGACGTCACGGCCTACTGGCGCATGGAGCGGGAGCTCATCAAGAGCGAGGCCAAGTACCGGGACATCTTCGAGAATTCCGCGGAGGGCGTCTTCCAGTTCGATCCGTACGGAGCCATGGTGGCCTGCAATCCGGCCCTGGCCCGCATCATGGGCTACGCCTCGGCCGAGGAGGTGCTGCTGGAGCAGGGCGACCTGTTTTCCCGCATCCAGGCCCGCCAGGAGGACCGACTGGAATTCCTGCGCCTGCTCGCCCAGAACGGCCGCGTCTTCGAGTACGAGATGCAGGTGGTGCGCCGTGACGGCCGCACGGTGTGGCTCTCGGTCAACGCCCGGGCGGTGCTCGACGACTCCGGCCGCCTGGCCCGGGTCGAGGGCGCGGCCCGCGACATCACCGACCGCAAGCGGGCCGAGGAAGAGCGCATGCTGCTGGTCTCCGCCGTGGACCAGAGCGCCGAAGGGCTGGTCATCGTCAGCCGGGACTTCCGGCTCGAATACGCCAACCCGGCCTTCACCCAGATCGTCGGCGGCGGCCAGGGGCAGACCGGGGGCGGGGATCTGGCCGGGCATCTGGCCAGCTTTCTCGCGGATTCGGTGCGCAAGATGCTCTCGCTCGGCCTGCGCTGGTCCGGCCGGGTGCGCCTGACCCGGACCAGCGGCGAGGAGGCCCTGACCGACACGCTCATTTCGCCGGTGCGCGACGCCCAGGGGCACATCGTCAACCACATCCTGCTCGTGCGCGACGTGACCTACGAGACGGGCCTGGAAAAACGGCTGCGGCAGGTGGAAAAGCTCGAGGCCATCGGCGTGCTGGCCGGGGGCGTGGCCCACGACTTCAACAACCTGCTCACGCCCATCCTGCTCAACACCGAGATGATCCTGGCCGACATCCCCTGGCGCGATCCCCTGCGCAAGCCCCTGGCCGACGTGGTCCGGGCCTCGGAGCGGGCCCGCGACCTGGTGCGTCAGTTGCTCACCTTCAGCCGCCAGGGCGAGCTGACCGTGGGCCCCCTGCCGCTGACCCCCCTGGCCAAGGAGACGGTCAAGCTGGCCCAGGGCATGGTGGACGCGCGGGTGGAGATCCGCGCGCGCATCTCCGAACTGGCCCTGACCATCGAGGCCGACCCGGCGCAGATCCACCAGGTGCTCATGAACCTGTGCCTAAACGCCGCCCAGGCCATGCCCGAGGGCGGCGTCATGGAAGTGGGGCTCACGGCCGAGCCCGGCCCGCCCCGGCCCACCGGCCCCTGCAACGCCGCCGGCCTGCCCCTGACCGAACTGGCCGAGGGGCCCTACGCCCGCCTCTGGGTGACGGACACCGGCCATGGCATGAGCCCGGACATCTGCGAACGCATCTTCGAGCCGTTTTTCACCACCAAGCGGCCCGGCCAGGGCACGGGCATGGGCCTTGCCGCCGTGCACGGCATCGTCAAGGGCTGCGGCGGAGCCGTGCTGGTCTCGAGCGCCGTGGGCCAGGGGAGCACCTTCGAGGTCTTCCTGCCGCTGATCCCCCGGCCCGATCCGCCCGAGGAAGACGGACTCAGTTGATGGGCGCGTCGAGCAGTTCGTAGCCCTGCCAGCCCGGGCCGTCGAAGTGCCACCACTCCGTGGGCAGGGGCTCGAAGCCTTCCTTTTTCATGGCCGCCTTGAGCTTCCTCGAATTCTCCAGGGCCGCCTTGTCGCCGCCGGCGTAGTCGCGGCGGGCCTTTTCCGTGAAGTCGTCGAAGCCCGACGGCATGGGCAGCTCGTTGCCGGCCGCATCCACCAGGGTCAAATCCACGGCCGCGCCCCGATTGTGCTTGGACCCCGACACGGGCTTGCCGTCCTTTTCCTCGGGCTTGGCCACCCAGTCCTCGTTGGGCACCAGAGCCCAGAATTTCTTCTGGATGGAGAAGGGCCGGTAGCAGTCGTAGACCTTGAGCCCCAGGCCCTGCTTCTCGAGATCGGCCTGGACCCTGGCCAGCCGCTTGGCCACGTCGTCGCGCAGATAGCATCTGGCGGCCGGATAGACGGTCACCTTGGTGAAGTTGTTCGGCGTGGCGTAGCGGATGTCGAGCCGCACCCCGGGAGCGGGCTTGGTGACGTCCACGAGGCCGGCCGCCTCGGGCGTGGCCGGTCCGGCCGCCCCGGCGGCCAGGGGCAGGGCGAGCAGCATCCACAAGACGAACAGGGCGGCGTCACGTCGGCGCATGGGGATTCTCCTTTTCGAAGGACAATGCCGGCACGGCCGATAATGTCAAGCCGCGACGGGACGGGCCGTGGGCCGGGGAAAGCCTCCCCTCGGTTGACGCCGCGACGCCCAGGGTCCATAACGTTGCATGGTCGCCCCCGGCGGCCCATCATTCGTTGAGGAGGAACGCGTCATGAGCGAACGCACCGGACTGATCACTTTCCTCGGCGGCGGCCTGACCCTCGTCGGCAACCCCGTCGGCGTGGGCGACGCCGCCCCGGACTTCACCGTGCTGACCAACGAGCTGGCCCCGGCCAAGCTCGGCGACTTCACCGAAAAAGGCCTCATCCTCATCGCCGTGCCGTCCCTGGACACGGCGGTGTGCGACCTGGAAGCCCGCAAGTTCAACAAGGAAATGGAGAGCCTCAGCGGCAAGGCCAAGGCGCTGGTCGTCAGCATGGACCTGCCGTTCGCCCAGAAACGCTGGGCCGAGGCCGCGGGCGTCAAAAATATCGTCACCCTGTCCGACCACCGCGACGCCGCCTTCGGCCAGGCCTACGGCCTGCTCATCAAGGAACTGCGGCTGCTGGCCCGGGCCGTGCTGGTCCTCGGCCCGGACCGCAAGGTGGCCTACATGGAGCTGGTGCCGGAAGTGACCAACGAGCCGGACTATGCCGCCGCCCTTGCGGCCCTCGGCAAGGTCCTGTAGACACGGCCTGACCGCCCAGGCGGCGGTACGGGACATACCATGAAGCACCATCCGTCATCACGCGGCCGACGCCTCCGGGCGTCGGCCCTTTTTGCGAGCCTGGCCCTTTGCGCCCTGCTCGCCGGCTGCGGCGGCCAGCAAGCCACCGTCACCCCCTCGGTCATCGTGGAAAAAGAGGCGCTTGGCCGCGACGTCGAAGTTTCGGTCAAGGTCGTGGACGCCCGCCCGAGCGCCGAGGTGGGCCTGTGCAACCCCGCCTCCTCCTTCGCCGGCAAGCTGACCACGGCCTGCGACCCGGCCCCGGCCATGCGCACGGCCGTGGAAACGGGCCTGCGCGACAAGGGCTTCAAGCCCGCCGCCCCCAGCGAGGCCGTGGTGCGAAAACTCACGGTGGAACTGACCGAACTCTCCTACAAGCCGACCCAGGAAGGCGCGCACCTGGCCGCCCGGGCCGTGGCCGTGGTCTCCGTCACCGCCGACAACAACGGCACGATCGAGACCAAACGCTACGAGGGCGAAACGGTCTGGAAACTGCCGGCCGAAGGCGTGGAGCCGGAATTCGACAAGCTCCTCAGCATGACCGTGTCCAAGGCCCTCTCGCGCATGGCCGGGGACTACGAACTCATCCATTTCCTGGAAAAAACCATCCTGCGCACGCGGGACATCAAGTAAATCCCCCGGGGCCGCGCTGACGCGGCCCCGGCCTCGCTTCCAACCGGCCTCGCCCAAGGCCCCATCCGGCGGACCCGCCGCCGCATAAGGACGATTCCCCATGGCCCTTTCCGTCGGCATCGTGGGTCTGCCCAACGTCGGCAAATCCACCCTGTTCAACGCGCTGACCAAGGCGCAAAACGCCCAGGCCGCCAACTACCCCTTCTGCACCATCGAACCCAACGTGGCCATCGTGCCCGTGCCCGACGCCCGCCTGGACGCCCTGGCCGCCCTGGTCGACCCGGCCCAGATCGTGCCGGCCACCGTGCGCTTCACCGACATCGCCGGCCTCGTGGCCGGGGCCAGCAAGGGCGAAGGCCTGGGCAACAAGTTCCTGGCCCACATCCGCGAAACCGAGGTCATCGTCCACGTCGCCCGCGCCTTCGAGGACGACGACGTGGTCCACGTGGCCGGTTCCGTGGACCCGGCCCGCGACATCGACGTCATCGACACCGAACTCGTCCTGGCCGACGCCCAGGTCCTGGAAGCGCGCCTGGACCGCCTGGTCAAACAGACCAAGGGCAGCAAGGACAAGGACCTGCTCGACAAGGTCGCCGCCGGCAAACGCCTGCTGGACCACCTCATGACCGGCGCGCCCGCCTCCACCGTCGATGGCGTGGACACCCCGGCCATGCTCGCCCTGTTCGACGAAATCCGCCCCCTTTCCGGCAAGCGCGTCATCTACTGCGCCAACGTCGGCGAGGACGACCCCAACGGGCAGTCCCCGCTCGTGGAGAAAATCCGCCAGATCGCCGCCTCGCGCGGCGCGGACATGGTCGTGGTCTGCGCCCGCATGGAAGAGGAGCTGGCCGGGCTGGCCGACGACGAGCGCCTGGAATTCCTGGCCTCCTACGGCCTGACCGAATCCGGTCTCGACCGCGTGGCGCGCCTGGCCTACCACACGCTCGGGCTCATCAGCTTCTTCACCGCCGGGCCCAAGGAAGTGCGCGCCTGGACCATCGCCGCCGGCACCAAGGCCCCGGCCGCCGCCGGACAAATCCACTCCGACATCGAACGCGGCTTCATCCGCGCCGAAGTCATCGCCTACGACGACTACATCAAGCACCAGACCGAGGCCAAATGCCGCTCCGCCGGCGTGCTGCGCCAGGAAGGCAAGGACTACGTCATGGCCGACGGCGACGTAGTGCACTTTTTGTTCAATGTGTAGGGGATAGGAAGCGGAGGGAAGGGAAGATGCCTCCGGCGGCCGGGGGGGATGATCCCCCCCGGACCCCCCCGATGGGGGAGGCGGAGGAGGGGGAAGCGGGTGGAGACGTGGTCGTTGGCGGGAGTGCGTCGGCGAGGCCGGAATTCCCCCGGCCGATGCCGCCGCTTCGCGGCAGGCTCGGCCGGGGGAATTCCGGCCTCG
>NZ_JARKOZ010000190.1 GCF_029978005.1 Solidesulfovibrio sp. | reverse complement strand
CCGAGCTCTTCGGCCACGAGAAGGGCTCGTTCACCGGGGCCGTGGCCAGAAAGCGCGGCCGGTTCGAGATGGCCCACGGCGGCACCATCTTCCTGGACGAGATCGGCGAGCTGTCGCCGGAACTCCAGGTGAAGCTCCTGCGCGTGCTCCAGGAGCGCAAGTTCGAGCGCGTGGGCGGGTCCGAGCCCGTGGAGGTGGACATCCGCATCCTGGCCGCCACCAACCGCAACCTGGCCGAGGCCGTCTCCGCCGGCACGTTCCGCGAGGACCTCTACTACCGCCTCAACGTGGTCCACATCCAGACGCCGCCGCTTCGCGAACGCCGCGAGGACATCCCGATACTCGCCGCCCACTTCCTGGAGCGCTACGCCAAGGAGAACGGCAAGACCTTCAAGGGCTTCTCCCCCGAGGCCATGGAGTACCTGACGGCCTACGAATGGCCGGGCAACGTGCGCCAGCTGCAAAACGTGGTGGAGCGCTGCGTGGTGCTGGCCGGCAGCGACGTCATCGTGGTCGAGGACCTACCGAGCGAGATCCGCGACGAGGAGAGCCAGTACAAGTCCGCCGTGGACTTGCTGCCGCTCACCATCAACCTCGGCGAGACCCTGGAGAAGATCGAGGCGGCGCTGATACGCCGGGCGCTGGCCCGGGCCAACCTCGTCCAGGTCAAGGCGGCGGAGATGCTCGGCATTTCCAAGAGCCTGCTCCAATACAAGCTCAAGAAGTACAAGCTGACCGGGCACTAGCCGTCCGCGGCGATGGCCGTCCCTTTTCCCGGCCGGCCTATTTCCCGGCCTCGTCCACGACCACCCGGTCGCGGCCCGAAGCCTTGGCGGCATAGAGGGCTTTGTCCGCCCGGGCCAGCATGTCCTCCAGGGCGCTTTCGCCGTATTCCACGCGCTTCCGGGCCTCGGCCACGCCGATGCTGCACGTCAGGGGCACGAATATGCCGTCGACGGGACACGGGCGTTCGGCCAGGCTGGCCCGGATGCGCTCGGCCAGGGCCGTTGCCTGGCCGGAGTCGGCCCCGGTCAACAGCACCGCGAACTCCTCCCCGCCGTACCGGGCCGCCAGGTCGGATTTGCGCACGCATCGGGCGAGCACCCGGGCCAGGTGGGCCAGAGCCCGGTCCCCGGCGGCGTGACCGAAGGCGTCGTTGACGTTCTTGAAATAGTCCACGTCGAGCATCAGGCAGGAGCAGGGGCGGTTGGCCCGCAGCGAAGCCTCGAGCAGCTTGAGTCCCCCCGAGAACAGGAACCGGCGGTTGTAGAGCCCGGTCAGGGCGTCCTCCACGCTGATGCGCTCGACCTCGTCGATATGGGCGCGCATCTCGCCGGCCATCTGGCAGAAGGCGTCGTGCAGCTCGCCGATCTCCGTCGGCGCGTTCTTGGGGAAATCCGCCGGGCAGCTCTCCCGGTAGCGCGTGGCCCGAAGGGTCCGGGCATAACCGGCCAGGGAGACGAGCGGCTCTTCCAGGTTCCGCGACAGCCGCCGCACCAGGGGCGCGACCATCATGAACGTGGCCGCCGCCGCCAAAAGCAGCCACAGGGTCTGCTCCCGGTAGCGGGTCAGCACGTCCGAGACCGGGACTTCGCTCGCCAGCCGCCAGCCGTCGCGGCCCACGGGCACGGCCGCTGCCAGCCGCGCCGGGCCGTCGCCGGCGCGCAGCACCGCGCCCCGCTCGCCCGCGCCGAGCACATCCCGGGCGGCCATGGCCTCGCCCGGCCCGCCCCCGGCGGCCACGGCCGAGGACGGGGCCAGGATGCGCCCCTCCCCGTCGCAGAGCAGCACGCCCCCGCCGGGTTGGACCTTGGCTTCCAACAGCCACTGGTCCAGGCTTTCCAGCCGCACGATCAAGGCCACCGCGCCGCCGAACCCGCCGTCCGGCCGGGTCACGGGAACGGTGAAGAGGCAGATGGGCTTGCCCGACGACCGCCCCTGGGCCAGGGAAGTCAGGGAAGCCCGACCGGCCTTGGCTTCCTGGAAATACTGGCGGTCGCCGACGTAAATGCCCGGCGTGGCGAGCAATGGGGCGACCATGGCGCCTTCAGGGGAAACGTAGGCCACGTCCGATACGAAACGATGCGTGTTATGATAGGCTGCGAAAAGCGACTGCATCGCCTGGACATCCCCGCGCTTGACGACGTCCGTTTCGGCAATGAACCATGCATTCTCGAAGCGTTCATTGATCCATGAACGCATGACGCTGCATTCATGCTCCAGACTGGACACTAACTGTCCCAACGAATTCCCCAAGACCTGCTGCCGCTCAAACAGAAAAAAGAATAATGTCGCCAGGAGAAAAGGGAGCGTCGTCAACAGCACCGTGTAGAGGCGCAGCTTGCCACGGAGGGTCTTGAGGCCCAAGAACCGCATGAGTCTGATCGGCATATCCGGGTTTCTCGCGGACTGTAGGCGCAAACACCCCGGCCTGGCCGCTCTGTGATTTTGCTTTCAGGGGTAACGTAAACCGCTGACCGTGACAACGTGAACTTCGCATCGCCGCAAGAGACGCGGACGGCCTGCCGGCATGCCTCTCGCCGGCACCCCCCCTGGTTCCGGGCAACCGTCGCGGCTTCAGGACGCGTCCGAGCCCCTCGCGCCTTCCCGTCCCGCTTCTTCGAGCATGACCCGGTCGCGTCCTGCGGCCTTGGCCGCATAGAGCGCCTTGTCCGCCCGGGCCAGCAGGTCCCTGAGTTGGACCTCCCCGTCCGTAGCGCCCGGGCGCGCCCCGGATACGCCGATGCTCACGGTCACGGGGAGCAGGACGCCCCCCAAACGGCAGGGGTTCTCGGCCACGGCGCGGCGGATGCGCTCGGCCAGCTCCAGGGCCCGGGACGCATCGGCGTCCGGGGCGAGCACCACGAATTCCTCGCCGCCATAGCGCGCCGTCAGGTCCGATTTGCGCGCGCACCCGGCCACGACCTGGGCCAGATGCCGCAGCGCCAGGTCCCCGGCGGTATGGCCGTGGGTGTCGTTGACGTTCTTGAAATGGTCGAGGTCCAGCATCAGACAGGCGCAGGGACGGCCCGTGCGTCGGGCCTTTTCCAGGAGCTTGGCCCCGGCGGCCAGCAGAAACCTCCGGTTGTGCAGGCCCGTGAGCACGTCCTGGAGGCTCGCCCGCTCGGCCTCGTCGATATGGCCGCGCACCCGGGCGGCCATATCGCGAAAGGCCTGGAAAAGGACGCGCAGCTCCCTGGGCGCATGCGCCGGCGGCAGGAGCGGGCAGGCATCGGCGTATCCCGTCTCGCGAAGCGCCAGGACGTACGCCGTCAACTGCTCCAGGGGCCTTTCCAGGTTGCGGCAGAAACGCAGCACCACCGGCGTCAACAGGATGATGGCGCAAAGCGTTCCCAGCCCCACCCACATGGCCTGGCGGCGATAGCCGGCCAGGACTTCGGACACGGGGCGATACAGGATCAACCGCCAGCCCTCTCGCCCCACGGCGACGGATGCGCCGAGCATCTCCTTGCCCGCGTCGTCGGTGAAAAGCTCTCCGGCTTGGGACAGCCCGAGCAGGCGGGAGGAAGCCTTGGCCGGCGTCGCCGCGCCGGCGGCGGCGATGGCCCTGGCGGGCGCGAGGATGCGACCCTCGGCGTCGCACAGGATCACGCCCTCCCCGGGAGCGGCGGTGATCTCCCGCACCCAGGCGTCGAGGCTGTCGAGGGGCACGGACATGAACACCACCCCGCCGAAGCCGCCGTCCTTTCCGCTCACCGGGGAGGAGAAAATGCACAGAGGCTTGCCGGAGACGCGGCCGACGATCCCGGTGACCAGGGCGGCGCGGCCGGCCTGGGCCTCCTGGAAATACTGCCGGTCGCCGCCGTACACGCCGGGCTTGGCCAGCGTGTCCACGACCGTGTACCCTTGGGCGTTCAGGCATACGACCGCGGAAACGAGGGCATGGGTCTCGACGTAATTGCGGAACGTGTTCTCTATGGCTTCGGCGTCGCCGCGCCGTACCGAATCGAGCCTGGACAGGTACTTCGTGTCCGCGACGTGCCCGTCGATCCAGGCTTGCACGGTCTGGCGATCCTGCTGCAGCAGGTCGGCCAGTTGCGCCCTTTCGGCTTCGAGCAACTGGCCGCGCTGGAACAGCGCGAAAAAGAAAGCCGCCATGGCCAGGGGCAGGGAAACCAGAAGCAGGGCGAAGAAACGGATGCGCCCGCGCAGGCTGTCCAGACCGAAAAGATGTCCTGTCCGCATAGATGGTTAGGCAAAATATGCTAGCAGTCTCGTTGCGCTGGATTCGCAGCTGCCGCATTATCCTACCGCAAAGCAGTGGCGACGACAATATTCGGGCCTTCCGCCCTCCTTGCGCAAATCCCGGTTTTGGCCCATGACGGTCGTGCCCGCCATGTCCGCTCCCGAGAAGACTTCCGCCGGGACTCCGGCCCCCCCAGACGTTTCCAGCCCCGGCGCGACCGGGACCGGCGGCGTGGCCGATTACGTCTCCGCCCTGGTCGCCTCCGAGCGCCTGGGCCGGCAGGTCGTGCACCACCGCGTGCTGCCGGCCGTGCCGGCCGTCTATGCCGACCCGACCCGACCCTTCCCCCGCCATTTGGCCGAACTGCTGGCCTCGCGCGGCATCGCCCGCCTCTATTCCCACCAGGCCCAGGCCACGGACCTGGCCCGGGCCGGTCGCCACGTGGCCGTGGCCACGCCCACGGCCAGCGGCAAGACCATGACCTACCTGCTGCCCGTGCTGGAGGAGATCGCCAGAAATCCCGACTCCCGGGCCATCTTCCTTTTTCCGCTCAAAGCCCTGGCCCAAGACCAGCTCAAGGCCATCGAGGAACTGACCGCCGCCCTGCCGGCCTCGAGCCGCCCCAGGGCCGCCATCTACGACGGCGACACCAGCCCGCACTTCCGGCGCAAGATCCGCGAGAACCCGCCGCAGATCCTCATCACCAACCCCGAGATGCTCCACTTGGCCCTTTTGCCCGGCCACGAATCCTGGAGCACGCTCTTCGCCGGGCTCTCCCATGTGGTGGTGGACGAGATGCACACCTACCGGGGGGTCATGGGCTCGCACATGGCCCACGTCTTCCGGCGGCTCGGCCGGGTCTGCGGCCGCTACGGCGCGCGCCCGGCCTTCATCTTCTGCTCGGCCACCATCGGCAACCCGGGCGAGCTGGCCGAAAGCCTGGCCGGCTTCCCCGTGACCACGGTCACGGCCTCGGGCGCGCCGGCCGCGCCGCGCCATTTTCTTTTCCTCAACCCCGAGCAGTCGGCCTCGACCACCGCCGTCATGCTCCTGGCCGCCGCCCTCAAACGGGAACTGCGCACCATCGTCTACACCCAGTCGCGCAAGATGACGGAGCTGATAAGCCTCTGGATCGCCGAGCGGGCCGGCCCCTACGCCAGCCGCGTGTCGGCCTACCGCTCGGGCTTTTTGGCCGAGGAACGCCGGGCCATCGAGGCGGACATGGCCTCGGGCAAGCTCCTCGGCGTGGTTTCCACCTCGGCCCTGGAGCTCGGCATCGACATCGGCGGCCTGGACCTCTGCATCCTGTGCGGCTACCCGGGCTCGGTCATGTCGGCCTGGCAGCGCGGCGGCCGCGTCGGCCGAGCCGGGCGCGAATCGGCCGTGGTGCTCGTGGCCGGCGAGGACGCCCTGGACCAGTACTTCATGCGCCACCCGGCCGACTTCTTCGACCGCCCGCCGGAATCGGCCGTGATCAACCCGGAAAACCCGGTCATCGCCGCCCGCCACCTGGAATGCGCCGCCGCGGAGCTGCCCCTTGCCGACGACGAGCCGTTTCTCGCCCCGCCGGCCCTGCGCCGGGAAGAGGCCCGGCTCGAGGAGACGGGCCTGCTCCTTCGCGACAAGGACGGCCGGCGCGTGTTCGCGGCCAGAAAGCGCCCCCACCGCGACGTCAACCTGCGCGGCTCGGGCGGCCAGTTCTCCATCGAGACGGCCGAGGGCGGCGTCATCGGCCAGATCGACGAGATGCGCGCCTACCGCGAGACCCACCCCGGCGCGGTCTACATCCACCGAGGCATATCCTACCTGGTCGAACGCCTGGACATCCCGGAGCGGCGCGTGCGCGTGGTCCCGGCCAAGGCCGATTACCACACCCGGGCGCGCGGCCAGAAGACCACCGAGATCCTGGAGGTCCTCGGCCAGGCGTCCGTGTCCGGCGTGCCGGTCTTCCTCGGCCGGCTCAAGGTCACGGAGACGGTCACCGGCTACGAGCGCCGGGCCAATCGGGGCGGGCAGCTGCTCTCCATCGTGCCGCTGGACCTGCCGCCCATGGTCTTCGAAACCGAGGGCCTGTGGTGGGTCATCCCGCAGGAGGTCCAAAACGAGCTCGACCGGCGGCTTTTCCACTTCATGGGCGCCATCCACGCCATGGAGCACGCCATGATCGGCATCCTGCCCCTGCTCGTGCTCACGGACAGAAACGACCTGGGCGGCATCTCCACGCCCCTGCACCCACAGGTGGGCCGGGCCTGCGTGTTCGTCTACGACGGCGCGCCCGGGGGCGTGGGGCTCTCGCGCCTGGCCTTTTCCAAGGCCGAAGAGGCCCTTTCCCGGACGCTGGCCGCCGTGGCCGGCTGCCCGTGCGAGACGGGCTGCCCTTCCTGCGTCCATTCCCCCAAATGCGGCTCGGGCAATCGCCCCATCGACAAGATCGCCTGCCGCTTCCTCCTGGAGACCCTCGTGTCCGGAAAATTTCCCGAACAGGGCGACTGCCGCCCGGAATGCGCCCCGGCTTCCCCCGCTTCCGAAACGGGCTCCGCCCAGCCCACCGCCCCGGCCAAGGCTGCGCCGCCGGCCCGCTTCGGCGTCCTCGACGTGGAGACGCGCCGGGCCGCGGCCGAGGTCGGCGGCTGGGGCAACGCCCACAAGATGGGCGTGTCCGTGGCCGTGCTCTACGACTCGGGCCTGGACGACTTCCTGGTCTACCGCCAGGAGGAGCTGCCCGTCCTCTACGAGGCCCTGGCGCGCCTCGACCTCGTCGTGGGCTTCAACATCAACCGCTTCGACTACAAGGTGCTTTCCGGCGCGTCGCCCTGCGACCTCCACCGCCTGCCCACCCTGGACATCCTGGAGAAGGTCCACGCCCGCCTGGGCTACCGCCTGTCCCTGGACGGGCTGGCCAAGGCCACCCTCGGCACGCCCAAGTCCGCCTCGGGCCTCGACGCCCTGGCCTGGTGGAAGGAAGGCAAAATGGACGAGATCATCGCCTACTGCCGCCAGGACGTGGCCGTCACCCGCGACCTCTACCTCTTCGGCCGCGACAACGGCTACCTGCTCTTCAGCAACAAGGCCGGCAAGACCGTGCGGTTGCCGGTGGAGTGGGCGTAGGGAAAGGGAAGGGGAAGAGGAAGAGGGAAGAGGCCTCCGGCGGCCAGGAGGGGGTGACCCCCTCCTGGACCTCCCCGATGGGGGGAGGAGGGGATGAAGACGGCTTTTTCGTGGGCGGGAAAGTGTGGTAGCAGGGGGAAATGCAAGTGCGAATCCGGGGAGGACGTCCGTGCTGCGCATAGAGCGCCTGGCCAAATCCTACGCCGGCCATAACGGGGCCGCCTCGGCCTGCGCCCTGGCCGAGGTGAGCTTTTCCGTGCCGCGCGGCGGCTTCGTATCGCTGCTCGGGCCGTCGGGCTGCGGCAAGTCCACGCTGCTGCAATGCGTGTGCGGCCTGCTCGCCCCGAGCCACGGCCGGGTGCTCCTGGACGACCGGGAGGTCACCGGCCCGCCGCCGGAAATGGCGCTCATCTTCCAGAACGCCTCGGCGTCGCTTTTTCCCTGGATGACCGTGGCCGGCAACATCCGCTTCGTGCTGCGCCGCAAGCCCGGCTCGAAAAAGGACAAGGAGGCCGTAGCCGCCAAGGCCCTGGCCGACGTGGGGCTGGCCGCCTTCGCCGGGCACTACCCCTGGCAGCTTTCCGGCGGCATGCAGCAGCGCGCCGCCCTGGCCCGGGGCCTGGCCTACGGCGCGGACGTGCTGCTCCTGGACGAGCCCTTCGCCTCGGTGGACGCGCAGACCCGCGAGGAGCTGGAAGACCTGCTCGCCGGCGTGGCCGCGTCCCAGGCCAAGACCGTGCTCTTCGTCACCCACGACATCGACGAGGCCGTCTACCTCTCCGACGCCGTGACCGTGCTGACCCCGGCCCCGGCCCGGGTCGCGGCCGTGATCCCCGTGGACCTGCCCCGGCCCCGCGACCAGGTCGCCGCCCGCGAGGACCGGCGCTTCCTCGACGCCCGAAAAACCATCCACGCCCTGCTGCGCCATTGACGGCGCGCCGGACCCCGATACCCCATGACGCCGCGCAAACCCCTCGCCCAAAGCCCCGCCTTCCTGGCGACGCTGGCCGCCGTCGGCCTCGCGCCGTTTTTCTATTTCACCCTGACGCGCTACATCGACCTGGACTTCTGGTACGACGAGCTGACCACGCTTTTGCTCTACGCCTGCGTGCCGCTCAAAAAGACCGTCACGGACTACAGCTTCCCCAACAACCACGTCTTCTCCAACATCGCAAACAACCTTTTCCTGCGCCTCGTCGGCCTGCACGACGTGGGGGACGTCGTGCAGGCCCCCTGGGCCGCGCGGGCGCTCATGCTCCTGTACGCCTGCCTGTTCCTGCTCCTGCTGTTCCTCGTGGCCAGGCGGCTGTGGGGCGGGCTTTACGGCGTCTTTTGCGCCGTGACGGCCGGCACGACCATCCCCTTCTACAACTTCGCCACCCAGGTGCGCGGCTACGTCCTGTCCATGACGCTCCTGGCGGCGGCGCTGTGGTGCCTGACGGGCTACGCCGCCAGGCGCAGGGCCGCCTCCCTGCTGGGCTTGACCCTGTCCGGGGCGCTGCTCCTCTATACGATCCCGGTCAACCTCTACGCGCTCTTCGCCCTGGGCCTCTACTGCGGCGGGCGGGCCTTGGGCGCGTACATCCGCCGCGCCCCGGACCGGGCGGTCTGGCGCAACGCCGCCCTGGCCCTGTGCCTGTCCGTGGCCCTGGCCTGCCTGTTCTACGCCCCGGTGCTCCACGAGGTGCTCGGCAACCGCTTCGTGACCTCCCAGGGGCTTTTCGCAACGGCCACCCTGACCGAGACCGCGCCCCGGATGCTGGGCTTTCTCCTGTCCGAACGGCTCTACCTGCTGCCCGTCGTCGCGGCGGGACTCGGGCTGGCCCTTTTCTCGCCGCGCTTGCGGCCGCCTTTCCTGGGGCTTTTCCTGGTCCTGGTGGCCACGCCGTTTCTGTTGAGCTTCGCGCGCGGCGACGCGGTCATGTACCGGCTCTACGTCAACCTCGTCGGGCCCTTCGCCCTGCTGGTCACGGCCTGCCTGCGGGCCGTGTGCGGCCTCGACGCCCTGAAGCGCCGCGAGGCCGGGGTCGTGGGCCTGCTCACGGCGGCCATGGCCCTGTCCTTCGTCTTCGCCGTGCGCGGCCTGGAAAGAACCTGGGCCGCGGACATCGCCGACGGGACGCGCAACATGGACACCTACGACAACTGGCACCAGGCCTTTTACGGTACGCGCGACGTCGTGGCCCTGCTGCGGGCCGGGGGTCTGGCCGGGAGCGCGCCGGTCAGCGTCATGAAGCGCGACGTCGACGAGCTTTCCATGCCCTGGCGCCTGGAGCGCGCCGGCATCGCCCATACGGTGTGCGAGGACGACGCCTGCCTGCGCTTCGGCCCGGACGGCCGGGCGCTTGTGGTCACGGGCTTTCCGGCCGTGGCCCAGGCACGCCTGGGTCGGGCCTTCCCCGGCCTGTCCTGCCGCCTGCTGACTCCCACACCCCGCTTCCACAACGTCCTCGAATGCGCCCTCCCCCAACCACTCCCGCAACCATGAAACCACCATCATGCGCCCCCTCCCCTCCCCCCCCTCCAGGGGGTCCGGGGGGGATGATCCCCCCCGGTGGGGAAGTCCAGAAGGGGCAACGCCCCTTTTGGCCCCCCGGTGGGGAGGGCCAGGAGGGGCGACGCCCCTCCTGGCCGCCGGAGGCCCTCCTCGGCTACCTCCTGCTCGCCGTCCTGCTCGCCGCCTGGGAGGCGGCGGCGCGGATGGGCGCGCTGCCGGCGGACCTGCTGCCGCCGGCCTCGGCCGTGCTGGGGGAGTTGTGGCGGCTGGCCGTTTCCGGGGAACTATGGCGACAGGGGGGCGCGACCCTGGGTCGGTCCCTGGCCGGGTTCGCCGCGGGCGGACTTCTGGGCTCGGCCCTCGGGTTTTGCTGCGGGGCGTTTCCCCGCTTCGGCCGGGCCTGCCGGGTGACGGTGGAATTCCTGCGGCCCATGCCGTCGGTGGCCCTGGTCCCCATCGGCATCCTGTTTCTGGGCCTGGGTTTCGGCCTGTGCGTGGCCGTGGCCGGCTTCGCCTGCGCCTGGCCGGCCTATGTGGCCGCCCTGGCCGGGGCCGGCGCGGCCGGGCCGCAGCTTCGCGACACGGCCCGGGTCTACGGGCTTTCCCCGGGCGAGACGCTTTTTTTCGTGCGCCTGCCCGCGGCCGCGCCCCAGGTCCTTTCCGGGTTGCGGGTGGCGTTGGCCGTGGCCGTGGCCGTGACCGTGACCACGGAGATGGCCGCCTCGCCGAACGGCCTGGGCTCGTTCATCCTGGAATCGTCCCTGGCCAGGCGGCCCGAGGCCATGTACGCGGGCATCGCGGCCGTGGGCCTGCTCGGCTGGGGCCTGGGCGCGGGGTTCACGGTCCTGCGGGACCGGGCGCTGGGCTGGATGCCGCGCGGGGGGAGGCGGTAGGATGCTCGGGAGATGTTCCGGCATCGTGGTGTTTCTGGCCCTGGCCGGGACCTGGGAGGCGGCGTCGCGCCTGGGTGTCGTCTCGGCGCTCTATTTCCCGCCGGTGACGGTCATCGCCGCCACCTTCGGCAAGCTCGCCGCTTCCGGGCTCCTGCCGGCGCAGGTGGGGCTGACCCTGGCCCGAGCCCTGGCCGGGCTGGCGCTGGCCGCCTTGTGCGCCGTGCCACTCGGGCTTTGCATGGGCGTCTCGCGCCGCTTCCGCGGCCTGCTTTCGCCTCTGGTCGAGGTGCTGCGGCCCGTGCCGCCGCCGGCGATCATCCCGGCGGCGATGCTCTTTCTCGGCATCGGCGACGGCATGAAGGTGTTCGTGGTCTTTTTCGCCTGCTTCTTCCCCATCCTCATCGGCGCGGCCGACGGGGCGCGGGCGGTCGCGCCCGGGTTTCGCCTGACGGCCGCCGCCTACGGCGTGTCGCGCCCGGACGCGCTTTTGCGCGTGATCCTGCCGGCAGCCGGTCCGAGCGTGGCCGCCGGGCTGCGCACGGCCGTGCCCATGGGCCTCATCGTGGCCGTGCTGTCCGAGATGATCGGCGCGACGAACGGCATCGGCCACTACATCCTGCGCATGCAGCGTACCTTCGCCATTCCGGAGATGTATGCCGGCGTGGCCGCCCTGGGGCTGGCCGGCCTGTGCTGCAACGCCGCCGCCCAGTGGGGGCTTGGCCGGCTGACGCGCTGGTCCGGCGGCGACCGGCCCGGGGATTGAGCGCGGCCCGGTTGCCGCATTGGCATCAGGCGGCGGATGGTGCATAAAAGGCTCAGGAACCGCCCCCAACCCCCAGGAGAGCCCATGATCCGCCTCGTACCCGCCCTGTGCGCCCTGCTGCTCGTCCTTTGCGCTGCCCCGTCAGGGGCGCAGTCGCCCACGCCCCTGACGGTGGGCTACATCCCCGTGGGCGACTGCCTGCAGTTCTACGTGGCCGAGGCCGAAGGCTATTTCGCGGCCGAGGGGCTGGCCGTGACGGGCCTGGCCATGAAGGGCGGCGCGGTCATCGCGCCGGCCGTGGAAGGCGGGCAGCTCGCCGTCGGCTGGTCCAACGCCGTGTCCGTCATCCTGGCCCACGCGCGCGGCTTCGACTTCGTCTTCCTGGCTCCCGGGGCCGAGGGCGCGACCGGCACCAACGACGTCCACGCCCTGCTCGTGCCGGCCGGCTCGGCCGTGGCCTCGGTCAGGGACCTCTCCGGCAAGACCGTGGCCATCAACACGCTCGGCAACATCAACGAGGCGGCCATGCGCGCCCTGGCCGAACAGGCCGGCCTGTCCCCGGACGCCTTCCGGCTCGTGGAGGTGCCCTTCCCGGACATGGCCGCCGCCCTGGCCAAGGGTTCGGCCGACGCGGCCCTGGCCATCGAGCCCTTCGTCACGGATGCCGTCACTCGCGCCACGGCGCGCATCCTCGACCCCTCGCCCCACGCCGCCTTCGGCAGCCCGTACCTGATCGGCGGCTGGTTCGCCAAGAAAACCTGGATCGCCGCCCATCCCGGGGAAGCGGCCGCCTTCGTCCGGGCCATGGCCAAGGCTTCGGCATTCATCGCCGCCCAACCGGACAAGGCCCGGGAGCTTTTGGCCGCGCGCACGAAGCTCTCCCCGGAGCTGGCCTCCCGCATCGCCCTGCCGCGCTTTCCCGAAACCCTGGCCCCGTCCGCCCTGCAAGGGGTCATCGACGTCACGGCCCGCTTCGGCCTGCTGCCAAAGCCCTTCCCGGCCGCGGAGATCCTGGCCGCGCCCGCACCGTAGCCGCGCCAGACCCGCAGCCGCGCCGGCCCCGGCCGCCGCGCATGGTCGCCGTCCGCGCGCATTGACGCGCGGCGCAAGGGCCTTATTTTTCCAATTCGGGGAAACCTTGTTCCGGCCGTGACGGCATCCGGCCGCCTGCGGCAACGAGGGGCGCGCTTCCCGTGTCAGGTGGCCGATGGCGGCTTGGGGCAGAACGATATTCGAAAGGACCAACGAAACTCCGGACATAAGACGTTTTCCAGAAACAGCGACTTGCCAATTCCGGCGAAACTTCGTGTCCGTACCGACGTTGCTTCTCCATCTTCCTTGTGGGAATAATTTACAATTTCCGCAAGAGCTGGTCATTTTTTATTTTCTGCTTTACGGTGCCCCATTTTGTCACTATGAAAAAACCCCCCTCTAATCGATACCGTTATTCGGAGTAGACCATGTGCCGTTTATTCGCTCTCAGCAGCCGGGACCCCGTGTCCCCCATGCGCGCCATCGAGGCGCTCAACGTCATGAAGGAAGGCCACGACGGCTCCGGCGTCGGCCTGTTCCTGCATGATCTGGGCGGCCCCTTCGGCGACATGAAGGGCGCGCCGATCCTTTCCGGGATCTTCACCGACGAAGGCCTCAAGCGCCTGGACGCCTTCATGGACGAACGGGGATTCGTGACCAAGGCCACCCTGGTCCTGGACCCCAAGACGCCGACCCCGGTCGGGACGCCCGTGCGCGGCACCTACATGGCCCGGGCCTACGAGATCCCGGCCGACCTCAAGGCCGCCTCCAAGGCCGAACGTGAGATGACGTACATGAGCATCCGCGTGACCCTGCGCCTTTTGGGCGAGGAACGCGACGACATCCGGGTGTTCTCCTTCTGGCCCGACACCATCATGGTCAAGGAGGTCGGCGACCCCATGACCGTGGCCGAATACCTCGGCCTCGACCGCCCCGAGCTCTACGCCCGGCGCATCCTGTCCCAGGGACGGCAGAACACCAACTACGCCATCAATCTCTACGCCTGCCATCCGTTTTTTCTCCAGGGCGTATGCACCATGACCAACGGCGAGAACACGGCGTTCATTCCCATCAAGGAATACCTGCTCTCGCGCGGGTTCAAAGGCTACATGGGCTACCAGTCCGACTCGGAAGTCTTCGCCCACATCATGCATTTCACGCGCAACCGCCTGGGCCTGGGCGTCGAGTACTACAAGCACGTCATCACGCCGCTGTCCGACGCCGAGATGGAAGGGCACCCCGATCGGGCCATGCTCGCCCGCATCAAGCAGACCTGCCGCAAGCTCATCATCGACGGCCCCAACTGCGTCATCGGCTGCCTGCCCGAGGGCGACATGTTCATGGTCCATGACCGCAAGAAGCTCCGTCCGGGAGTGGTCGGCGGCCATGACGGCATCTTCGCGTTCTCCTCGGAAATCTGCGGCCTGGACGCGGCCATCCCGGACCGCGACCCCCACACCGACGTGCAGCCCATGCACCTGGACACCGTCATCGTGCGCCCCGAATGCCAAGAGGTCACCGTATGCAATCAACTGCAGTCATTACCCCGTCCACACTAAGCGTCGTCGATCTCCCCTGGCAGATCGAGTGGAACAAGGACACCTGCACCCTGTGCGGGCGCTGTACGTCCGTGTGCCCGGTGAACGCCATCGAGCTCGGGGTCTTCCGCAAGCGCACCGTCGAGGCGACCATCGCCCTGCAGAAAAAGCCCACCAACAGCTATTCCATTTATTACGGCATCCGCCAACGCACTGATCCGGCCTACCGCTGCATCGGCTGCGGCATGTGCAACATGGTCTGCCCCAATAACGCCATCGCCCCCAGGCTGCGCCCCGAAGCCACCACGCTCAAGTTCCACAACAACCGCGGCGGTTCGGCCCGCACCCGCGGCGGCCGGCGAAACGACACCGGCAGCCTGCTCGACCAGATCAAGTTCATCCGCATCTCCATGCTCACGGACCCGGCGCTGGACGCCGGCCGCCACGAGTTCGAGCTGCGCACGCTCCTTGGCCGCATCCAGCCGCCCGAGGAAGGCCTGGCCGCCCTGCGCGACAATGCCTGGGTGCCGGCCGTGCGCGAGATCTATCCGCTGATGATCGGCTCCATGTCCTTCGGCGCGCTTTCCCCCAACATGTGGGAAGGGCTGGTCATGGGCGTGACGTACTTAAACGAGGAACTGCACATGCCCGTGCGTATGTGCACGGGCGAGGGCGGCTGCCCGCCGCGCCTTTTGCGCTCGCGCTTCCTCAAGTACATGGTGCTCCAGATCGCCTCGGGCTACTTCGGCTGGGACGAGATCATCAAGGCTCTGCCGGACATGAAGGAAGACCCCTGCGCCATCGAGATCAAGTACGGCCAGGGGGCCAAGCCCGGCGACGGCGGGCTTCTCATGTGGTACAAGGTCAACAAGCTCATCGCCGCCATCCGCGGCGTGCCGCAAGGCGTCTCCCTGCCGAGCCCGCCCACCCACCAGACCAAGTACTCCATCGAGGAGGCCGTGGCCAAGATGATCCAGTCCATGTCCATGGCCTGGGGATTCCGCGTCCCGGTCTACCCGAAGATCTCCGGCACCACCTCGTCCACGGCGGTGCTCAATAACCTCGTGCGCAACCCCTACGCGGCCGGCCTGGCCATCGACGGCGAGGACGGCGGCACGGGCGCGGCCTACAACGTGTCCATGAACCACATGGGCCACCCCATCGCCACCAACCTGCGCGACTGCTACGAAAACCTGTGCATCGCCGGCAAGCAGAACGAGATTCCGCTCATCGCCGGTGGCGGCATCGGCAAGAACGGCAACCTGGCCGCCAACGCCGCCGCGCTCATCATGCTCGGGGCCAGCGCCGTGCAGTCCGGCAAGTACATCATGCAGGCCGCCGCCGGCTGCCTGGGCTCGGAACACGACCGCTGCAACGTGTGCAACATCGGCGTGTGCCCCAAGGGCATCACCTCCCAGGATCCGCGCGTGTACCGCCGGCTGGATCCGGAGCTCGTGGCCGAACGTCTGGTGGACGTGTTTTTGTCCTTCGACACGGAACTGCGCAAGATCGTCGCGCCCCTTGGCCGCTCCACCTCGCTGCCCATCGGCATGTCCGACGCTCTGGGCATCGGGGACTACCACGCGGCCGAGCGGCTCAAGATCAAGTACGTGGTCTAACGACAAGACAGCCATCCACCGCACAGAAGGCAGCAATCGACATGGAACAGCAATCCGTCATCATACACGGCATGGAAAACGGCCACCGGGTCGATTCGCGCATCCTGGAGGAACGCATCCAGCGGGCCGTCACCCAGGGCGCGCGCGACCTGACCGTCGAGGCCTTCGGCCAGCACGGCATCGGCGGCCGCCTCTTCGTCTCCCGCACCGAACCCGTGAGCGTGCGCATCACCGGCTCCCCGGGCCAGCGCGCCGGCTCCATGGGCTTCCCGGGCACGAAGATCGTCATCGACGCCCCGACCTCGGACGACATCGGCTGGCTCAACGCCGGGGCCGAGATCGTCGTGCGCGGCAACGCCGGCAACGGCGCGGGCAACGCCATGGCCCAGGGCAGGATCTCCATCGGCGGCAACATCGGGTCGCGCGGCATGACCATGACCAAGCGCAACCCCAAGTACGACGCCCCGGAAATGTGGATCCTCGGGTCGACGGGCGACTACTTCGCCGAATTCATGGCCGGCGGCACGGCCGTGGTCTGCGGCTTCGAGCCGCAAAACCCGGACAACGTCCTCGGCTACCGGCCCTGCGTCGGCATGGTCGGCGGCCAGATCTTCTTCCGCGGCCCCTACCAGGGCTTTTCCATGGCCGACGCCAAGCTCGTGCCCGTGGACGACGCGGCCTACGCCTGGCTGACCGAGAACCTGCGCGCCTTTCTCGACCGCATCGGCCGGCCCGAGCTTTTCGACGCCCTGTCCAGGCGCGACGACTGGCAGTGCATCGCCGCCCGCAGCCCCTACGAGAAGACCGGCAAGAAGCGCCGGGCCATAAGCGAATTCCGCGCCAACGTCTGGGACGCGGAGCTCGGCCGGGGAGGCCTTATCGGCGACCTCGACGACAGCGACCGCTCGCCCATCGGGCTCATCGTCAACGGCGAGCTGCGCCGGTTCGTGCCGGTCTGGGAAAACAAGAAATACCTGTCGCCCTGCCAGGCCAGCTGCCCCACCGGCATCCCGGTGCAGCAGCGCTGGCAGCTCGTGCGCGACGGGCTCATGGACGAAGCCATGGACCTGGCGCTGGCCTACACGCCCTTCCCGGCCACGGTCTGCGGCTACCTGTGCCCCAACCTGTGCATGCAGGGCTGCACCCGCGCCGTTTCCAACCTGGTGCCGCTGGACACGGCGCTGCTTGGCAAGGCCAACGCCAAATCCGGCCGCATGCCCAAATTGCCGCCCCTGTCCGGCAAGCGCGTGGCCGTCATCG
The DNA here is from genome assembly GCF_029978005.1 of Solidesulfovibrio sp. Classification (GTDB taxonomy): domain Bacteria; phylum Desulfobacterota; class Desulfovibrionia; order Desulfovibrionales; family Desulfovibrionaceae; genus Solidesulfovibrio. The sequence continues at coordinate 2,737 of NZ_JARKOZ010000190.1, read as the reverse complement.
GCGGCGGCCCGGCCGGCATGTCCGTGGCCTGGCAGCTGCGCCTGGCCGGCCACGAGGCCGTCATCTACGACCTCGAGGAGAAGCTCGGCGGCAAGATCACGGCCGCCATCCCCTCCTCGCGCATTCCGAAAGACGTCCTGGACGCCGAGATCGCCCGCGCCCAGGAGATCCTGCCCCACGTGCGCCTGCCCAAGGCCCTGGGCAAGGACGAGTTCGGCCAGATCGTCACGGACCACGACTTCACGGTCCTGGCCGTGGGGGCCAACAAGCCCCGGGTGCTGCCCGTTCCGGGCAAGGAACTGGCCGTGCCGGCCCTGACCTTCCTCAAGGCGGCCAAGAAGAACGCGGCCAAGGTCGGCAAGACCGTGGTCATCATCGGCGCGGGCAACGTGGGCTGCGACGTGGCCACCGAGGCCGCCCGCCTGGGGGCCGAGTCCATCACGCTCATCGACATCCAGACCCCGGCCTCCTTCGGCAAGGAACGCAAGGACGCCGAGGCCGTGGGCGCGATCTTCAAGTGGCCCTGCTTCACCAAGGAGATCACGGCCGAGGGCGTCACCCTCCAGTCCGGCGAGAAGCTGCCGGCGGACACGGTCATCCTGTCCGTGGGCGACGTGCCGGACCTGGAATTCCTGGACGACACCATCGCCACCGAGCGCGGCCACGTGAAGGTGAGCGAGATCTACCAGACCACCAATCCCAAGGTTTTCGCCATCGGCGACATCGTGAAGCCCGGGCTGCTCACCCAAGCCATCGGCATGGGTCGCGACGCGGCCCAGGCCATCGAGGACATCTTCGCGGGCAAGCGTCCCTGCGAGGACACCCGCAAGATGATCGACTACAAGCGGGCCAAGCTCGAATACTTCGACCCGCGCATCATGGAATTCAACGATCTCGATTCCTGCGCCAGCCAGTGCTCGTCCTGCGGCGCCTGCCGCGACTGCGGCCTGTGCGAGACGATCTGCCCCACGGGCGCGATCTCCCGCAAGGCCCGCGACGGCAAGGAGTTCGAGATGGTCTCCGACCCGGACAAGTGCATCGGCTGCGGCTTCTGCGCCAACGCCTGCCCCTGCGGCGTCTGGAGCCTGGTGGAGAACACGCCGCTCGTGTAATTGTGGGGGAGGATGCCTTCGGCGACCAGGAGGGGCGCGCCCCTCCTGGACCTCCCTTGAGGGAAGAGAAAACCAGGCCGTCTCGTAGGAGGCGGCCCGGTTTGTTATATTGTTACGATCAGTACACAATCACTCTGAGAATCTATCCATACTCACATTATCCCAATATTCCTTTGCGAATAGCACAACAGCATGCGCGGCCTGGAGCACCGCCTGTGGCGGATAGTGTGTAAATCCTTCACCATATCGAATTTGATTTGGATATTTAGACACGCCCTCGGCACCGGAATCAATGATTCTCCCGACCGTCGACTCAGCTCCGTCATATTTAACAGCGCATGATCTAACGTGAGAAGCAGGGATTCTTCTCCCAAATTCTATTGTTATCCAGCATCTGCCAACAAACTTCAGCAGCTCTGGCAAATCATGACCGCATTCTCGAATCTTGCCAATTTTGAATCCGGCTCGCTCAAGTATCGACTTTAGAGATATTTCTATTGACAATAAACTTAGATACAATACTACTCTCAACGTTTCGAAATCCAACTCATTTTTTTCAAGAGCTCCCATTGACACATCAACCAATTTACTTGAAAAATCTATATCATACTCTGCCATAACACAAGACTCCCGAGACAAGGCCACATAGATTGTGTTTGATTTATCCACCTTATCCTGACTCTTAAAAATGCCCCAGCACCAGCCGCGTCGCCGCCGCCAGCACGTCCTTGCGCGGCGGGGCGTCCTTTCGCGGCTGCGTGAAATAGACCGCCAGCACCATCGGATAGCCCTTTGGCGGCCAGAGCACGGCCACGTCGTTGGTCGTGCCGAAGTCGCCGCTGCCGGTCTTGTCGCCGACGGTCCAGCCGGGCGGGACGCCGGCGCGGATGCTGGCATTGCCCGTGGTGTTGCCCTTGAGCCAGGCGACGAGCTTTTCCTGTTGCGGCTGCGGCAGCCCGTCGCCGAGAACGAGCCTTTCAACGGTGCGCGCCATGGCCTCGGGCGTGGTGGTGTCGCGGGGATCGCCCGGCACGGCCGTGTTGAGTTCCGGCTCGCGGCGGTCCAGGCGGAAGGCCTTGTCGCCAAGGCCCCGGGCGTAGGCCGTGAGCGCCGCCGGCCCGCCGAGGCCGTTCAGGAGCAGGTTGGCGGCGGTGTTGTCGCTGTACTCGATCGCGGCGGCGCACAGCTCCTCCACGGTCATGCCCCAAGGCAGGCGCTCGCGGGTCACGGGGGCCCAGGCGAGGAGGTCGGCCTCCCCATACGTCACGCGGCGCGAGAGCGTCTCCGGCGCGGCCACGCTCCGTCGCAGCACGGCGGCGGCCAGCATCAGCTTGAAGGTGCTGCACAGGGGAAACCGCTCGTCCCCGCGATAGGCGAAACGCCGACCCGTGGCCGGATCGAGCAAGGCCAGGCCGAGCCGGCCGCCGGATTGCCGCTCCAGGTCCGCCAGGCCCCGGCGCAGGGCCGCTTCCCCTGCCTGCCCAGCCCGGGCCGGCAGAGCCGCGCCCCAAACGCATACCGCCAGCAGAACCGGCAAGACACCCAGCAACATCGCTTTTCCGCGCACTTGTTTCCCCCCGTTGCAACGAAGCGGCGGGACGAGCCTGCAAAGCCTCGTCCCGCCG
>NZ_JARKOZ010000169.1 GCF_029978005.1 Solidesulfovibrio sp. | reverse complement strand
AATTCCGGCACCGCAGGCCCGTCGCCCCTTTGGGGCGAGTTTGAAGGAATTTTACGTTGGAAGCCTTTGAAAAACCTTAAAGGAAATTTTCTTAAAATGCGGCGCTTCGCCCCATTTCCGAGACCACAGACCCCGACGCCCCGCCCTCCGACCACGCCTGCACCCGCTTACCCATCCCCCGCCGGGGAGGTCCAGGAGGGGGTCACCCCCTCCTGGCCGCCGGAGGCATCTTCCTCTTCCTCCTCTTCGTCTCTCCCTCTTTCTCACGCCTCCTGCCCGCTCTTCCCACTCTCCATGGCCGCCTTCACGCCGGCCGGGTCGGCCTGGCAGAGCGCGTCGGCGAGGGCGTCGAGGGTGTCGCTGACGGTGTCCAGGGTGGGCGGCGTGGGCAGCACCGGGACGTCGAGGCAGGAGATGTCCAGGCAGGTGTAGGCCAGGGCCTCGTCGAGGCGGCAGGCGTCGCCGATGCCGCCGCAGGCATGTTCCTGTTCCTGGCGATCCGGGTCCAGGGAGCTGGTGAAGCGCAGCATGTCCGAGGGGCATTGGCAGGAATTGACCGAGGCGATTTCCTCGTTGAGCTTTTGGGCGGTTTCCATGAGGTGGCAGAAGCCCGGAACACGGGCCTTGCGGCGCGGGTCGTGGGGGTCGGGCACGAAGGACCCGTCGTTGTAGAGTTCCAGTTCGTTGCGCAGGTCTTCGTAGGCGGCGCGTACGGTGCGGCGGTAGCGGCCGGCTGCCGTGAAGCCGAAGGCGGTGCGGATGCGCGGGGTGAGGACGTCTTTGTCTCCGAAGGCGAGGAGGCGTTCGACGTCGTAGCCGAGGCTCGCGAGGAAGAGGTCGGCCTGGGCGCTGTCGAGGAGGAGCTTGCGAAAGGCCCGCCATCTGGCCAGGGCCAGCGTGCCCTGGCGCGCCACTTTTTCCCGCGTCCCGGCGAAGGCTTCCAGGCGTTCGTCCAGACGACGGCGGCGGGAAAAGAAGTTGTCCGCCATCTCCGTAAGCAGTTCCTGCTTGAGGTCGTCGGCGTAGTCGTTGCCAACCGTCATGCCACGCTCCCTGGAGAAATTGTGAATCTACCCGCTGGTACCCTGTGGATGTTCACTTGGCAAGGTTGATGGTCATGACAAACTTTTTGCTTTCAGGTAATCTATAGGCGAGGTGTGAACACCATGCCCAGCGACGTCCCAGGCAGGGATCAGCTACTGGCCGAGATCGCGGCCCTTCACCGCCGGCTGGCCGAGCTTGAGCGCCAGCATGCCCAATGCCTGGAGCTGGAGCGGACCTTGCGCCAGAACGAGGACCGTTATCGCCGCCTGCTGGAAAGCGTCACGGACTACGTCTACACCGTCGCCGTCCGGGACGGGCAGGCCGTGGCCACGGTCCATGGCCCCAACTGCGTGGCCGTCACCGGCTATGTCGCCGAGGAATACCAGCACAATCCCTTGTTGTGGCTGGCCATGGTGCCCGAGGAGGACCGGCCGGCGGTGCTGTCCCATGCCGCCCGGGTGCTGGCCGGCGATCCCGCCCCGCTGGAGCACCGCATCATCCACAAGGACGGCTCGATCCGCTACGTGCGCAACACCCCGGTTTTGCACCACGACGCCGCCGGGAATCTCGTGTCCTACGACGGCATCATCAACGACGTCACCGAGCGCCGCCGGGCCGAGGAACTCATCACCCGCATGTCCTTGCACGACGGCCTCACGGGCCTGCCCAACCGGGCGCTTTACATGGACCGGCTGCGTCAGACCCTGGCCCTGGCTGAACGGACCGGGGAGCAGGTGGCGGTGTATTTCATCGACCTCGACCGTTTCAAGGAAGTCAACGACGCGTACGGCCACGAAGCGGGCGACAAGGTCCTGATCGAGGCGGCCAAGCGCCTGGCGGCCTGTGTGCGCCGCAGCGACACCGTGGCCAGGCTTGGCGGCGACGAGTTCGTGGCGCTCACTCCGGGCGTCGGCGACGACGCCAATGCCGGGGTCATCGCCGGGAAGATGGTGGCGGCCATGCGTTCGCCGTTTCACGCCATGGGCAACGTCTGCCGGCTCGGGGCCAGCGTCGGCGTGGCGCTGTTTCCGGACGACGGCAAGCGGGCCGGGGAGCTTTTGCGCCTGGCCGATGCGGCCATGTACGCGGCCAAGAAGGCCGGCCGCAACGGCTGGCGCATGGCCGGGGACATCTTCCCCCTGGATCAAAGCGCCACGAGCGAATAAAGCGCCGCGAATCCCACCACGTACGGCACCTCCGCCCGCCGCCACAGGGCGACGAGGGAGACGGCCGCCAGCACGACGGCCGCCGGGCTCCACTGCGCCTCGGTCGCGAACATGGCGGTCACGTAGCCGAGCAGCCCCACGAAGCTGGCCGTGATGGCGAGCGAAGCCCGGAAGAAGCGCCGGGAGCCCTTGAGCGCGGCGAAGGACGGGGCCACGGTCACGAGGATGAGAAACGACGGCGCGAACATGGCGATGGTGGCTGCCGCGGCCCCGACCAGGCCGTAGAGCATGTAGCCCAGGAAAGTGGACGTGATGCTGATGGGGCCGGGGGTGATCTGCCCCAGGGCGATGCCGTCCATGAACATCTTGCCGGACATCTGGCCGGCCACGTCCACGATCAGGTGGTACATGATGGGCAGGGCGGAGAAGCCGCCGGAAAAGGACACGCAGTTGATGCCGAGCATGAGCCGGCACAAGGCGAACAGGCCCGGGTCGTAGAGCCAGGTCGCGGCCATGGCCAGGCCGAGCAGGCCAAGAAGCGGCAGGGCCTGGCGCACGCCCTTGGCCAGGGCGTCGCCGAGGGGTTTGGGCGCGTCCGCCGGCTCGCGGTCGCGGTAGAGGAAGAGTCCGGCCACGGCAGCGCCCAGGATGACCAGGAACGGATTGACGTCTAAGCCGAGCGCCGTGCCCGAGGCCAGGGCTACGAGCAGTCCCCGGGGTTCGCGGCAGGAAATCCTGGCGAAGGTCCAGGCGGCGTAGCCGAGCAGCGCCACCACCACCACGGACAGCCCGCGCATGAGCGCGAGCATCCAGTCGATGGACTGGGTCTTGGCGTAGAAGGCCGACAGCGCGAGCATGAGGAAAAAGGCCGGCAGCCCGAGTCCCACATAGGCGCAAAGCGCCCCGGGCACGCCGCGCCGGGCCAGCCCGACATAGGCCGCCGTCTGCATGGCCGTGGCTCCGGGGACGGACTGGGCCAGCACCAGGCCGTCCTGAAAGGTGGCTTCGTCCACCCAGCGGTGGCGGTTGACGGTCAGTTCGCGGATGACGGTGATCATGGCCGGCCCGCCGAAGCCGGTCAGGCCGAACTTGAAAAAGACCAGGAAGATGTCCCGCAGGCGGGGAGGCGCGGTCTGGCTCATGCGGCGGGCTCCGGCCGGCCCGCCTGGACGGCGTCGGCGGATTTGAGGAACACGGCCAGCAGCCGCGCCCGGTAGGCGATGTCTTCGCGCCAGAAGTCCAGGCGCGCCCAGCCCGTTTGCGTCAGCCGGTAGATTTTCCGGGCCGGTCCCCGGCCGGAAGTGTCCCATTCCCCGACGGCATGACCGTCCTCCTCCAGGGCGTTCAGCGTGCGGTAGACCGCTCCCGTGTCCACGCCGGAAAGGGGCAGCAGTTCGTGCATCCTGGCCGAAAGCGCCGCGCCGTGCCCGGGCCCGTGGGCCAGGGCGAGCAGCAGGAAGGCGGGCAGGTGGCGGTAGCCCTTGATCTTGTCCGAAGCCATGGCGGCCTCCTTGAGATGTTGATTCCATCTAGATGTAGATTACAGTAAGATGCAAGTGACAACATGGAAGGGTTTCGAGTCGGCCGCGTTGCCAAGCTTGTACCGAACCGATACGAAAGGGGGGAGGCACAGGAACATTACCCGGCCGGATCGCCGGCCATCGGGGGGCATGTGTTCGGCACCATCAAGCGCGCGCTGACGGGGCTTTTCGCCGGCAAGGATTCCGACGGAGCCCAGGGTTTGACCGAAGAGCAGATCCAGGCGGAATTCAAGAAGCGCTACCACCACTTCAAGCTGCTGCTCACGGCCAACAAGAAGGCCCTGGAAGTCATGTCCGAGATGGAGGAGGCGCTCAATGGCCGCCGCGCCTTCGGCATGGCCTTCATTCGCGCCCATTCCACCGCCGCTTCGGTCAACGTGTACAAGATCGTCGAGCACCTCAATTCCATCGCGCCGGGCAAGTACGCCGAACTCTACAACCGCATCAAGGACATCCAGCGCCGCATCGGCGACTGCTGGCAGCAGGGGTGCCAGGACGCGGCCACGGCCCTGGTCGTGCCCCTGGCCGAGGCCGGCCGGGACATGGCCGACCAGGTGGGCGGCAAGATGGCCGGGCTCGGCGAGATCGTGCGCCGGGCCGGGCTGCCCGTGCCGCCGGGGTTCGCGGTCACGGCCCGGGCCTACCGCCGGCTGGTGGAGGAAAACGACCTCAAGGACGAGATCAACCGGCTGCTCCAGACGGCCGGCCCGGACGACCAGCGCAATCTCCTCATCCTGAGCTCCCAGATCCGCAACAAGATCACGGACGCCAAGGTGCCGGACGACGTGGCCGCGGCCATCCTTGAGGCCTACGAGGCCTTGTGGCGGCCCCTGGGCAGGCCCGTGCCGGTGTCGCTTCGCAGTTCGGCCCTGGGCGAGGACGAAGCCGGCCAGACCTTCGCCGGCCAGTTCTCCTCCAAGCTCAACGTCGGCCCGGACGACATCCTCCAGTCCTACAAGGAGGTCCTGGCCAGCAAGTACAGCCCGCAGGCCATGACCTACCGCCTCAACCGGGGCATCCCGGACGAGGATGTGGCCATGTGCGTGGGCGTCATGGCCATGGTGGACGCCGTGGCCGGCGGGGTCATCTATTCCCGCAACCCCCTGGACATCCGCGACGACGCCATCCGCATCCACAGCGCCCTGGGCCTGCCCAAGTCCGTGGTGGACGGGTCCGTGGCCACGGACGAGTTCGTGGTGCGCCGGGGCGAGCCGCCGGTTTTGGCCGAGCGCCACATCCGGCGCAAGGACCAGGTGTTCGTCTGCCTGCCGGGCGAGGGCGTGTGCCGCATGGAGACCACCGGCGACCGGGCCGGGGAGCCGAGCCTCACCGACGCCCAGGCCCTGGCTCTGGGAGAGGCGGCCGTGCGGCTGGAAAGCATGTACGGCGCGCCCGTGGACGTGGAATGGGCGGTGGACACCTCCGGCGCGATCATGTTCCTGCAATGCCGGGAGCTGGTGCAGCTGCCGGGCGGTGCGGCCCCGGACAGGCCGCGACGGGTGCACGGGCAGCCGCTGGTGGCCGACGGGGTCACGGCCAGCCCGGGCGTGGGCTGCGGCCCGGTCTTCGTGGTGCGCCGGGAGGCCGATCTGCTGCGTTTTCCCCGGGGCGGGGTGCTGGTGGCCATCGAGGCCCCGCCGCGCTACGCCTCGGTCATTGACATGGCCGCGGCCATCGTCACGGAAAAAGGCGGCGCGGCCGGACATCTGGCCAACGTGGCCCGGGAGTTCCGGGTGCCGGCGCTCATGGGCGTTCCCGGCGCGACCACGCTGCTGGCCCCGGGTGCGGAAGTGACCGTGGACGCCGACGGCCGGGCCGTCTATCCGGGGCGGGTGCAGGAGCTGCTCGACGCGGCCGAGGCCGAGCGCCGGCCCGCGCCCGAGCGGCAAACGCCCATGCACGCCATCCTGCGCCGGGTCATGGACCAGATCACGCCGCTGCATCTCATCGATCCCAACGTGCCGGAGTTCGCCCCGGAAAACTGCCGCACGCTCCACGACATCACGCGGTTTTGCCACGAGAAGTCCGTCACCGAGATGTTCGCCTTCGGCCAGGAGTTCCATTTCTCCAAGCGGGCGGCCAAGCAGCTCAAGTACAAGGGAACCGCCATGAAATGGTGGTTCATCAACCTCGACGACGGCTTCGTCCACGACGTGCCGGGCAAGTACGTCAAGCTCGAGGAGATCTGCTCCATCCCGGTGGGAGCGCTGTGGGACGGCATCGTGGCCATCCCCTGGCAGGGACCGCCGCCCGTGGACGGACGGGGGCTCATGTCCATCATCGCCCAGGCCTCGACCAATCCGCACCTGGAGGCGGCGGCCCATTCGTCCTTCGCCGAGCGCAACTACTTCATGGTCTCGCGCAACTACCTGTGCCTGAGCTCCCGGTTCGGCTTCCATTTCTGCACGGTGGAGGCGCTGGTCGGCGACCGGCCCCAGGAGAACTACGTGAGCTTCCAGTTCAAGGGCGGGGCGGCGGAGTTCTCCCGCCGCCGCCGCCGGGCCGAGTTCGTGGCCGAGATATTGGAAATTCGCGGCTTCGCCGTGGAGGTCAGCGAGGACGCCTCCTTCGCCCGCGTGAGCGTCGGCCCCGAGGACGAAATGCTCACGGCGCTCAAGGTCATCGGCTACATGCTCATGCACACGCGGCAGCTCGACATGATCATGCACAACGAGGCCATGGTGCAAAGCTACAAGCAAAAGATCCTCGACGACCTGGTCACGGTCGTCGGCGCGCCGACCCGGGTGATGCCGGCCTGTCCGGTTCGGGAGCCCGAGGCCGAAAGGGAAGCGGCCGTGTAGGGAAAGGGGACGGCGGCATCGGCATCGCACCAGCCTTGCCCCGAACGAGGCGCCGGCGAGGCCGCATGCCGGGAATCGGGAAGAACCGATCGTCGCCCCGCAATGCGCAAACCGAAAACATGCGGCTCCTCCGGAGGTCGATCATGAAGCGCCTTGTCCTGTCGACGCTTTGTCTTCTCCTGGCCTTCGCCGCCGCCTGCCCGGCCGCACCGGTCAAAGACGACGGCTGGAGCCTGGAACTGGGGCCCGACGCCACGTTCTTCCCGGCCCTGGTCGTGGCCGCGGGCACGCTTCGCCTGGACACCGGGGCCGATCCGCGCGAACTCGGCGACGCCAACGGGCTGCTCGGCGTTTCCGTGGTCGCGCCGCGCGACGGGGCCAAGGCGCAGGTGGAGCTCGCTTCGGCCTCGGGCCTCGTGGCCCCGAGCTCCGTCAGCGTGACCCTGCCGAAAAAGGGCGTGCGCTACGCCGTCTATCCCTTCATCAAGTACAACGCCGAGCAGATGGTGCTCATCCGCCAGCCCTTCGCCGAGACGGTGACGGCCCGGCTGACCCTCGACGGCGCGCCCATGGGCGAAAAAAGCGGCCGCGTCACCGTGCGCTCCATCAACGATTGCGTCTACGGCTACGACGAGGACGGCCGCTGGAACGACACCTCGTGGCTGTTCGCGGCCTACGTCAACGAGAACCACCCGGCCGTGGAGGGCATCCTCAAGGACGCCCTGGCCACGGGCAAGGTGGACTCCATCGCCGGCTACCAGGGCGACGCCGACGACGTGCGCGACGAGATCGAGGCCGTGTGGACGGCCCTGGCCCGGCGGCGCATCCGCTATTCGAGCATCAAGACCGCCTCGGCCGAATCCCCCCACATCTGGAGCCAGCACGTGCGCCTGCTCGGCGAGGCGCTCGCCGCGCGCCAGGCCAACTGCGTGGAGGGCTCGTGCCTGCTGGCTTCGGTCTTCGCCAAGATGGGGCTCAAGGCCTCCCTGGTGAACCTGCCGGACCACATGCTGGTGGCCGTGGACCTCGACGACGACGGCGACGAGGACCTCTACCTCGAAACCACGCTGCTCGGCGACTCGGACTCCTCCTTCGACGACGCGGCCGAGGCCGGGGAGGCTGTCCGCAAGAAATACAAATCGAAGCTCAAGGCCGATCCCCGCATCCGCTGGCGCGACAAGCGGGCGCGCAGGAAGGGCGGCCCGGACGAGGTGGGGCTCGTCAACATCTCCATGGCCCGGGAGCTCGGCATCCTGCCCATACGCGAACCCGGCGCGGACCGGGCGCGCTTTCGCCAGTAAGGGAAGAGCGTCAGGAGGGGGGCGTCCCGGTCGGGGCGGCGAAGGCGCGGATGAAGCGCCGGTCGATGGCGTCCTTTACGGCCATGCACCAGCGGCCCTCGAACACCAGCGGCCCCTTGCGCAGGATGGCCCGGCCGTCGCCGCAGTTGAGCAGGGCCAGGAAGCGCTCGCCGGTTTTGCGGAAGGGCGTGAGCTCCCGGCCCGTCAGATAGGCCAGGAGGTTGGCGCAAAGGATCGGCCCCTGGCGCACGGCGAAGACGCCGGCCCGGGGCAGGGGCTTGGGCGCGAAGTGGATGCAGTCGCCGCCGCCGAAGAGTTCCGGGCGGATCGGGCTTTGCAGGAAGGCGTTGACCGAAAGGCCGCCGTCCGGGGCGAGGGACAGGCCGCTTGCGGCGAAAAGCGCCGGCGGGTGCGTGCCCGTGGCCGTGAGGCACACGTCGAAGCGCAGGCCGCTGCCGTCGGCGAGCTGGGCCCGGCCGCCGGCGATGCGCGCCACCCGGCCCGCCACGAGACGCGCCCCGCGCCGGATCAGGGAATCCCTGGCCAGCCGCCTGGCCCGCCGAGGCCAGCCGCACAGAAGCCCCCGGCCGACGACCACGGTGACCAGGGGCTTTTTCACGCCGCAACCGGCCAGAAGCGCCAGGGCGTTTCCGGCCACCTCGAAGGCCGAGGCCCCGCCGCCGACCACGAGCACTTGCACCGGATCGCCGGCCTCGGCCCGGGATTCGATGTCGCGCCGGGCGGCGAGCAGGTTCTCGATGGGCTTGACCGGGTATATGGCTGATCCCGGCGCTCCCTCCACGGGAAAGGACGGCTCGGCCAGGCTGCCGATCCCGAAGCTCACGGCATCGTAGCCGATCTCCCGCCCGTCCGTCAGGCGCAGGACTTTTTCTTCCGCATCGATCCCCGCCACGCACCCCTGAAGGAACTCTCCCCGCCCCCTTCCCCCACTTCCAGGGGGCCCGGGGGGGATGATCCCCCCCGGCGGGGGGGGGGGGGGGGGGGCGCG
>NZ_JARKOZ010000167.1 GCF_029978005.1 Solidesulfovibrio sp. | reverse complement strand
AGCCTGGAGCGCAGCGACGGCATCGCCGGGCCGATTCCGGCCTCGCCGACGCACTCCCGCCCACGAACACCTGTCCACCCGCTTACCCATCTTCCTCTGCCCCATCGAGGGGGTCCGGGGGGCATCATGCCCCCCGGCCGCCGGAGGCCTCGTCCTCTCCCTTCCCCTTCACTCCCCCTTCCACTCCCCTCCCCTTCCCTACCCTACCGCGCCGCCCCCTTGGTACGGCCGCCACGGCGCATGAACCAGGCCGGGACGATGGCCACGGCGAAGACGGCCGCCGTGAGCAGGAAGCTCTCGCGGAACCCGAGCATCCGTCCTTGGGCGGCGACCATTTCCGAGAGGAAGTGGTAGACGGCCTCGGGACGCAGGGCCTGGGAGACGTCGTCGTAGACGCCGGCCCGGGAGAGGAGCAGCGAGACCACGTCCAGTGCGTCGGCGGCGGCGTGGCCGCCGGTCTGGAGGTTGTTGAAGGCCTGGCAGTAGAGGGTGGTCTGGCGTTCCAGGTAGACGGAGAGCAGGCTGACGCCGACCGCGCCGCCGAGCTGGCGCATGAAGTTGATGTTGCCCGCGCCCTGCCCCATCTGGCCGGGATCGAGGACCCGGACCGCGCCGCTGTTGAGGGCCGGGGTGATGCAGCCGAGCCCCAGGCGGCCGAGGAGCACCCAGAAGGTGAAGGTCCAGAAGTCGGTGGAGGTCCCGGCCTCGGTCATGAGCAGGCCGGACCAGGCGAAAAGGGCGAGGCCGGCGATGATGAGCAGGTACGGCGGCACCCGGTCCGCCAGCCGGCCGGAGACGGGCGAGACCAGGCCGATGGCCAGGCCGGCGGGCATGAGCATGAGGCCGGCCTCGGTGGGGGTGTAGCCCTGCACGGTCTGCACGAAGAGCGGGATGAGGTAGGTGGAGCCGAAAAGGCCCATGCCGAGGATGAAGGAGACCACGGCGGCGGCCAGGAAGCGGGGGTTGGCGTAGACGCCGAGGGCGAGCAGCGGGGCGCGGCAGGCGCGCTCGCGGGCGAGGAACCCGGCCCAGGCGCAGGCGCTCGCGCCCAGGGCGAGGCGCACGAACCCGGAGTCCCAGCCCTGGCGCTGGCCGTTGGACAGCCCGGCCAGGAGCGCGCCCACGGCCAGGCAGAGCAGGAGGAAGCCCGGCAGGTCGAAGGGGCCGGTCTCGCGCCTGTCCTGGCGGGGCAGAAACGGCAGGGCCAGCACCGCGCCCAGGAGACACAGGGGCACACCCAGAAAGAAGATGTAGCGCCAGGAATAGTTGTCGATGAGCATGCCGCCGACGGTCGGGCCCAGGGCCGGGGCCACCACGATGCCCAGGGTGTAGATGCCCATGGCCGTGCCGCGCCGGGAGGGATCGAAGACGGTCAGGATGACCACCATGGCCACGGGCTGGATGAGGCCGGCGGCCGCACCCTGGATCACCCGGGAGAGGATGAGCGTCTCCTCGCCGCCGCTCGATCCGCCGAGCAGCGATCCGGCGACGAAGGCGGCCAGGGCGGCCAGGTACGGCGGCAGCGGGCCGTAGGCGGCCAGGGCCCAGCCGGTCAGCAGCATGCTGGCGGTCATGGCGGCCAGGAAGGCGGTGGACAGCCACTGCACCTGGTCCTGGCCCATGCCGAACTCGCCCATGATGTCGGGCATGGCCACGTTGACCATGGTGGAGGACAGCACCGTGGCCACGCAGCCGAGCATCACGGCCACGGTGGCGTACCACTTGTAGGCCGCGCCGTAGCGCGCGGCCAGGGATTCAACGGTGCGAGGCGTCAATGTCCACCTCCACCATCATGCCGGGCCGCAGGGGGTTGTCCCCGGGCTGGTCCACCCTGACGCGCACGGGCACGCGCTGGGCGATCTTGGTGAAGTTGCCGGACGGGTTGGGGCTCGGCAGCAGGGCGAACTGGTTGGTGGCGGCGTTGCCGATGCGCTCGACCTCGCCCGTGAAAGAGCGGCCGGGGTAGGCGTCCACGCTGATTTCCACGGGCTGGCCCGGGCGCACGTCGGCCAGCTTGGTCTCCTTGAGGTGCACCTCGATCCAGACGGATTTGGGGTCGTGGAGCAGCACGAGACGCTGGCCGGGGATGACGAACTCCCCGGGCTCGACGAACTTCTGGTCCACCACGCCGGCGATGGGGCTTTTCACCTCGCGGTCGCCGAGCTCCACCTCCTTCTGGCGGATCTGGGCCCGCACCTGCGCCATGTCCGCGCCGAGCTGCTCGATCTGTTTTTCGAGCACGGCCACGTCGCCGCGCTTGGCCAGGGCGTCGTCCAGGTTGGCCCTGGCCTCGGCGATCTGGGCCCGGGACTGGCGCATCTTCTCCTCGGTCTGCTGGTTGGTGGTGCGGGCCAGGTCCCAGGCCTGGGCGGAGATGACCTTCTCGTCCACCAGGCGCTTGTTGCGGTCGTAGTCGAGACGGGTGCGCTCGAACTCGGCCTGGGCGGCGTGCATGGCGGCCTCGGCTGCGTCGTGGCGGGCCCGGGCGGCGTCCACGTCGCTTTCCGTGGAGCCCCGGGTGACGGCGAGCTGGACGACGAGGCGCTCGGACTCCAGACGCAGGGATTCGAGCCTGGCGCGAAGCGCTTCGGCCTCCAGGGACGTTTCGCGCTGGTCGATGCGCACGAGCTCCTGGCCCTTGGCCACGGGATCGCCGTCAGTGACGGCGCGTTCGGCCACCCAGCCGTCCACGCGGCTGCTGATGGTGACCATGTCGGCCAGCACCTTGGCGTCGTTTTCGGTGACGTGCCGCCAGCGCAGGCCGATCCAGACGGCCAAGGCCAGGGCCGGCAGGATCAGGGCGGCGGCGAGGAGCATTTTTCTGCCGCGCGCAGACAGATGGGAAAGGGACCCCGCGGCCCCCTTTCCGGGAATATCGGGCGTGGACACGATGCGTAACTCCTTGAGAAAAAAACTGCGGGAAACGGACGAAACGGCGGGCTCAGTCCGGATCGCGCCCGAGTGCGCCCAGGTTTGCCAGGACCGCCTCAAGCACGCGGCCGCACACGGCTACGTCCTCCTCGGACACCCCGGCCCACATCTCCTTACGGAACCCGTCCGTGATCCGCCGGATCTCGGCCACGAGCTCCCCGGCGCGCGGCGTCAGGCAGACGTCCTTGGACCGCCGGTCGGTGGGCTGGTCGCGGCGCTCGATGAGCCCCAGGCGCTCCAGGCCGTCGAGGACCCGGACCACGGTGGGCCCTTCGACCCCGACGATCTCGGCCAGCTCCTTCTGGGGCTTCCTGCCGCCGTCGCGGGAAAGGTAGAGCAGGATGAGCCACTTGGCCTGTGTGAGGCCGAGCGGGGCCAGGCGTTCGTCGAGCCTGGTGCGCATGAGCCGGGCGGCGCGGCCCAGGGTGATGCCGATGCGCTCCCGTGGAGACTGGGGCATGGACGACCTCCGTTCGATGCGGCGCTATTTAATAGCTTGCTATCAGTTAGTCAAGGCAACCTCATCGGGAAATCGCCCGGGGTCAAGCGACGCCGGGTCATGCAAAGGAAAAGACGGGAGTCGCCGGCGAGCGTCGCGGCCGGCCGGGAGACGCGCCCGGCGGATTTCGCGGGACGCTTTCAGAACAACAGGACTGTCGGGAAGGCCGCCCCGACCGCGAAGACCGCCGTCAGGGCGTCTTGGCGGCGGGCAGACGGATGCACTGGGTCAGGACCAGGGAGGCCACGCCCAGGCCCACGCCGATGAAGAAGGGAATCTTGTAGTCGACCATCCACAGCATGCCGCCGAGCACGGGCACGACCACGGCGGCGATGTGGTTGATGGTGAATCCCATGGCCATGCCCGAGGCCATGTCCTCGGGCGCGGCGATCTTCTGGTAGTAGGTGCGCACGCCCACGTTGAAGTTGAACAGCAGGTAGTCGAGCACGAACATGATGCCGGCCACGATGTGCGAATCGGTGTAGGCGTAGGTGAGAAAGACCAGGATCATGCCGGCGTATTCGATGGAGAGCAGCTGGCGCTCGCCGAACCGGTTGATGGCCCGGCCGATCATGGGATTGAGGAAGTAGTTGATGGCGTTGTTGATGACAAAGAGGATGGTGATGGACTGGATGGAGTAGTCGAACTTCTTGACCAGCAGATACACGGCGAAAACGATGAAGATCTGGCGGCGCGAGCCTTCGAGGAAGGTGAGCAGGTAGTAGAGCCAGTATTTGCGCCGCAGGTACATCTTCTTTTTCTGGGGCGGCAGGTCGGTCTCGCAGGGCTTCTTGAACAGGCCCCACACGCCGGCCATGGCCACCAGCGCGCCGACGACGGCGAACATGCCCTTGTAGCCCATGGCGTCGGCCAGGAAGTAGATGAGGATGCCCACGGCGATGTTGGCCAGGGCTCCCACGGCCCGCACCCGCGAGAGCACCACCGGGGCCTCGAAGGTGTTGAAATGCTGCAGGGTGAGGGACTGGTTCAGCGGCTCGTAGTAGTGAAAGCCCGCGGACATGACCAGGGTGGTGAGCGTCAGTCCCCAGAAGCTCGGAAAATAGCCCGTGACCGCCAGACCGATGCCGAGAACCAGGACGGACAGCGAGGCGGCGCGCTGTTCGCTCAAAACGAGCAGCACGTAGATGACCAGCATGGAGAGAAAGCCGGGCACCTCGCGGATGGACTGGATGAAGCCGATGGCGTCGGCCCCGAGATGGGCCGATTCCACGGCAAAGTTGTTGATGAGCGTCTGCCAGGCCTGGATGCCGGCCGTCGAGGCGATGGTGGACACGAGCAGGAAGAGCAGGATGTCGGCCCGGCCCGAGGCGCGAAGGGCCGCGCGGGTCAGCGCGTGTTCCGGCCGGGCCGGATCGAGATGGGGCTTCACGGGATGAGACTCGGTTTGCGGCTATCGAGCCACAGTTGCAGGACCAGAAGCGTCCAGAGCTTCTTGCGGTGATCGGCCGCGCCCGTGGCGTGCTCGGTCACCAGCCGCCCCACTTCCTTGGGGTCGAAGACGCCCTGCTCACGCAGGTGCTTCTCGCCAAGCAGCGCATCCACCTGCGGCCGCAGCTGGCCGCGCAGCCACGAGGCCACGGGGATGAGAAAGCCGCGCTTGCCCCGGCCGAGGATCTCCTTGGGCAGCAGGCCGGCCACGGCCTTCCTGAGGAGGTATTTGCGTCTGGTCCCGCGCAGCTTCCAGCGCGCCGGCAGGCGGCAGACGAACTCGGCCACGTCGCGGTCGAGGAAGGGGGCGCGCGCCTCCAGGGAGTGCATCATGGAGCAGCGGTCCACCTTCACCAGGATGTAGTCGAGCATGTACTGCCGGGCGAAGACGTAGCCGACCCGGGCCAGGGGGTCGGCGGCCGGGTAGGCCTCGAAGAGCTCCCGCGTCGGGGCGAAGAGGTTCGCCGGATCGAGGAGCCCCGGCGCGGGCTCCTTCCACAGGTGCGCCTGGGCCTCGGCGGTGAAGGCGGAAAGCCAGGTCTGGACGCGAAGCCATTTCGGGGCCGTGGCCCCGGCCAGGAAGGTGTCGGCCACGAAGCGCGGATTGATGTAGCCGGCCGAGTGCGGCAAAAGCTTGGCCAGGGGCTCGACGATCCCCTTGCGGGCGAAGGCCGGCAGCCTGTCGTAGGCGGCGGCCAGCTTGAAGGCCGGGAAGTACTCGTAGCCGTAGAAAAGCTCGTCCGGACCGTCGCCGCCCAGGGCGACGGTGACGTTTTCGCGCGTCACCTGGGACAGGAGATAGGTCGGCACGATGGACGGGTCGGCCATGGGCTCGTCGAAGCGGGAGACGATCTCGGGCAAAAGCGCGCCGCAGGCGTCGGCCGAGAGGATGCGCTCGTGGTGGTCCGTGGCGAAACGGGCGGCCACGAGCCGGGCGTAGCGCGACTCGTCGTAGGAGGCTTCGGAAAAGCCGATGCTGAAGGTCTTGATGCGGCTGACCATGCCGGCGGTCAGGGCCGCCACGGTGGAGGAGTCGATGCCGCCGGAGAGAAAGACCCCGAGCGGCACGTCGGCCATGAGCCGACGCTTGACGGCCTGGGCCAGAAGCAGGCGCAGTTCGGCGCAGAGGTCCTCTTCCGAGGCTTTCGGCGCAGGGCCGGGCAAGGGCATGTCCCAGTAGGAGGAAGTGGTCAGCTTGCCGTCGCGCCACAGCAGGCTGTGGCCGGGCCGCAGCTTGTACACGTCCTTGTAGATGGTCTCGGGCGTGGGCAGGTACTCGTAGGCGGCGAAGCGCATGAGGGCCGAAACCGGCGTGCGCAGGCGCAGGAAAGGCAGCTTTTCGAAGGCGGTCAGCTCCGAGGCGAAGGCCAGCACGCCGCCCTGCACGGTGTAGTACAGGGGCTTTTTGCCGAAGCGGTCGCGGGCGGCGAAAAGCGTGCGGGACTGCCTGTCCCACAGGGCGAAGGCGAACATGCCTTCCAGGGCGTCGAGACCGTCGGGCCCGTCCAGGAGCCAGGCGGCCAGGATCGCCTCGGTGTCGGAATTGGTGCGGAACCTGAATCCCCGGGCGGCGTAACGGGCCTTGAGCTCGCGATAGTTGTAGATTTCGCCGTTGAAGGTGACCACGGCCCGGCCGTCGGCGTCCTCCATGGGCTGGGAGCCGGCGGCCAGGTCGATGATGGACAGCCGCCGGTGACCCAAAGCGCAGGGGCCGTCGAGGACGAGCCCCTCGCCGTCCGGGCCGCGGTGGCGCAGTGCGCCGGTGGCGGCCGAAAGCCAGGCCAGGCGCTCGGGCTCGGGGGGCGGCGTCTCGGCCAGGGGCCAGACGAAACCGGCGATGCCGCACATGTCAGCGCGCGCCCCGCGCCGTGGTCTCGGCGAAGAAATCGAGGATGGCCCGGGTGTTGGCCTCGGGGTCGAACATGCGGGCCACGCGCTGGCGTCCGGCCTCGGCCATGGCCACGGCCCGGTCGCGGTCGGAGGCCAGGGCCATGATCGCGTCGGCCAGGGCCTCGGGGTCGCGCTGGCGCACCAGCCGGCCGGTCACGCCGTCCTCCACCACCTCGGGGATGCCGCACACGTCGGTGGCCACGGTCGGGATGCCGTGGGCCAGGGCCTCCATGATGACGTTGGGGATGCCGTCGCGGTCGCCCGTGGGGTGCACCACGCTCGGCATGACGAAGACGTCGCTGGCGGCATAGAGCTCGCCCATGCGGTCGTGGCTGACGAAGCCGGGCAAAAAGACCCGGGCGCGCAGGCCGTGGATGCGGATGCGGCGGCGGATGACGGCCGTGGGCCAGGGCATGCCCGCGCCGACCAGGGTGAGCTGGTAGGGGAATCCCCGGCGCGACAGCACGGCGCAGGCGTCGATGAGCACGTCGAAGCCCTTGGTGCGGCAGAAGCGCCCCACGGCCAGCAGCCGGTACGGCGGCTCCATGTGGACCGGGGAGCGGCTTTTGCCGGCCAGCGTCAGGCTGTTGTAGATCTGGCGGATCTTGCCGGCGGCGTCCGGGGCGGTGTCGGACAGGTAGGCGATGTTGGCCTTGTTGTTGGTGTGGATGGCGATGGCCGCGCGCATCTTTTCGGCCAGGGCCCCGTCCTGGGGGTAGATGTCCCCGGCCCGGGCGGAAAAGGAAAAGGGGATGCCGGAAAGCCGCGAGGCCACCCAGGCGGCCGTAGCCGGGCCGTTGGCCCAGCCGGCGTGGATGCGGCGGATGCCGTCGGCCAGGAACTTGCGGGCCAGGGAGAAGCCGGCGCACATGGCCCAGACGTTCTCCCCGGCCACCTCCAGGCAGCTCCAGCGCCGCAGCGGAACGCCGGACAGGATGCGGGCCGTCTCCACCGGGCGGCGCAGCGCCCACCAGGCCATGTCGGCCAGGATGCGCGGGACGGCGGCCAGCCCCAGGCGCGTCACGCCCGGCGCGGCCTGGCGCATGCGGGGGGAAAGGTTCTTCCCGGCCTCGCCGTAAAGGGCGTAGACGGAAAACGGCATGCCGGCGGCCTTGGCGTTTTCCACTTCCCGGAAGATGAAGGTCTCCGAGGGCAGCGGATACCACAGGAGGATATAGGCGGTCTTGGGAAGGCTCAAATCGTATGCTCGCCTGATGGGGGCTTGGCGTTTCGGGGCAACGGCGGCTATGTAGTCCAGGGAACGTCGCGCTGTAAAGCCGTCGGGGCAAAGCCCGTGCAAAGCGCTTGCGCCTCGGCCGGCTTGCGGCTAAGCATACCGTTGGGCTCTGCCGCGCGCGGCGTGTCCGAAGCAGCGACCGGGGCGGTTTGGCATTTTGAGGCGAAAACGGCAAGCGGTCATTCGAGGAAGCCATGGCGCAAACCAACATTCTCCTAGAAACCGGCACCAACGAGCTCGAGATCATCGAATTCTACATCGATGAAGCCCCTGAACCGGGCGTCAAGCCGTATCGGGCCCATTACGGCGTCAACGTGGCCAAGGTGCTGGAGATCATCCGCCTGCCCAAGGTCACGGGCATGCCGCAAACGCCGCATCCGTGCGTGATCGGCACCTTCAACCTGCGTTCCCGGGTCATCCCGCTCATCGACCTGAGCATGTGGCTCGGCAAGCCCATGGCGCGCAACGAGAACACCAAGGTCATCGTTTCGGAATTCAACAAGGTCATCAACGCCTTCATGGTTTCGGGCGTCACGCGCATCCATCGCCTGAGCTGGTCCGAGGTGGAACCGCCGTCGGGCTACGTGACCTCGTTTGCGGCCAACAATTTCACGGGCGTGGTGAAGTTCCCGGACCATATCGTGCTGTTGCTCGACATGGAGCAGATCATCTGGGACTTGAACCCCGCCCTGGCCATGAAGACCGAACGGGAGAAGGAGGCGGCGGCCATCCCCGAGCCGGAGCGTTCGGCCTACAAGACGCTCGTGGTGGACGACTCCAACTCCATCCGGCGGCTCATCGCCACCTACCTGGAAAAGGACGGCTTCGAGGTCCTGCAGGACATCAACGGCCAGGACGCCTGGGACCGGCTGCTGGCCTGGAAGGCCGAGGCGGCCAAGACCGGCGCGCCTCTTTCCAGGCTCGTCAACATGGTCGTGTCCGACATCGAAATGCCGTCCATGGACGGCCACACGCTGTGCAGGAAGATCAAGGACGACCCGGTGCTCAAGGAGCTGCCGGTGGTGCTGTTCTCGTCGCTGATCAACGACCAGCTCTACCACAAGGGGCTTTCGGTGGGGGCCGACGACCAGGTGACCAAGCCCGAGGTGGGCACCCTGGCCGAGCGGGCGCGCAAGCTCATCGAGGAACGCCGCTAGCGGGGCGCGACGACAGCCGCGCGGCGGCAGGAGGCGAATGCGACGCGCCGGCCCCGTCCGCAAGGCGGGCGCGGCGCACGCCTTGCGGACGGGGCGCACGCCCGCGAATCACAGCCGGATGAGGCGTTTTCCATGCGGATGTTGCTCGTTGTCCGCGACGGACGGGCCAAGGATCGGTTTCTCAAGGAACTGTCGGCGCTGGGAGCCGAATGCGACGTGGCCAGGACCTCGGAGGAGCTGCTGGCCGCCACCCGCCATACCCGCTACAACGGCGTGCTCTTCGACGTGCCCACCATCGTGCGCGCCAAGGACATCGACCGCAAGCTTTTGCATTCCCTGGCGGAAATCTACCCTTCCGCGCGGCTTAAGCACGATCCGGCCACGGACGCCATCTTCGCCCTGGGCACGGACGCCGGCCCGGGCAGCCGTGACGGGCTTTCCGTGTTCGTGGCCGCCTGCCGCGATTTCCTGCCCCGGGGGCTTCGCCGCGGGGAGCGGGTGGACGTCAACCTGCCGGCGGTGCTGTGGCGCACCCCGCCCAAGGGCGACGGCGGCGAACGCACCGCCACCCTGAACCTCTCCTATCTCGGTTGCTTCGTCTTCACGGCCGAGGACTGGGCCATGAGCGATCCGGCCTGGGTGGTGTTTCCGGACGTGACGCCCGAGCCTGTGCGGGCGCGGGTAGCCTGGCGCGAGCCCTGGGGCCAGCGCCGGGCGATCCCGGGCGTCGGACTGGCCTTCCTGGAGATACCCGAGGTGCTCTACAAGGAACTCAAGATGCTGGGTTGCGAGCCGGTGGATTTCGAGGTTGCCTCCGGCTGCAAAGCCCTTTAGGTAGCGCTTGCACGGAGGGATGGCCGAGCGGTTTAAGGCGGTGGTCTTGAAAACCATTGACGGGGCGACCCGTCCGGGGGTTCGAATCCCTCTCCCTCCGCCAAATGGCGATCCAGCCAGTCCGATACAATCCCAAAGACCGAGAAAGGCCGCGCAGACACCGGTAAAGTGGGCCCGTTTCCGTCCGATCTGGTCCATCGGCCTCCCGGCAACGGGCGGGCAGCTCCCCGGGGGAGACGCTTTGGCCAAACAGGCAACCGGCAAAACCCAGGCCCTGCCTGGATGGAGCCGGGCCGGTCGCCCTTTCGCCCATCGCCTCTTTCTTTACCAGGCGACACGGTCTTTCTGTCCATTTTTCATCTCGCCAATGCGTTCCCAACAAGATGCCGCGCGCCGGCCGCGACGCGGCCCGATGCCGGCCAATACCGCCGATCCCGATCCGGCCCGGCCGCCCGCCTTGCCGACCGCGGCGCTCGTCGGGAGCGATCGGATCCGTAAATATCGCCCCCTCGGAAATGAATCATGGTGGGTGCGTCCCGAATGTGCTAGCAGGAGAACACCATGAATATTCTCATGCTGCATCCGCCGTTGCCTTTATCGTTTTGGAGCTTTCGCGAGACCCTGGCCATGACCGGGAAAAAGGCCCTGCTGCCGCCCTTGGGACTGCTGACCGTGGCCGCCTTGCTGCCAAGGGACTGGAACATCCGGCTGGTTGATTTGAACGTCCGACCTCTGGTCGAGGCTGACTGGGACGGGATCGATCTGTTGCTGGTCACGGGCATGCTGGTGCAGCGCGAAAGCCTGCTGGAGCTTATCGCCGAGGCCAAGGCCCGAGGCGTCGCCACGGCGGCCGGCGGGGCCTACCCCAGCACCTCGCCCCAGGAGGTGCTGGACGCCGGCTGCGACTTCCTCATCCAGGGCGAAGGGGAAACCACCGTCCCGAAGATGGTCGCCGCGATCGCGGCCGGCCGTACCGGCGGGACGTTCGTGTGCACGGACAAGCCCTCCCTGGCCGAATCGCCCCCGCCGCGCTTCGACCTCATCGCCCTGGGCGATTACGAATCCATGTCCCTGCAGACCTCCCGGGGCTGTCCTTTCGCCTGCGAATTCTGCGACATCGTGAGCCTGTTCGGCCGCGCCCAGCGCCACAAGACGCCGGATCAGGTCATCGGCGAACTGGACGGCATCCTCCGGCTCGGCTTTCGGGGCACGGTGTTCGTGGCCGACGACAACTTCATCGGCAACCGCCCCCGCGCCGTGGCCCTGCTTGAGCGTATCATCGAATGGCAGGCCCGGCATGGCGAGCCGTTCGACTTCATCACCCAGGCCTCGGTCAATCTGGGCCAGGACATCCCGCTGATCGACCTGCTGACCGCCGCCAATTTCTCCTACGTCTTCGTCGGCATCGAATCCCCGGACGACGACGTGCTGATCGCCGCGCACAAGCAGCAGAACGTGCGCAACCCGCTGCTTGATTCCCTGCGGGCCATAACCGCCAACGGCCTCAGCGTCATCGGCAGCTTCATCCTCGGCATGGACGGCGAAAAGGCCGGAGCCGGAGAGCGCATGCGAGCCTTCGCCGAGGCGGCGGATTTGCCTTGGGTCATGGTCAACGTCCTGCGCGCCCTTCCCCACACCGCCCTGTGGGACAGACTCAAGGAGGAAGGCCGGCTGCACGACGGCATCGAGGAGAGCGGCTGGGACGCCCTGACCAATTTCACCCCCTTGCGGCCCATCGACGCGATCTTCGCCGAACAGGTCTCGGCCCTGAGCGCCCTTTACGCTCCGGGAGCCTACCTGGGGCGGGTGTTTCGGGCCACGCTCGACATGCGCCCGACCCGGGCCTCCATGCCGGGGGCCGCACCCAAGGCGAAAGCGGACCCTGCCCTGGTCGTGGCCCAGAAAAACCGCAGCCCGGACTTCACGCCCCTGTTGCGCCTGATCTGGCGGCAGGGGGTGATCGGGGAGGCCCGCTGGCAGTTCTGGCGGCAACTGGCCATCGTCGCCCGGCGCAATCCCAGCCGTCTGCGGCGCTATATCGTCCTTTGCGGCATGGGGGAGAACCTTTTTTCCTTCGTGCGCCACATCCGAGCCCAGGCCGAGACCAGGCGGTGCGCCGCGTCCTCTCCGCAGGCCCCCACGATCGGGCCGCACCCCGCCGTTGCGCATTCGACCGTGTGAAGAGCACCCTGCATCCTCCGGCCGGCGGACTGGCAACGACCGGGGCGACTCCCCCGGCGGGGCCGGCCCCAGGCCCGGGGGACGGTCCTCCACGGACCGCTTTCCATCCCTGGGAGGCCTGGCTGGACGGACTGCGGATCGCGATGGCAGCAAAGAGAGGGGAGCGGGATGCGGGACCGGATGACTTTCCGGATGGCGGCGAAAATCAGAACGAGCTTTACAGTCTATAATCAGTATGTTGCGACGTTGGCCTAAAGCCGTCTCTCCCGGCGCTCTGCCCTGTCGCAACCGAACCGCGCCATGAAGCCATGATCGTCACCCGCTTTGCCCCGAGCCCCACGGGGTTGCTGCACCTGGGCCACGCCTTTTCGGCGTTCACGGCCTACCAGGCCGCGCGCGAGGCCGGCGGGCGGTTCCTGCTGCGCATCGAGGACATCGACCCTGGGCGCTGCAAGCCGCAATACGCCCAGGCCCTCATGGAAGACCTGCGCTGGCTGGGCCTGACCTGGGAGGAGCCCGTGCGCTTCCAGTCCGAGCACGGCGCGGACTATGCGGCCGCACTTGAACGGCTGCGCGACATGGGCCTGCTCTACCCCTGCTTCTGCACCCGCCGCGAGATCGGGGAACTGGCCGCGCCTCAGGAAAACGACGACGCCGGGCCGGTCTATCCCGGCACTTGCCGCGGCCTGTCCGAGGGCGAACGCGCCGCCCTGGCCGCGACCCGCCCCTGCGTCTGGCGTCTGGACATGGCCGGGGCCATTGCCATGACGGGGGGACTCTCCTGGCACGACGAAACGCGGGGCGAGATCGCGGCCGATCCCGGGCGGTTCGGCGACGTGGTCCTGGCCCGCAAGGACGTGCCCACGAGCTACCACCTGAGCGTCACGGTGGACGACGCACTGCAGGGCGTGACGCTCGTCACGCGCGGCGAGGACCTTTTCGCGGCCACGGACGTCCACCGTCTGCTCCAGGCGCTCCTTGGCCTGCCCACGCCCCTTTACCGCCATCACAGACTTTTGCGCGACGCCACGGGCCGCCGCTTCGCCAAGCGCGACAAGTCGCTGACCCTTCGCGCCCTTCGCCAAGCCGGGAAGACGCCCCGGGATGTGCGCGAGATGGCCGGCTTCGACAGCCTTTCCTTTTGACCGCGAACCAAGATGCCCCCATCGGCTTCCCGGGCCGGACTCCCCGAGCAGAGCATCAATGATGCGGTCCGCGTCTGCCCTGGCGAGCCGAGGGGCATCTCCCGCTTCCTGCCCGTCGGAGAACGTTCAACGACCCGCCGTCCCGGTTGCGGCCGCCTTTGGCGACACGGCCTCGCCCCGGGGGCCCATGGCCGCGGCCAGGGCCGCGGCCACGCGGCGGCGGCCGGCCAGATCGAGGTGCTCGCAGGCGTATTCACGGTCCACGAACCGCTCCTCTGGCAGCAGCGCGGTCAAGTCCAGGCAGGTCGCCCCGGCGTCGCGCAACGTCCGCGCCACGAGGTCGGCGCTCGCGGCGACGTTGGCGGCGAGTTCCCGGCCGACGAGGCGCGTGCCGCCTTGCACGTCGATGGGAGTCAAATAGAAGACCACAGTCACGCCGGCCCGTTCGAGCCGTAGCGCCGTGTCCGTGAGCGCCCGCAGCATGGGATGGTCCGGCGAGAGGCGCGACATGTAGTTGTTGATGAAGTGCTCCCGCCGACTCGCGTCCTCAGGCGACAAGCCCGGCGCAGGCTCTCGCAGGAGCTCGTCGCGCCGGGCGTGCATCGTCACGAAGAGGTCGCCGTAGGCGTCCGCGGGCCGTTGCGCCCGGCGGGCCCAGTAGCCGGCCGGATCGCCCTTCCCCGACCAGGCCCAGGACGGCACGTCCGCCGGGGACGGCGCGTCGGCCAGCAGGCGCAGATAGGCCACCGTGGCGGCGTATTCCCAGCGCGGGGTGAAGAGCCAATCGTCGGAAAAGGCGCGGAGGTTGACGGAAACGACGGCCAGTCGCGGCCGCTGCCGCGCCTGGGCCACGAGGCCGGCGTACTCGCGAAAGAGCACCGCCGTGTAGCCCGCGCCGCTGACCGGGTAGAAGTCGAGACCCGTGGCCTGGCCGAGCATTTCGGCGATGGTCGTGCGCGGCTCGTCGTCGGTATGGCCGCCCATGACCGAGTCGTTGCAGAAAAACGCCGTGATCGCGCCGTCCTGAAGGGCGTCCCGGAACCTCCGCGCCACGGCGTTGTGGAAGGCATCGAGGAATTTGCCTTGGACCGCGCCCGCGTCCGGCGTCGTGGTCGCCTCGTTCACCGCTCTTTTGTATTCAACGACAAGGCTTTTGTACTCTCTCGCGAAGACGACCGCGCCTATCGCCGCAATCATCACAACGGCGGCGACCATCGATGTTCGCGACACGCGAAATAATTTCATACCGTACTATCGGTCATGCAACGGCACATCTCTATCCCACTTTCTGCGGCAATCGGCGCATTGGCCGCATACTCTTGACCGTACTCCATTTTTAGCGATTATGTTCTGCCGCGCAGAAAAGTGCAACAGCTTTCGGCGACGGCGGAGCGCCCCCCCCGGGGAAAGGGATGCCTGCCCATGCAAGAGGGCGACGCGGGGAAGACTGCGGTGTTCCCTTAAGGGATGCAACTAGGCGTAGGCCACCCAGCCGCGCCAGGTGAAGGCGGCGTAAAAGAGGCTCACGCCCGAGAAACCGGCCTGGCGCAGGATCGCTTCGTCCTCTTCCGGGGCAAGCGTGCGCAGGCTTCGCGTGATGGCGTCATGGGATTCCCGCGCCTGTTCCCGAGGCACGCCCGAGGCCACGGCGAAGGCCTCGAAGCGGGAAAGCCACAGGGCGCGCGCCTCCTGCGGAAAGCTGGAATGGGCCACGACGAAGGGAGCGCCCGGCCGCAGGCGGCGGCGGACCTCGGCCGCCGCGCGCTGTCGGGCGTCGGGATCCAGGAAATGCAGAGTCAGCAGGCAGGCGGCGGCGTGGAAAGGCCCCGGCGGGGCGGCGTCGATCTCGCCCTGGTGCAGGCGCACGCGCGACGCAAGCGGCCCGAGGATCTTGCGGGCCAGGTCCAGCATGGCCGAGGCCGGGTCCACGCCGTCGAAGGTCCAGCCCGGACAGGAGTCGGCAAAGGCCTTGAGCTCGAGCCCGCCGCCGGCCCCGAGCACCAGGACCCGCGCCCGGGCCGGAGCCCGCTCGGCCAGCAGGATCGTCGCCATCTTGTGGAGGTCGGCAAACCCCGGCACGTGGCGCGGCGGCCCCTGGACATAGCGTGCCACGGATTCAGGATCGTCAAAGGTGTCGAGGAGTTCGTTTCTTTCGCCGGCCATGGGTCCTCCGGAATGCGCGGTCCGGGCGGACGAAGCGGCAACCGCCGGCGAAAACGCCTGGCCGGACGGACGCCTCGGCGACCGCCCCGCCCCGGCGATCTTCGGCGCAACCTATTCGAGCTTGAAGCGGATGGCCAGAAGCGCCCGGCTCGCCACGGGCTGGCCGTTGCGCTTGGCCGGGAAGAATGTGGACTTGCGCACGGCTTGGAGGGCTTCCTCGGCGAAGTCGAGCCCGGAGTGCTCGACGATTTCGGCGCTGCGTAGCGCGCCTTCGGCGTCGATGAACAGGCGCAGGACCACCTTGCCCTCCTGGTTCCCCCGCTTGGCCTCGCTCGGGTAGTGCGGCAGGGCGCGATGACGGAAGGTGGGGCCGTCGCCCCGACCGAACTGGCCCACGTACTCGCCGCCGCCTCCGCCGCCGGGACCTTCGCCGCCAAAGCCGCCCGGCCCGGCCCCCTGTCCCGGTCCCTTGCCCGGGCCGGGCCCGGCCGCATCGCCGCTCCCCGTGCCCGTACCGGTCCCCTGCCCCATGGCTTCGGGCGTGGCGGCGACGGCCGGGGCCTGGGCCGACGGGGCCGCGCTCGGCCGCGCCTGGGACTTGGCTTCCCGGCGCGGCTTGGGCGCGGGTTTGGGCGCGGGCTTCGCTTCGGGCCTTGGTTCAGGTTTGGGTTCGGGTTTCGGCTCCGGCCGAGGCGGCGTCTCCAGCGCGGCCACGGGCACGGGCGCGATGGCCGGCTCCGGTTCCCTGACCGCTTCCGGCTGGGGCGTTTCCGGAGCTGCGGTTTCCAGGCGTTCGTCGAGGCCGTCGGGATCGGGCGGCGCGGCGGCCGGCGGTTCCTGCCCGACGGGCGGCGCGTCGGCCGGTCGGCCGGAACTTCCCCCTCCGGGCAGTTGCCCGTCCCCGCCGCTGCCGCCCGGCCCGGCCAGGCTGCCGAGGTTGAGCTCCACCACGGTTTCCATCGGGCCTTCGTCCGGGGAGAGGGAAAACGCCCCGGCCTGGGCCAGGGTCAGCAGCAGTACGGCATGCAGCGCCAAGGAGACGGCAAGCCAAACGCCTGCCCTGTTGCACAAGGGGCAGGACGCCTTGACCGTCTCAGCCTCGGGCTTGGCCGCATCGAAGAGCCTCTCGCCGATGGCTTCCAGCTCCTCCAGGGCGCACTGCTCGCAGATGACCGGCCCGGCATCGAGGCAGGCCGCGTCCAGCTCTCTGTCGTGGAACATTTCCTGGCTTTGGCATTCCATGGCGTTCTTGCATCCCGTCAAGACGAACAACACAGCCGCATAGAAAATAAGACACACGCCATCACGATTTTAGAACAATCGTGAACTCTTGCTATTTGTTCGAGCTTTCCCTATGACACCGCCATTGTCAAGGCGGTATTATCCGCACTGATTGTCATGACTTGCATGCAATGTCACGTGGCTTGCACATTATCGTGTCACTGCATTTGCGCTGCTCTATTGTCATGGCAATTTGACTATTCGTGACACTGCGCGCCCGTGCGAGAAGCACGGCGTGCCTGGACCGGATTGCCCGGGTCAGCCGACCGCCGCGGTCATGCGGTCGTCGGCGTGGGGGACCAAGGGCATATTCCGGCCGGTCGCACGGACAGGGGCCGACGGCGTGGGGACGTCGCCGGCTCCTGCGCGGGCAACCCGCCCCGCCGGCTCACGGCGGGCTGACGGGCGGACGGGTCCAGGCGCGCATGCCGAGTCACGAAACAGCGATTCGAGAGAGAGGATGCCTTCGGAACTATCAACAGCAGTCCGACAAAGGGGAGGGAGTATGAAACGTTTCATTGCCTTGTCGCTTCTGGCGCTGTGCCTCGCGCCGTCGCTGGCCCTGGGACAAAGCGGCCAAGGCGACGCGGACGCCAAGATGGACGACATGGTGGTCACGGCCACCCGTACCGAACAGCCGCTCAAGGAAGTGCCCGGCCGGGTCGCGGTCATCACCAGGCAGGAACTCAAGGACATGCCCGTCCAGACCGTGGACGAGGCCCTCTCCTACATCTCCGGCGCCCACGTGGAGCGCCCGAGCGGCATCTTCAGCTTCAAGTCCGTGGTGTCCCTGCGGGGGCTCGGCAACGAGCAGGGCCGCACATTGGTGCTCATCGACGGCGTGCCGCAAAACACCTCGGACATGGGCGACGTGAACTGGAACCGCATCAACCTCGAGGACGTCAAACGCATCGAGATCCTCAAAGGACCGGCCGCCTCCATCTACGGCAACAACGCCATGGGCGGCGTCATCAACATCATCACGGAAAAGCCCACCAAGGTCGTGTCCGGCTCGGCCTCGACCAGCTACGGCACCTACGACGACTGGAAGGTGCGGGCCGTGGCCGCCGGGCGCACCTCGGAATCCTTGAGCAACGCCCTCTACGCCCGGGTGTCGGCCCTGTACCACAACTCCCCGGGCTACATGGCCACCCCCAGCGACGAGCAGACCCTGTGGTCGGTCAATTCGTTCATCCAGGAAAAGACCCTCAACGCCAAGGTCGGCTGGGACATCGCCGAGGGCAACAACCTCGAATTCCAGTACACCAAGGACAACCAGAAGGCCGGCGAAGGCACCAAATACTGGGCCTACGACGGCGTGCACCGCGGCTACGACACCGACGCCTGGCAGGGCAAGTTCACCGGGTCCTGGGAAGGCTGGTCCACCATGATCAACGCCTACTTCACGGACATCCACTATGACCGCACCAACGAATCCTGGTCGACCGTCACGGACCTGTCCACCTACTCCCGCATCGACACCAAGGTGAACCGCAAGCAGTACGGCCTGCTCACCAACGTGTCCAAGGAGATCGGCTTCAACACCGTCACCGTGGGCTTCGACTACGGCGTCGGCATCATGGACGGCACGGACTACTACCGCACCGCCCCCAACTTCGCCACGGACTTCGGCAAGATCCGCAGCTACGGCGTCTTCGCCCAGGACCAGCTCAAATTTCTCGACGACAAGCTCATCTTTCTCGGCGGCCTGCGCTACGACAACGCCACCACCTTCGACGGCCACTACGACACCAACCTGTCCAACCTGAGCAAGTACACCGAGTACTATCCCGACCACACCTGGGACGCCTGGAGCCCGCGCGGCTCGGTCAAGTACTTCTTCATGGACAACCTGAGCGCCTACGCCTCCTACGGCCACGCCTTCCGCGCCCCGCTGCTCGACGACATGTACCGCAGCGGCAAGATGAAGGGCGGCACCAAGATCTCCAACCCGTCGCTCGGCCCCGAACAGCTCGACTCCGTGGAAATCGGCTCGGACTACCAGCCCGTGGAGAACGTGCGCCTGTCCGGTTCCGGCTACTTCTCCGTGGCCAGAGACCTCCAGTCGTACATCACGGTCGCCTCCGGCATCTACCAGAAGCAGAACATCGGCCAGGTGCAGATCTGGGGCGCGGAGCTCAACGCCGAATGGGACCCGTTCAAGTTCCAGAACATCGACCTGCTCAAAAAGTTCACGCTCTTCGGCAACTACACCTTCAACGACTCGCGCGTCACGGACTTCCCCGGCCGGCCGGACCTCGTGGGCAAGCTTCTGCCCATGGTGCCGCAGAACTCCTTCAACCTGGGCTTCACCTGGCTCAACAAGTACGTGAACAACAAGGTCGCCGTGCAGTACGTGGGCCTTATGTACTACGACGACCTGAATACCGACGCCAACATCATACCGCCCCACGCCCTGGTCAACGCCAAGCTCTGGCGCAACCTGGACTTCCTCGGCCGCTACGGCGAGAACTTCACCGTGTCCTTCACCGCCGAGAACCTCCTCGACCACCAGTACGTGGACGCCCACAATCCCAACACGCTCAACGTCGGCCGGATGCTCTTCCTGGAACTGTCATGCAAGTTCTGAAAAAGCGCGGGCTCACCACGGCCCAGGTCGTGTTCTTCGCCTCCATGGTGGCCTTGGACTTCGGCTGGGGCGTGGTATTTAAAACCGCGCTCCAGCTCACGGCCATCCACCAGGTGGCGCGACTGGAAATGGTCGTTTCGGTCATGCTCATGGTGCTCACGCGCCTGATGCTCGACCGCTTCGGCACGCTCATCGCCTACGAACTGGCCTGGGGACTCCTGGCCGCCGTGTTCATGCCGGCGGCCGGGGGCGAGCCCGGTTTCATCAAGCTCGTGCCGGCCTTGACGCAAGGCGTCGTCTACGACGTCCTGTTCAGCCTGCTGCGCCGGTCCCTGCCCCGGGCCCGGGCCTACGTCGCCGTCCTGGTCGGCGGGCTCGTCGGCCCCACGGCGGCCATGGCCGTGCGCGTAGCCATGGGCATGCCCTGGGCCTCGGCCACCAAGTTCCTGTTCGGCATCTCCCTGGTCACGTCCCTGGCCATCAACGCCTGCGGCGTGTGGCTGGCTTTCCTGGTCTGGAAACGGGTCAACGGCCTGCAGGCCGTGGCCATGCTGCGAACGGCATGATCGAACTCGAAAACGTCGCCTTCACCCCGGCCGGGATGGACAGGCCCATCCTCTCGGACGTGAGCCTCTCCATCGCCCCCGGGGAACGGGTGGGCATCGTCGGGCCGTCGGGCTCGGGCAAGTCCACCCTGGGCTTCCACCTGTGCGGGGCCCATCGCCTGGCCCTGGCCGGCGAAACCGCCGGAACGCTGCGCTACGACGGCCGGGACGGGGCCGAGGGCGCGCCGCGCGGTTTCGCCGGCCTGGTCGGGCAAAACCCCGAGGCCCAGCTGTTCTGCCGCACGGTCTATGAGGAGCTGGCCCTGGCCCTTCGCGTGCGCGGCGAGTCCGAGGACCGCTGCGCCGCCGTGGCCGGGGAACTTCTCGACCGCTACGGCTTCGCCGCCAAACGCGACATGCCCGTGGGCAAGCTGTCCCTCGGCCAGAAGCAGCTTACCGCCGTCCTGTCCATGCTGGCCATGGAGCCCCGGGTGCTCCTCCTGGACGAACCCACGAGCTACCTGGACGCAGCCGCCTCGGACCGGCTCTTCGACCACCTGGGGCAGCTTTGCAGCTGTCACGGCTGGATCGTCCTGGTCATCGAGCACGACCTGGCCCGCCTGGACGGCTTTGCCGAACGCGTGCTGACCGTCACCGGCGGCCGGCTCACGGCCGACGGCCCCCGGTCTTCCTTGAGGCCGAAACCCGTGGCGGACATGGCCGCCGGGCTTCCCCCCTTCCCCCCGGCCGGCGACGGCGAACCGGCCGTGGCCTGCGAGGGCGTCCGCTACGGCTACGCCAAGGACCGGCCGGTCCTGGCCGGCCTGGACCTCGTGGTGCGCCCGGGCGAATCCGTGGCCCTGCTCGGGGGCAACGGCGCGGGCAAATCGACCCTGCTGCGGCTCATCAAGGGCCTGGCCAAGCCCAGCGCCGGCGAGGTCCGCCTCGGCCCCGGGCTTACCGCCGCCCGCGACGTGGGGCTCATGTTCCAGAATCCCGAGGAGCAGATCTTCGCCCACACCGTGGCCGCCGAATGCGGCTACTGGCTGATCAACCTGGGCCTGGCCCGGCAGGAGCGGGAGCAGCGCTGCGAGGAACAGCTCGCTCGGCTCGGGCTTTCCGGCATGGCCGAGCGCGCCCCCTTTTCCCTCAGCTTCGGCGAGAAGCGCCGCCTGTGCCTGGCCTCGGTGCTGGTCGCCGAACCGGCCGTGCTGTGCCTGGACGAGCCCACCACCGGCCTCGACGACGCCAACATGGCGGCCATGGCCGGCCTGGTGCGGGAGTGCGCCGCCAAGGGCCAGGCCGTGGTCTTCGCCACCCACGAGGAGGCCTTCGCGGACCTCGCCGCCAGCCGCATCGTCAGGCTCGAGGGCGGGCGCATCGTCTCCGACGCCCCCAACCCCTGGACGGTCCCATGATCAGCCTGCTCAAGGGCGCAAGCGCCCTGGCCAAGTGCTTCTTCGTCCTGTCGCTTTCGGCCTACGCCTTCTACTGCCAGGACTGGCGGGTGCTGGTGGGCCTGGTCGTCCTTCTGCTCGGGCTGCTGGCCTTGGCCGGGGACATGGACAGGATGGTGGGGTTGATGTTCGTGGTCTTCGCCGCCTCCCTGCCCACGCTTCTCCTCCTCTTCCTCCTCGGCGGCATCGAAAAGGCCGACGACTGGCGAAGCGGCGTGCTGCTCGGCCTCGACTGGCTGTCGGTCTTCTCCCTGCGCCTGATGCTGCTCGTTTTGGCCGACATTCTGGTCGTCAAGTGGACGACCTTCTCGGACATGCTGCTCTCGCTTCGCGCCCTGCACCTGCCGGGCAAGCTGGTGCTTTTCTTCTCCACCCTGGCCACCATGGTCCCCAACGTCTTCGGCCTGGCCATGCATGTGGTCGAGGTGCAGCGCTGCCGGGGGTTCGAGACGAAAAAACTCCTCAATCCGAAAAATTTCCTGCCCCTTTTCGTGCCGGTCTTCCTGGCCCAGATGAAGCGCTCCACGGACCTGGCCCTGTCCCTGGAGCTGCGGGGCATTTCCGGCCGGACGCTCTCCGGCGGCGGCCGGCTGTCCTTCGGCCCGGGCGACGTCCTGCTGGTTGCGGCCGCCCTGGCGATCTGGTGCGCCGGCCGGGGCTGGCAGGGCCTGCCGGGTTGATGCCGTCTCCCATGCAAATATTGAGGCAATCAACTGCAACCTATTTATATTGTTTCTATATTTTACAAAACCTTCGCGGCGTCTTTTGAGGAAAACGGCCCTGTGTTAGGGCTGCGATACGGTCATGTCGCGACGCCCCACCGCCTCCTGCGAGGCGCGGTGGGCAAGCAAGGAGCGTCTTCATGGAGTGCGACTACTGCGAACGACGCTGCCGGCTCGGGCCGGAGAGCTTCGGCTATTGCAAGATGTACCGGGACGAAGGCGGGCGGGCGACCGAGCGCTTCCCGGACAAATGGTGCGCCTACGGCATCTCGCGGGTGGAAACCATCCCCTTCTACCACGCCTGGCCCGGGGCGCGCTGCCTGGTGGTCGGCACGGCCGGCTGCAACTTCAACTGCCGCTACTGTTCCAATTCCGAGGTGGTCAAGGTCGATCCGGCGGGTCTCATGGACGTCATGCTCGACATCGCGCCCGCGTCCCTGGTGGACAAGGCGCGCAAACACGGCTGCCACGCCATCGTCTTCGCCGTCAACGAGCCCACCGTCTCCCTGCCGACCCTGGCCCGGGTCGCGGACGAGGCCAGGCGGGCCGGCATCGTCATGGGCTGCCTGACCAACGGCTACGGCACGCCGAAGTCCACCAAGCAGCTTGGGGAAATCTTCTCCTTCCTCAACATCAGCCTCAAGGGCCTGTCCCGGGAATTCTGCGTCGACTACCTGAGCATCCCGGACGCCGGGCCGATCCTGCGCAACATCGAGGCCCTGGCCGCCACCTGCCACGTGGAGGTGACGACTCCCGTCATCGAGGGGGTCAACGACCACGAACTCGACGACATGGCCGCCTTCCTGGCCGGCATCCGGCGCGACATCCCCTGGCACGTCTTCCGCCTGCTGCCGGAATACCGCATGCGCGAGGAGGACTACCCGAGCATCGAGGTCGTAAGCGCCAAGGTCGAGGCCGTGGGCAAGCGCCTGGACTACGTCTATTTCCACAATTTCATCGGCTCGCGCTGGGTCAACACCCTGTGCCCGTCCTGCGGGGCCGTGGCCATCGAACGCCACAGCCTGGGCTGCGGCGGCGACAAGCTCGACACCTTCCACGCCGCGGGCGGGTCCTGCCCGCTGTGCGGCGGCCGCATCGCCCTGCACGGCGACCACGTGGCCTGGAACGCCAAGGAGGCGACGGCATGACCCTGGCCATTCTCGACGCGCGGCAGTGGCAGCAGACCGTGGACCTGCGCTCGGGCCGCCCGGCCGATGCGAACGGGCCACTCGTGCCCATGGTGGGCGAGGTGCTCGGCCGCCACCCCTTCCCCGGCGACCGCGACGACGCCAGCAACGCCTGGGTCACGGACACGGCCCTGGATTTCGTGCGCCACTACGATCCGGGCTTCGCCTTCCTGTCCTACTCCCAGCAGTACTATTCCAGCCGCTACGGCGCGCTCCCGCCCGAGGTGCGCCGGGCCTACGTCGACAACGCCTTTGCCGAGGCGGCCCGCTTCGCCCGGGAATCGGGCATGACCACCGTGCTCGTGGGCACGGGCGAGCTCGTCCCGGCCGCCGACGCCATCGACCTGGAGGATCTGGACGGCCTGGCCGTGTCCAGCAACTGGTGCGCCCACTACGCCGGCATCTACAACCCCTCCCGGCGCGACCTGGAAAGGCTCTCGCGCCATCCGCACATCACCCGCGTCGTGTCCAAAAAAGACATCCTCGAGCAGTTCGGCGGCGGCCCGGACGACGGTTCCCGGCTCCCGGACCACATGGCCGTGGCCGCGCGCGGCTGCTATTTCAAGGGCACCTCCCTGCGCCGGCTGGTCATGATTCCGGAGCCGAGCGACGTGATCCCGGTCTCCCAGAACCTCGGCCCCGCGCCGACCATCCTCGACATCCGGCCGCGCCTGCTCGACCTCCTCGCCGCCGGCAACCGGGTGGCCCTGGCCATCATCGAGGGCGTGGGCTGCTCGGAATTCCCCGCACCCTACACCACCTGCGAAAACGGCAAGGACTGGCTGCGCTACGAGCCCGGGGACGCCCAGTTCCTGGCCATCTCCACGGGACGCCACCCCATCTTCCAGCACAACGGCGGCTACCGCTATTACCTGGACGACGGCGAGCGAAAGCCCTACCCCTTCTCCGGCTATTTCAAGGAGCTCCCGGACGGCGTCATCGGCAAGGCCTACCCCGGCCGCAGCATCGCCGTGGGCAATCGCAGCATGTTCATGCACGTGTGCACCGGCTGCGACGTCACCTGCGAATGCTTCGCCCGCAACCTCTACAACCAGGGCCTCATGGCCGTGCTGTTCCGCCAGGACAAGGCCGTCTCCTGACGGACGGCGGCATGAGGGAATCGTCATGACGCAGGAAACCATGGACGGCCCCATGGACCCGGAAGGCTTCCTTTCCATCGCCCGGGAGGTGTTCGCGCCGCTCTACCCCTTCTACGCCGGCCAGTTCCTGGACTGGTCCGGGCTCAGGCGCGGGCTGTGCCTGGACCTCGGCTGCGGCGGCGGAGACCTGGGGCTGGCCGTGGCCGGGCAAAGCGATTTCACGGTGGTCCTCATGGACCGCTCGCCCGTCATGCTGGCCGCCTCGGCCCGGCTCGCCAGGGAGCGCGGGCTCCAGGGCCGGGCCCTGCCCCTGGCCGGCGACGCCTGCGCCCTGCCCCTGGCCGACGGCTGCGCGGACCTGATCGTCAGCCGGGGCTCGCTCATGTTCTGGCCGGACCTGCCGCGCGCCTTCGCCGAGGTGCGCCGGGTGCTCTCCCCGGGCGGCACGGCCTGCCTCGGCGGCGGACTGGGCACGGCGGAAATGCGCCAGGACATCTGCCGCAAGATGGCCGGCCGCGACCCCCGCTGGGCCTCGGGCTCCCCGCCTCCGCCCCGACCGGGCACGAGTCCGAGGAACCATGAAAAGGCCCTTCGCGAGGCGGGCGTGACGCGCTACCGCATCGTGCGGGAGGACACCGGCCACTGGGTCGTGATCGGCGGGTAGGGTTGGAGAGAAAGGCTGCCTCCGGCGGCCGGGAGGGGGTGACCCCCTCCCGGACCCTCCCCGACGGGTGCGGGTGGGAAGGCGGTCGGGGACGGCAAGCGGCGTTGCGGGAGACCATGTGGTCGCGGAATTCCGGGCAACCCGCAGGCCGCAAAGCCGGCCAGCACGTTGCCCGGAATT
>NZ_JARKOZ010000157.1 GCF_029978005.1 Solidesulfovibrio sp. | reverse complement strand
TTCCTCGGCGGCGGCTTCTACGACCACTACGTGCCGGCCGCCGCGGACCTCCTGCTCTCGCGCGGCGAATTCTACACCGCCTACACGCCGTACCAGCCCGAAGCCTCCCAGGGCACGTTGCAGGCCATCTTCGAATACCAGACGGCCATGTGCCGGCTTTTCGGCATGGAGTGCTCCAACGCCGGAGTCTACGACGGCGGCACGGCGCTGTACGAGGCCCTGATGATGGCCGTGCGCCACACCCGGCGCAAAAAAGCCGTGGTCAGCGAGGCGGTGAACCCCATCTACCGCATCGTCCTGGCCACCTACACCAAGAACCTGCACCTCGAACTCGTCACCGTGCCCCACAGGCAGGGCCTCGACGACATGGTGGGGCTGGCCGCCGCCATCGATGACAAAACCGCCGCGGTGGTTGTGCAAAACCCCAATTTCTTCGGCGCGGTGGAGGATTTCACCGCACTTTTCGCCGCCGCTGCCGCCAAGGGCGCGGTGTCGCTCCTCTCGGGCTACCCCGTGCTCCAGACCGTGCTCAAGACCCCCGGGGCCATGGGCGCGGACATCGTCACGGCCGAGGGACAGAGCCTCGGGCTGCCGCTTTCCTTCGGCGGGCCCTACCTCGGCATCATGACCTGCAGGAAGGCGCTGGTGCGGCAGATGCCCGGCCGCATCGCCGGCCGCACCGCCGACGCCGCCGGCCGCACCGGCTACGTGCTCACCCTGCAGGCCCGCGAGCAGCACATCCGCCGCGAGAAGGCCACCTCCAACATCTGCTCCAACCAGGCCCTTTGCGCCCTGCGGGCGCTGATCAACCTGTGCCTGGCCGGCGAGGAAGGGCTTGCGCGCCAGGCCGCCCTGTCCATCGAAAACGCCCACTACGCCGCCATGAAGCTGACGGCCATCCCCGGCGTGCGGCTGCTGCACGACGAGCCCTTCGGCAACGAGTTCGTGGCCGTGTTCCCGGCCAACGCCAAGCGCGTGGCCCGCACCCTCATGGAACAGGGCATCGTGCCGGGCTTTCCGCTGGGGCGCTACTACAAGGGCCTGGAAAACGCCCTGCTCGTCTGCTGCACCGAAAAGCACGACCGCGAGGACATCGACCGCCTGGCCAGGCGCGTGGGGAAGATCCTATGAGCACCGTTTTTTCCAAGTCCCGGCCCGGCCGGGAAGGCGTGTGGCCGGAAAAGCCCAAAACCGACCCCCTGGACTTCATCCCGGGCAATCTGCTGCGCGAAGGAACCACCGGGCTGCCATCCTTGAGCGAACTGGACGTGGTGCGCCACTTCACCGGGCTTTCCCGCAAGAACTTCGGCGTGGACGGCAATTTCTATCCCCTGGGGTCGTGCACCATGAAGTACAACCCCAAGTTCACCGAGGAGGTGGCCGCCCTGCCCGGGTTCGCCCGGCTGCACCCGCTGCTGCCCCAGCTGCCGGGCGGCGGCGACATGGCCGCCGGGGCGCTGGAGGTCATGTACGAGATGGAGCGGCTTTTGGCCGAAATCACGGGCATGGCCGCCTTCACCCTGCACCCCATGGCCGGGGCTCACGGCGAGCTCACGGGCGCGCTCATGATCGCCGCCTACCACGCCGACAAGGGCAACAAAAAAACCAAGATCATCTGTCCGGACTCGGCCCACGGCACCAACCCGGCCTCGGCCCACATCGCCGGCTTCGACGTGGTCACCATCGCCTCCAAGGACGGCATCATCGACCCCGAAGCCCTGGCTGCGGCCATCGACGACGAAACCGCCGGCGTCATGATGACCGTGCCCAACACGCTCGGGCTTTTCGAGCGCCACCTGCCGGAGATCGTTTCCCTTTGCCGCAAGGTGGACGCGCTGCTCTACTACGACGGGGCCAACCTCAACGCCATCCTCGGCAAGCTGCGCGTGGGCGACGCGGGCTTCGACGTGGTGCACATAAACCTCCACAAGACCTTCGCCACGCCCCACGGCGGCGGCGGCCCGGGCTCGGGCCCGGTCGGCGTCTCGGAAAGGCTCGTCCCCTACCTGCCCATCTCCCGGGTGACGAAGGACGACGCCGGGCGCTACGCCTTAAGCTACGACCACCCGAAGTCCATCGGCTACGTGGCCCCGTTCTACGGCAACTTCGGCATCGTGCTGCGGGCCTACGCCTACATTCTGCGCCTGGGGCGCGAGGGGCTCGAACGCGTGTCCGAGGCGGCGGTGCTTTCCGCCAACTACCTGCGCAAGCGCCTGTCCGACGCCATCGAGGTGCCCTACGACCGCACCTGCATGCACGAGTTCGTGGCCTCGGCGGCGAGGCTGGCGGCGGAAAAAAACGTCCGCGCCCTGGACATCGCCAAGGCCCTGCTCGACCGGGGCTACCACGCGCCCACCATCTACTTCCCGCTCATCGTCAAGGAGGCGCTCATGATCGAGCCCACCGAGACCGAGAGCAAGGACACCCTGGACGCCTTCGTGGCCGACCTGCTCGACATCCTGGCCCTGGCCGAGGCCGATCCCGAGGCCGTGCGCGCCTGCCCCGCCACCCTGCCCGTGGGACGTCTGGACGAGACCCGCGCCGCGCGCTCCATGGAGATCACGGATGACCTCTAGCCGTGCCCCCTGTAAAGAATACGACAGTATTTTTTATAGAAAAAACAATTACCCCAGCATGCTGTCCGGGACATTCCCATGCCCGGACTTCGAGGAAACGACATGACTCCGGCCAAACGCCTTGTCGTGGTCGGGGCCGGGCCGGGCGGCTACGACGCGGCCCTGGCCGGCGCGGCCGCCGGGCTTGCCGTCACCCTGGTCGAGCGCGGCAAGCTCGGCGGCACCTGCCTCAACTGGGGCTGCATCCCGACCAAGCATCTGCTGGCCGCCACCCTGGCCGTGGACGCCCTGGAGGCGCAGGCCAAGCAAAAGCTGGCCTCGGGCGAGGTCACGGTGGCCCTGGCCGCCGTGCAGGCCAAAAAGAAAAAGCTCCTTTCCGCCACCCAGTCGGCCATGGCCAAGCGCCTGGAACAGGCCGGCATCGCCCTGGTGACCGGAAATCTTTCCGGCGTCGCCCCAGGCCTGGCCAAGGTGACGGTCGGGGCCGAGACCCGGGACATTCCCTTCGACGCCCTGATCCTGGCCCTGGGCTCCCGGGCGGCCGCCTTTCCCGGGGTCAAGCCCGACGGCAAGGCCGTGCTCGGCGTCGCGCCGGTGCTCGATTTCGCTGAGGCACCCAAGAGCCTCGTCATCGTCGGAGCCGGGGCCATTGGCCTGGAAATCTCCGAAGTCTACCGCCGCCTGGGCGCGAAGGTGACGCTGGTCGATGCCGCGCCGCGTCTGGCCCCGGCCGAGGACCCGGACGTGTCCAAGGTCGTGGCGCAGGTCATGCGCAGAAAGGGCATCGACGCCCGGCCCGGGGTCAAGGTGGAAAGTCTGGTCACGGACGAGGCCGGGATGGCCCGGCTGACGCTGGCCGGCGGCGAGGTGATCGTGGCCGAGAAGGCCCTGGTGGCCATCGGCCGCTTCGCCGCCACGGTGGTTCCCGGGCTGGCCGAACTCGGCGCGACCTTCGCCGACGCCGCGCCCAACCGGGCCTGGCTGGTCACCGACGACACGCTCCAGACCGCGCCGGACATCTACGCCGTGGGCGACTGCAACGGCCGCACCCTGCTGGCCCATGCCGCTTCGAGCCAGGGCCACTACGCCGCCCGCCACGCCGCCGGCCTGGAGTCCGGGCCCTACGCCCCGGGCCCCATCCCGGGCTGCTACTACGGCGCGCCGGAGATCATGCGCGTGGGGGCCATCGCCGCGCCCGGCGACGGCGTCTCGGAAGCCGCCTTCGTGGCCAACCCCATCGCCCAGGCCCATGCCGACACGGCCGGCTTCGCCCGCGCCGTCTGGCGCGAAGGCAAGGTGGTGGGCCTCACGGCCGTCGGCCATGGGGCCTCGACCATGGGCACGCTGGCCACGGTCATCGTGGCCGAGGGCTGGACCCGCGAGCGCTGCGAAGCCCTCGTCTTCCCCCACCCGGGCCTGGACGAGACGCTGCGCGCCGCGCTGTTGGCGGAAGTGAAGATCAAGGAATAAGGGTCTTGCCCGGCTACGGGCATCCCAGGGGAATGCCGCCCTGTCCCCGACCCGGCGACGGCCTTTGTCGCCACGATTTATGACGCGGGGCTAAACCGCTTAGCACTAGAAAACGACATGCCCATAACAGACCGGGATTTTCAGTTGCAGCAATTGAAAAGCCTTGGTTTTTGTCGTTTTTATGCCACCTCCCCGGACTCGGCGCTTGCCGTGACGACCGACCTGGGCACGACATGCGGCTTGTATTGCCTCGAACTCGAACCGGGACTGTTTTACATAGGGCAGACGACCAATCTTTCCCATCGCCTCAAGCAACACGCCCGCCAGGGAAAAATCTTCACCGCTTTTTCCTTCTTGCCCGTTAAACGGCACCACCTTAAGATAAAAGAAAAATATGCCATCGTGGAAGCGGAAAGCAAGCGCATCAACCTTACCAACCGGGACCATTCCTCAGACCCCGACGGGAGCACCGCGCTGGATTGCATCCTTTCGCGAGACCAACAACTGCTGTGGCTTGCGCAGCAGACGCCGTTTACGATATCGGCACAGGAACGCGAACCGTCTGAAATCAGCGCGCGACAAAAAAA
The DNA here is from genome assembly GCF_029978005.1 of Solidesulfovibrio sp. Lineage (GTDB taxonomy): Bacteria > Desulfobacterota > Desulfovibrionia > Desulfovibrionales > Desulfovibrionaceae > Solidesulfovibrio. Next base: position 13,584 of record NZ_JARKOZ010000157.1, on the reverse strand, counting down.
CAACTTCGTGAAATTGCGCCGTCATGCACGGTGGGCTGAAATCCGGGACATCGCGGCCGGCTATATCGCCCATTGCATCCCCGCTCCCATGGAGACCGAAAACCGGCGGTTCTGGTGCGTGACCTGCCTGCCCGGCACGACCACGGGAGACCTGCGACGCCTTTTCTGCTTCAACATCAACAGGATGGAAACGTTCGTCCTTTTCCACTCCAGGGAACGCAACGTCGATCTCTACTCCCTGCTCATTGTTTCAAAATCCATGCTCACGCGCAATTACGGGAGCCTCGAAACATTCAAAAAGGCCCATCCCCATTGCCTGTGCCACGAATCGACCTATCTCGCGGCCGGCAACGACCAGCTCGCCATTGAAACAGCCGACTTCGACGCCCTGTCCCGCCTGTTCGCTTCGCCGTTCGTCGTACGCGCCGCCAAGGAACTGAACATGCACCTCATGCGAAAAGGCGCGACCGTCTACGCCCGGCATCACAACTGGGCGCTTGCAGACGCGCTCTTCGACGCGCTTCCTATGCACGAGCCTGCATCCAGCGTCTCGGAAAGCCGTCCAAACGACATAATTCAAGGCAGTATGACCCCATGACCAAGCCCCCGCATATGACCGACTCAAGAGTCCCGAGCGGTATCACCAGGCGTTTCCTCCTTCGCGCGGGCGTCGTCGGCGCTTGCGCCTGCCTGCTGCCCTGGCCGGCTCTGGCCAAGAAGGCCGAGACCGCCGCCAAGCCGACGCCGCCCGCGCCCGTGCCCGAGCCGCCGGCGATCAACTTCTACCTGACCAACCGCGACAAGCTCGTGGCCGACTTCAAGGGCGTGTGCGCCGGGGCCGAGCACTGGCTGGCCGCCCGCACCGCCGAACCCACGGCCAAGGCCATCGCCGCCGACGCGCTTGGCCGCTACGACCGCATGCTGCCCGGCATGCCGGACATCGGCGGCGTGACCAACCGCAACCAGCCGTTCCTCGTCATGGCCGGCTGGCTCGCCGCCCTCTACCAGGCCATGGCCGAGAAAGGCATGTCCGCCAAGGACGCCGGCCGCCTGCTCTACGACCTCTACGCCGCCGACTGGGCCGCCGTGCCGCCCCAGCGGGCCAAGGCCATGGGCGCGGCGCTTTTTTCCGTGGCCTACCTCCAGTCGCTCCAGGACTGGGCCGCCGACAGCCAGAAAAAGAAGTACCCCGGCGACTGGGTCGGCAAGGTCCTGCCCGGCGACGGCAAGACCTTCGACCTTGGCTACGACTACACCGAATGCGGCGCGGTGAAATTCTTCAAGGCCCAGGGGGCCATGGCCGTCGCGCCCTACTACTGCCTCAACGACTTCCTGGCCTCCAAGGCCCAGGGCACCGGCCTTTCCCGACAGCACACCCTGGCCCAGGGCGATCCGCTGTGCGATTTCCGCTACAAGCGCGACCGGCCCGTCACCCAGAACTGGGACACCGAAACCCCGAAGTTCCCCGGCAACAAGGCCTGATTGGGGAGGGGAAGAGGCCTCCGGCGGCCAGGAGGGGCCGAGGGCCCCTCCTGGACCACCCCATAAGGGGGAGGTTGCGGCTTCGCGCGGCCGTTTTTGACGTGGCGCTCTCCCTGAAGTTGCCGAAAGATTTTTTATTTCTGAAGGATACTGGAGTTATGTACAAAGCCTTGATCCTGGCTTCGACCTCGCCGCGCCGCAAGGAGCTGCTGACCCTGGCCGGCATTCCCTTCACGGTCGTGCCGAGCCCGGCCGAGGAGCCGGAGCCGTATTTCGGCGAGCTGCCGGCCGCCTACGCCGCGCGCATGGCCCGGCTCAAGGCTTCCGCCGTGGCCGACGGGCATCCCGGGGCCGTGGTGCTGGGCGCGGATTCGGTGGTGGCCGTGGGCGAGGCGATCCTCGGCAAGCCGCGCGACGCGGCCGACGCCCGGCGCATGCTGGGCCTGCTTTCCGGGCGCGTGCACCAGGTGGTCACCGGCTGCGCCGTCTTCGGCCTGGCCGCCGAGCCCGAGATCTTCAGCGTCTCGACGGACGTGCACGTGGTCGCCCTCTCCGACGCGGCCATCGACGCCTACGTGGCCACGGGCGAGCCCATGGACAAGGCCGGGGCCTACGCCATCCAGGGCAAGGCGGCGGCGTTCATCAAGGAAATCCACGGCTCTTACACGAATGTGGTCGGGCTGCCCCTGGCCGAGGTGGCGGCCCTGCTGCGGCTTCGCGTGGCGGCTTGAGAGACCGACGAGGCTTGCGACCGCCATGCCCCCCGCCGTCACGCCCGCCTCGTCCGAGGAATACCCGGCCCTGGCCGATCTCTGGGAGGCTTCCGTCCGGGCGACGCACCATTTCGTGTCCGAAGCGGACATCCGCTTTTTCAAGCCGCTGGTGCGCGACGCCTATCTGGCGGCGGTGACGCTGCGCTGCACCCGCGACGCTTCGGGCGCGGTCACGGGATTCGTCGGTGTGGCCGGGGGCAAGATCGAGATGCTTTTCGTCGCGCCGGACCGTTTCGGCCAGGGGATCGGCTCGGCGCTGCTCGCCTGCGCCGTGGAGACCCTCGACGCGACGTGCGTGGACGTCAACGAGCAAAACGGGCGCGCCGTGGCCTTCTACAAGCGGCGCGGCTTCGCGGTCGTCGGCCGCTCCCCCCTGGACGCGCTCGGCAAGGCCTATCCGTTGCTGCACATGGCCTTGAAATATTGTCACAAAGGATAACAGCGTACACCACATACAAAAGAACATTTCCCAACCAAATACTGGAACAAGGCTTGACAGACAACACGATAACAGTACATCATCCAAGAGAATAACCAAAGGCACGAGTACTCATTAGCTATGCACACATAGCAAGACATAACTTTCTCTCGGATAAACAAAAATGCTTCCGACAGTTACTATAGACAAATCAAAAGTACCAATAATTTGGCTTGATACATCATTGATTATCAATATAACAAAATATTACCAAGAAATGAAACTGAGCAACGAGCAGTTTATTCTCGCAGAGCTACTCTACAACCAAATACGAAACAAGACAAAAGGAGGCAAAATTATTTGCCCGACAGCCAATCAACATGAAGAAATATGGGTCTGCAGAAAAGAATGCTTATCAGTAATGCATCAGCTATCATTGGGCATCCAAATAGATTCCGAACTTAACATTCAATCGAAATTATTCGAGATTTTTGCCCATGGGTTCCTTAACCACGAGGAAAATATCCATATCAATTACAGCGTCCTTTTTCCGGAAGACCCAGTAGAGGAGTTACGAAGTATACTCGAACAACCTTTCTTTGTAGCTATAAATCCACCACTTATCGGAGGGATTAAAAAAACAAAAGAGATAAAGCAGATGCTTCTTGAAGGACTCAACCAAATACGAGAGACAAACGTAACAGACAAAGTATCCTTCAATGACCAAAAAGAGTTGGAATACATGGCCGAGTATAACAATATAATAAATTCTATAAAACAGTCGACAGAAGCATGCATTTCCAAACATGACAACAACAATGACATGTGGAACTTACTTAATTGCGCCGACATCCTCATAGATTGGAAGTGCGCTGTTTTAAAGAATAAGAACAATACCTACTCTTTGCTAGATTTCTATAAATCAAATTACTATCGGCAAATTCCAAGCAAAAAAATTAGCGTAAATTTCTTTGCAAAGCTTATGACAGATAAACAGCCTATTCGTTCAGGAGACCTCAAAGATATAGAGCACATCTCCTTAACCTTTCCTTTTGTAGACCTCTTTATAACTGACAAGCAAAGAAAAACACAAATCCTAAGACATGGATACGACAAGGAATATAATACAAAAGTTTGCTACGCCGGAGACATAGATATTATCAAATCTTTTTTTGCCGATTGCTAACAATCCTATCTATCCCTCCTCCCCCTCCAGATCCACCAGCCCCATGCGGGCGGCGTAGTGCACGAGCTCGGCCAGGTTGGTCAGGCCGAGCTTGCCGAAGATGTTCGAGCGGTGGTTCTCCACGGTCTTGCGGGAAATGTACAGCCCGGCCGCGATCTCGGAAATGTTGCGGCCCTCGGCGAGCAGGCGCAGCACCTGCTGCTCGCGGCGCGTGAGCGTCTCGTAGGCCGGGTCGGCCGGACGCGCCCGCCGCGAGGCGTAGGCGTCCAGCCGGTCGAGCAGCTGCGGCGCGATGGCCCCGTCGAGGTAGCGCTCCCCGCGAGAGACGGCGGCCAGCCCGGAAAGCAGGCTGCCGGCGGCGGAATCCTTGACCACGTAGCCCATGGCCCCGGCCCGCATGCTCTCGGCCACGATGTCCAGGCGCGCGTGCATGCTGACCACCAGCACCTTGGGCGGCGCGGCCAGGGCGCGCAGCCGGCCGATGGCCTCGATGCCGCCGGCGTCGGGCAGGCCGACGTCGAGAAGCACCACGTCCGGGGCCAGCTCGGCCGCCAGGCGCAGGGCCTCGGCCGCCGTGCCGGCCTCGCCGACGACCGTATAGCCCGCCTCCCGGCCGAGGATCGCCCGCAGCCCCTCCCGGAACAGCGGATGGTCGTCGACCAGCAGCACCTTCAACGCCTCGGACATGCCGTTTCCTCCGTAAGGGGCGCTTCAGCCGTGACCGTCGTGCCCTTGCCCGGCCGCGAACGCAGCACCAAACGGCCGCCGAGCAGGCGCATGCGCTCGCGCATGCTCCACACCCCCATGCGCTTCTCGGCCAGAGCGCGAGGCAGGCGGCTGGCCGCGTCGAAGCCTTTGCCGTCGTCGGCCACCCGCAAAAGGACGTGCGGATGGGAGGCGATCAGGCGCACGGTGACGCGCCGCGCCCCGCCGTGGCGGCAGGCGTTGCCCAGGCACTCCTGAAGCACCCGGTAGAGGTTGATGCTCGTTTCGAAGGGCAGGCGCACGGCCTCCATGCCGTCGGCGGTGAAGTCGACGCGCACGCCGTGGCGCGCGGCGAACTCCTCGCACAGCCGAAAGGCCGTGCCGACCAGGCCCAACTGGTCCAGGGCCGGGGGCAAAAGCCCGTAGGCCAGGTCGCGAAGCGACGCCACGGCCGCGCCCAGCCGGCCGGAGCAGTCCTGGACCACCTGGCGCGCGGCGGCCGCGTCCGCCTCCGAACCAAGCAGCGGCACGAGCCCGTCCAGGCTCACCCGGGTGGCGGAAAGGGCCTGGGCCACGTCGTCGTGCAGCTCCCGGGCGATGCGCTGACGCTCGTGCTCCTGGGCCTTGAGCAGCTCCCGGGACAGCTCGCGCAGCCGCTCCTCGTCGCGCCGCGACTGGGCGATGCGGCCCAGGTGATCGGCCACGGCGTCGAGCAGGTGGCGCTCCTCGCGCAGGAAAGGCCCCTCCCCGGCCGGGGGCATCTTCTCCAGGTAGCCCACCTCGACCCGGCCCACCACCTCGCCGTCCACCTTCACGGGGCTGGCCTGCTTGTCCGCGGAACGGCGGAAGTTGGCCGTGGCGCGCGAGAGCCCGCCGAGGACCACCCGGGCGCAGGCGACCCCGGGATACTGCCAGGCCTTGGCCAACACCTCGCAGGCCCCGGCCAGGATGTCGTCCAGGCTCAGGTCGCTGCGCTGGGCCAACCGGGTGATCTCGTACAGGCAGTCCAGCTCCTTGACGCGCTCGGTCAACGCCGCGACGAGAGCGTCCCTCTCCCGGGGCGTCGCGCCCGCCTGCGAGTCCTGCCGTTTCATTTCCATATCCGACGCCTTTGCGACCCTATTTCAAAATGCCCGCCGGAATGCAAGGCGGCCGGGCGGACGCAGACGGGGCGCGGCGTTCCCCCAGGAACCCGCGCCCCGCCCGCGGCCTCAGCCGAGCAGGACCTTGCGGGCCAGCTCGTCCTCGGCCTCGGTGACGAAGGCCAGGCCCGTCTCCCGGGCCGTCTCGCGGTTGGCCGCGACGACGTCCTCACGGGCGATGTCCGCGACGCGGAATTTCCGGGCCCCGGCCAGAAGCTGCTGGAGGCCGGCCCCGAGCTTGTCGAAGAGCGTGCAGGCGGCCACCGCGCCAAGGGGCACGTTTCGCATCTCCTTTTCGCCGAGCCTGGCTTTGAGCGTGTGCCAGCCGGCGAAGATCCGCTCGGGCCGGTCCCCCAGGGCGGCCACGCTTTTGGGCAGGGTCTCCCAGTTGCCGCCGACCCGTTCGCGGCGCTCGGGGTGGAGCACGCCCTCGATGTTCGCGCCGAGGAATCCCGGGATCATGAGGGCCCGCCCCATGCAGACGAGCTTGACGTACGGCGCGCCGAGAGCCAGGGCCTTGAAGATGTGGTCCTCGCGGGCCAGGCCGCCGGCGAAGGCCATGTCCGCCGGCCGGCGTCCCGAGGCGGCGAGCAGGGCCGCGTATTCCCGGGCCTTGGCGTGGAGCAGGATCGAGGGCACGCCCCAGGTCTCCATCATGTTCCACGGGCTCATGCCCGTGCCGCCGCCGGCTCCGTCCACGGTCAAGAGGTCGAGCCCGGCCTCGCTGGCCAGGCGGATGGCCAGGGCCAGGGCCTCCATGCCGTAGGCCCCGGTCTTGAGCGAGATGCGCTCGAAGCCGAGGTCGCGAAGATAGGCCACGTTGTCCAGAAAATCGACGCAAACGGCGTCCGCGTCCCGGGCCTCGGTGTAGCCCAGCCGGCTGTGGCGGGCGAACTCGCGCACCGCGCCCGAGGCGAAGGCCTCGGCCACGGCGGCGTCCTCGGGGTCGGGGTCCACCAGATAACCGCGCTTTTTGAGGAAACGGGCATAGGCGATGTCCTTGACCTTGATCTCGCCGCCGATGTTCTTGGCGCCCTGACCCCACTTGAGTTCGATGATCACGTCCGGGCCGTGCTTTTCGACGACGTAGCGGGCCACGCCGTTGCGGGCGTCCTCGACGTTGAGCTGCACGATGATGCCGCCGTGGCCGTCGGCGTAGCGCCGGTAGACGGCGATGCGCCGGTCCAGCTCCGGCGCGCTCGTGATGCGACCGTTTTCCAGCACGGCCTCGCGGTCGATGCCCACGACGTTCTCCCCGACCACGATGGGCACCCCGGCCAGGGAGCAGCCCACGGCGAAGGAATCCCAGTAGCGCGCGGCGATCATGGTCGAACCGAGGGCTCCGGTCATGAGCGGCAGCCTGGCCGTGGTTTTGCGCGACGCGCCGAAGGACGTCTCCAGCCCCACGTTGGTAAAGAGGCAGTCATCGGCGTTTTGCGTCAGGTGCTCGGCCTGGCCCTTGGCCCCGTAGAGCCTCCCCTGGATGCGCAGGGCGTTGTAGCAGACGCCGGTCTCGCAGCCGTTGCCGCTGCCGGCGGTGATCAGGCCGAAATCCCTGGGGTAGAGCATGGCCCGGCCGGTCAGGCTCGACAACCACGTTTCGCACCGGCCGGTGCAGTCCGCCCGGCACAAGCTGCACAATCCCGATTCCGCCGGCGTTCCCCGGTTGGCCGTCCCCAGCACGTCATTGGTCTTCTGCCACTGCTGCATGGATTCCTCGTCGGTTTGGCGCAAGCGGCGCACCTGGGCCCCATGCCCCCGGCCGCCCGCGCCAGTGACCGTAAACGCCGAAAACTCCCGTCCGTCGAGGGGCATCCTCCCGTGTCCGCCGGGAAGATTTTCCCGGAAAACCGGGAGATATTCCCGCGCCTCGCCGGGAGGCCGCCCGATTGCAGCGGCTGCGGCCCGGCATACATCTGGCCAGGAGAACAACCCTAGAGCGAGGTGACCATGCGAGACGACACGAGGTTCCCCCAGGCGGGGCTGCCCCCGCCGCCCTACCCCACGGACATGGCGGCCCGAAACGCGGCCGTGCCGGAATCGAGGCCCGAAAGCGACGTTTTCCCAGGCCTCCCTGAGCCGGACGACACGACAGGCGCGACGCGTTGCCGCCGCCTTTCCGGGCCGACCTGCCGGTCCGGGGGGCGGCGCTACGACGTGCGGTTGCGCTGCGACCTGGATGCGGCGCAGGCCGCCCGGCTGGGCGACCGGCTGGTCCGGGCCCTGGCCGACGGCGTGGGACGGATCGTGCTGTGGGTCGAAGGCACGCGGCCGCCATCGGCCGAGGCGGCCTGCCTGGTCAACAGCCTGGGCCGGCTCGTGGCCCGCGAAGGCCGGTGGCAGGGCGTGGAGATGCGCGGCCAGGGCGTGGGGTTTCGCGCCCTGTTCGCGGCCTTCCGGCAGGGCCAGGCCGGCCTGGACGCCGCCCCGGCCAGGGAGGGCAGGCCATGATCTGGCTTTTCCTCCTGGTCGGCGTGTGCCTCGTCGCAGCCCTGAGCCGCACCGGAGCGTTTCGCGCCGGCGGCGGCCACCTGCCGCGCGACTTCGATTTCGACATCTACAAGAACCGCGAACTCAACACGCGGGGGCTTTTCGACAAGACCAAGTGGTACTGACGGCGCGCCGGCCTATCCTCCGACGGCGCGCCGGGACGGAAAGACCGCCCGCAGCAGGGCCGCGCCGATGACCACGATCCCGCCGGCCACGGCGAAGCGGCCCGGCAACTCGCCGCAGCCAAGGGCCACGAACAGGGGATTGAGCACCGGTTCAAGCGTCATGACGCAGATCGCGGTCAGCGCCCGCAGCCTTTTGATGCACCAGACATAGAGCGCCAGCGACAGCCCCTGCTGCACCACCCCGAGGTAGGCCAGTCCCAGCGAGGCCTCGGCAGAGCGCGGCGGCCCGGCGAGCAGAAACGGCAGCCCGGCCGCCGCCGTGAGCAGGTGCCCGGCCACGACAGCCGAAACCGGCGACCCGTCGCGCCCGGCCCGCATGGCCAGGGTGAACACGGCATAGGAAACGCCCGTGCCCACGGCCAGCAGGTTGCCCCACAAGCCTTCGGGCGAGAGTTGGTCCAGGAAAAACAGCGCCATGCCGCCGACCGAGGCGGCGACGAAGGCCCAGTCCGCCGGCCGGGTCGGTTCCTTCAGTACCAGCGGGGCGAAAAGGGCCACGTAGACCGGCGCGGTGTAGGCGAGCAGGATGGCGTTGGCCGCCGTGGTCAGTTTGGTGGCGGCCACGTTGGTGACGAGCAGCCCGGCGTAGCCCAGGGCGGCGCAGACGAAGGGCCGCGTCGGGCGGAAATCCAGCCGGCCCCGGAAAAGCACGTAGAGCGTCAGGGCGGCCAGCAGGCTGCGGCCGCCCGTGACCGCCATGGGGGACAACGGCACGAGCTTGATGGCCACGCCGCCGGTGCTCCACACAAGCGCCGTCACGGCCAGAAGCGCCGCCGCCCGGCCCTGTCCCGTCTCCCCCTGCCCCATGCCGCCCCCCTTGCCGACCGGGACCGCTTGCCGCCGGGCCCGATCGGCTGTAACAGCCCGGCAACATGAACCAGGATGCGCGGGGAGGCAAGGCGCGGGGCCGTGTTCGAGGCTGAACTCAAGTTCGTCGCCGAGGCGGCCTTCTTCCCGGCCGGGACCGCGCTGGCCCCGGAGATCTGCCGCGACGTCTACTACGACCGCCCGGACGGCTCCCTTGCCGCCTCGGGCCGGGAACTGCGGCTGCGGGAACGCGGCGGCGCGACCGTGCTCACCTTCAAATCGCCGCCCTTCGACGCGGCCACGGCCTCCAAGGAAGAGATTGAAACTTCCGTGGCCGACGGCACGGCCATGGGCAAGCTCCTCGAAGCCCTGGGCTACGCCCCCTTCGCCGCCTACGCCAAGCGCCTTCGCCGCTTCCGCGACGCGTACCGGGGGCTTGGCCTGGAGATCGCCGTGGTGACGGTGGATTTCGCGCCGGAGACGTTCGTGGAGATCGAGCATCTGGCCGCGACGCGCGCGGGCGCACTGGCCGCCCTGCCGGCCATCCGCGCCTACGCCGCCGCCCTGGGGCTTTCGCGCGAGTGCCCCCGGGCCTATACCGACATGTTCCTGGCCGCCCGGCGGGCCGGATGAAGGAGCCCGCCATGGCCGACCCCGCCCTCGCCCCGTACCTGGCCGCCTGCGACGTCATCGACCACGGCCATCCCGAGGTCGCGGCCACGGCCGCCGCCCTGGCCGCCGGCAAGGACTCGCCGCAGGCCGTGGCCGAGGCCGCCTTCGTCTTCGTGCGCGACGCCGTCCGCCACAGCGCGGACTTCCGGTTAAACCCGGTCACCTGCGCCGCCTCCGAGGTCCTGCGCCACGGCACGGGCTACTGCTACGCCAAGGCCCACCTGCTGGCGGCGCTTTTGCGGGCGCGGGGCATCCCGGCCGGGCTGTGCTACCAGCGCCTGCTCCTGGCCCCGGACGCGGACCGGTCGCGCTTTTGCCTGCACGGCCTGGCCGCCGCGCACCTGCCGGGCCACGGCTGGTACCGCCTGGACCCGCGCGGCGACAAGCCGGGCGTCGCCGCCCTTTTCACGCCGCCCGTGGAGCGTCTGGCCTTCGCCGTGACCTGGCCCGGCGAGGCGGATCTGCCCGGCGTACACGCAACGCCGTTGCCGCAGGTGGTGGCCGCCCTGCGCCGGCATGCGACCTGGGACGCCCTGCTGGCCGACCTGCCCGATCTTCCCGGCTCGTCGTTCTGACGCTTTTCGGTCATTTTTCGGACAATTTTGTCTCTCTTCCTTCTTTTTTGCAGGTTCCGTGTCGCCGTCACGGCGCGATGGTTCGCGGCGTAGCCTTTCTTGCGGCAATAATACCGATTGATTTCTCAGTGTTACAAAAAAGACGCCCTTTATCTCCACAAATTTGGTGTACATTGCACGGCTATTGCTTATTATCAGCGATAGCCCTGACCGGACCATGAAAAGGGCCGGCCGGGAATCCAGACGAGGAGGTCGCCATGGAATCGGCTATGACGTTGCGCAAAACCGCTCCCCCCGAGTTGTCCGACGAATCGCTCGCCATCCATCATGTCTCCGTCCTGGAAGTGGAAATCGGCCATGGGGCCATGTCCACCATGCGCAAGGCCATGAAGGAAGTAGCCGCCCAGACGGGCGTCAGCTACGACGACGTCATGCATGGCTTAAGCGGCCATATGTACTGGGTCGAATCCACGGGAACGCTTCTTTGCGTCATTCCTTTGCCCGACAATGACCTGTACCTGGAAATCCCCGAGGATTTCTGGCGTATCCGCGAACTTTCCCAGGCCACCCACTAGAAGTCTTTTCCGAGGCGGCGCGCGCCGGCCGGGCGCGCGCCGCCTTGTCTTTCTTGCCCCGCCACGGCTTTTCCGGCATGCTTCGCACGTTTATCCTGCTTCCCCGACATCCGGGGGCAAGGCGGGACCAGACGCAACCATCACCCAGCCGGACTCCCCATGGCCCCACACATCCCCGAATTTCCCAAGGCGCTCTTCGAGGAGCTCGACACCGAGAAACTGCGCCGCCGCTTCCTGGAAGCCCTGCTCGAATTCCAGAACGTCGAGCGCGGCTCCCTATGGATCAAACGCGAGGACGGCTACCAGTGCATCGAGGCCACGGGCGGTCCCAGCGAAGAGCAGCTCAAGGGCTTCGTGGTGCCCAAGGACAAGCCCAGCATCGTTGGCTGGGTCATCGAAAACGGCCAGATGACCATCGCCGAGCCCGGCAAGGACAAGCGGCACTTCAAGGAGGCGGAATCGGGACTGGACGTCAAGTCCACGCTCATCCTGTGCTACCCGCTGGTGCTCAAAAACGGCCAGGTCTACGGCGCGGTGGAGATCATCGACACCGCCCACGGCGGCAGCCGGCTCAACCTCGGCAAGGAATACCTGGAGCTTCTCGAGGAGTTCATCGCCATCGGCTCCATCGCCCTGGGCAACGCCCTGGCCTTCGCCGACCAGAAAAACGAAACCCAGAAGCTGCGCAAGATCATCGGCGGCCTCAAGGGCGAAACGCCGCTGGTCGGCAGGAGCCAGGCCTTCAAGGCCGCCCTGGAGACGGCGCGCAACTACTCCCGCACCGACTTCCCGGTGCTCGTCACCGGCGAGTCCGGCACGGGCAAGGAGCTCTTCGCCCGGGAGATCCACCGCCTAAGCGACCGCAAGGACAAGCCCTTCCTGGTGCAAAACGTCTCGGCCATCCCGGACGCGCTGCTCGAATCCGAGCTCTTCGGCTACAAGCGGGGGGCCTTCACCGGAGCCGACCGGGACAAGGTCGGCCTGTTCGAAGCCGCCGACGGCGGCACGGTCTTTCTCGACGAGATCGGCGACATGCCCCTTTCGCTCCAGGCCCGCATCCTGCGCGTGCTCCAGGAGCACGAGATCAAGCCCCTCGGCGGCGCGACGACGCACACCGTGGACGTGCGCGTCCTCTCGGCCACCAACCGCGACCTGGCCCGGGCCATCGCCGCCGGGACCTTCCGCGAGGACCTGTTCTATCGCCTGAACGTCCTGCCCCTGCACCTGCCGCCGCTTCGCGAACGTCCCGAGGACGTGCCGGAGCTGCTCGACTTCTTCCTGACCCGCGACGCAGCCCGGCTTTGCATCGCGCCCAAGAAGCTCTCGCCCGAGGCCCTGGCCGCCCTGCGCCGCCGCCCCTTCCCCGGCAACGTGCGCGAGATGGAAAACCTCGTGCGCTACCTCCTGGCCACGGTCTCCGGCGACGTCATCGAGGCCGGGGACATCCCGCCGGCCAGCGAGATCGGGCCGTGCCAGGCCGCCCCGGCCGAAACGGCTAAGGACGCCCCCGCCGCCGCTCCGGACCTGACCGCCCACACCTGGGAAAGCCTGGAACACGCCTACGCCCTGGCGCTCCTGGAAAAATACAAATGGAACGTGACCAAGGCCGCCCGCGCCGCCGGCGTCAACCGGTCCACGTTCGATTCCAGACTGCGCAAGCTGGGGATCAGTAAAGAGTAGGAAAGGAAAAGAGCCTCCGGCGGCCGGGGGGGATCATCCCCCCCGGACCCCCTGAACAGGGGGCTAGCGCCCGGAGGGCAAGGAGAAGCGCCAAGCGCAGGCGCAGTCGTCGCGGATGGTTTCGGGCGGGCAGCTCACGCAGGAAACGCGGATGGCCGGGTCGATGCCGGCGGCGAAGGCCGTGTATTCCACCGTGCCGCCGGAAACGCACGGGTACGGCGGCAGGCCCTGGCGCGCCCGGGACGACTGCACCCGGCAGCGCACCATGCGAAAGACGAAGGCATCCGGCGTCTCCTCGACGATGTCCCAGGCGTTGATGCGGGCGACGAGCCGAGCCCCGAACGCGGCCTTAAGCGCCGCAAGCCCCCCGCCCTCGGGCAGCCCAAGGGCCTCCCTGGCCTGCACGGCCTCGTAGTAGCCCAGGCGCGACCAGCAGCTGTCGTTGACCCGCTTGGCGTCGTGCATGCCCCGCGCCTCCTCGACCTGGCGAAACCACACCCCGTCCGCCGCCAGCCAGGACACGGACAAGGCGTCGAGGAGCGCCTCCAGGCGCTCCTGCCCCAGCCCGGCCAGGATCGTCGGCACGTCCTGGCCAAGCCCCAGCGCCCGCTCGATGCGCCGCGTCAGAAGCGGCAGATAGGCCTCGCCCACCCGCGATTCCATGGCCACGGCCGCCTCGGGGCCGAACTGGTGCGCCGCCTCGGCCAGCCACAGGCCGTAATGCACCGCGATCTGCCGCACCGCCCGCGCCACGCCCGCGGCGAGCGCGCCTGCGGCGGGGGCCTCCCCACCGGGGGGGATCATCCCCCCCGGTCCCCCCGTCCGGCGGGGGCGGGCGGGGTTGGCTGCGGTCACCGCTGGCGGGGACGTTGGCGGACCGAAGATGGGGGGGGG
>NZ_JARKOZ010000150.1 GCF_029978005.1 Solidesulfovibrio sp. | reverse complement strand
CGCGCCGACAGGATGGTCCCGGCCTGCCACAGCCGGCCGCTGCCCGCGCCCGGCGTGTCGAGGTTGGAGGAGGTGACGTAGATGCGCCGCTGCTCCTCGTGGCCGGGCACGTCCAGGAGCATGAACTTGTTGTGCATGTCGCTTGCCGTGCCGGGGTTGACCGCCCGGCCCGAGGCGGGTTGATGTATTCCGGCCAGCGCCGCACCGGCCCGGCCGGCAAGCATCGCCCACGCGGCCAGGGCCGCGAGCCTCGCGCACGTTCCCAACGCCGCCTTCCAGCCCATGGGGGCCTCCTCGACCTCGCCGGCGGCGGGACGCCGCCATAAGCCCTTATGCCCCGGGACCGGCCGGGCGTCCACGCCGAAAAAGGCCGCGCCATTGACGCGGCGCGCCCGTCCCCGTACTTGACGCCATCGGCCGCGTCCGCCCCTGGCGCGGCGTTTCCAGGGAGTCCCGACCATGGCCCGCATCCTCTACGGCGTGCACGGCACCCAGCACGGCCACGCCATCCGCGCCCTGATCCTGGCCCGCCACCTGCGGGAGCTGGGCCACGAGTTCCTGTTCGTCTCCAGCGAAGAGGGCGCGCAGCTCCTTGGCCGCGAATTCCCGGTGACGCGCTTCGAAAACCCGGGCACGCGCTACAAAAACCAGCGCCTGGACATGCCGGCGACCCTTGGTCTGGCCGCGCGCACGCTCCTCAAGCGCCCCGGCGAGCTGGCCCGCCTGGCCGCCATGATTGCGGACTTCAAGCCCGACCGGGCCATTTCCGACTACGAATATTTCGTGCCCATCGCCGCCAAACGGGCCGGCATCCCCTGCCTGTCCATCGACCACCAGCACGTCGTCTCCTGCTGCGACCACGACATCCCGCCGCGCCTTTGGCCGGACTACTGGGGCATCCGGGCCTCCATCCGCTTCCTTTTTTCCGCCGCCAGCGACTACCTGGCCATTTCCTTCTTCCAGCCGCCGCCCAAGCCCGGGGCGCGCGCCCGCATCGCCCCGGCCATCCTGCGCCGCAGCGTGCTCGACCGCGCGCCGAGTTCCGGCGACCATATCCTGGTCTACCAGAGCTGCGGCATCCGCGACGCCTTCGCCCCCTACCTGCGCGGGATCGACCGGGAATTTCGCGTCTACGGCTACCGCATGGACAAGGTGGACGGGAACCTGACCTTCCGAAACTACTCGGAGGAAGGTTTTCTTGACGACCTGGCCTCGTGCGCCTACGTTGTCTGCGGCGGCAGCCACAATCTCATGAGCGAGGCGCTTTATTACGGCAAGCCCGTGCTGTCGTTTCCCGTGCCCGGGGCGTTCGAGCAGCAGCTGAACGCCCTCTACCTGGAGCGACTGGGCTACGGCCGGGCCGCCTCCATGGAGCGCCTGACGCCCGAGCTTCTGCCGGATTTCGAGAAGGACCTCGACGCCATGCGGCGTCGCATCGCAGGCGGGAACTTCTGCGGCAACACGGCCGTGCTCGCCCTGGTCGAGGATTTCCTGCGCGAAGGCGCGCTGCCGGGAAGGTCCTAGAGCGGGCCTTGCCCCTGGCGCATCGTCGCGGCTTTTTTTACAGTCCCCCAACCCGTCCCAACCGCCCATCAAGGAGAGTCCCATGCGCCGCGCCCCCACGACCCTGGCGGCCCTGGCCCTTTGCCTGGCCCTGGCCGCGCCCGCCCTGGCCGCAGACAAGCCGCTGACCTTCGGCATGCTCCTCGTCGGCCCCTATAACGACAAAGGCTACAGCCAGGCCCAGTACGAGGGCGGCAAGTACGTGGAGGAGCACGTGCCCGGGGCGAAGATGCTCTACCTCGACAAGCTCAATCCCGCCGACCGGCCGGGCGTCACCGTGCCCCAAGTGGTGGACGACCTGGCGGCCAAGGGCGCGACGCTCATCTTCGCCGGCTCCGACGACATGAAGGACGGCATCCGCGAGGCCGCCGAACAGCACCCCGAACTGACCTTCGTCCACATTTCCGGCGACGACGTGCTCACGGGCAAGGCCCCGAAGAACCTGGGCAACGTCTTCTCCAAGATGGAATACGCCAAGATGATGGCCGGCTTTTCCGCGGCCATGACCACCCAGACCGGCAAGATCGGGTTCCTGGGGCCGCTGATCAACGACGAGACCCGCCGGCTGGCCGACGCCGCCTACCTCGGCGCGCGCTACGCCTGGGAGAAGGTGCGCGGCCAAAAGCCCGAGGCGCTTTCCTTCAAGGTCACCTGGATCGGCTTCTGGTTCAACATCCCGGGCGTGACCTCGGACCCCAACCAGGTGGCCGGCTCGTTCTTCGACCAGGGCTACGACGTGGTCATCTCCGGCATCGACACGCCCGAGGCCCTGACCGTGGCCGCCGCCCGCCGCAAGGCCGGGGCCGACGTCCACGCCCTGCCCTACGACTTCAAGCAGGCCTGCGACAGCGCGCCCGAGGCCTGCCTGGGCGTGCCCTACTTCAACTGGGGCCCGGCGCTGCTCCCCATCGTCAAGGACGTGGTCGCCGGGACCTGGAAGCCCTCCTTCGTCTGGCTCTCCCCGGACTTCGCCGCCTTAAACGACCCGGACAAGAGCCCGGTGGGCTTCCTGCCCGGCCAGGGGCTTTCGGCCGAGAGCAAAAAGGCCCTGGACCAGTTCACGGCCGACCTCGGCTCGGGCAAGGTCGACCTCTTCGCCGGGCCGCTGACCTACCAGGACGGCACGGTCTTCGTGCCGGCCGGCCGCACGGCCACGGACAAGGAGCTGTGGTTCTGCCCGCAGTTGCTCAAGGGCATGGAAGGGGCCAGCGCCTCCAAGTAGGGGGCGGGGCGAAACGCGGCGCATGGACGTCGTCCTTTCCCACATCGTCAAGCGGTTCGGGCAACTGATCGCCAACGACGACGTCAGCCTGACGCTCGAGGCGGGCCGCATCCACGGCCTGCTCGGCGAGAACGGGGCCGGCAAGTCCACGCTCATGAAGGTGCTGTGCGGCCAGCTTTCCCCGGAGGCGGGCGAGATCGTCGTGGACGGCGCGGCCCACGCCCGCCTCACCCCGGACGCGGCCGCCGCCCTGGGCATCGGCATGTTGCCCCAGGACCCCCTGGATTTCCCGCCGCTTCGGGTCTGGGAAAACTTCGCCCTGGGCGGCGGGCCGGTGCTTACCCGGCGCGAGGCCCGGTCGCGCCTCGAGGCGGTGTGTTCGCGCATGGGCTTTTGCCTGCGCCCGGACGTGCCCGTGGCCGACCTGACCGTGGCCGAACGCCAGCACCTGGAGCTGGCCCGGCTCTTCGACCGCGACGTGCGCCTGCTCATCCTCGACGAGCCGACCTCGGGCATCTCCCCGGCCCAGAAAAGGACCCTGTTCGCCGTGCTGCGGGCCTTCGTCTCGGACGGACGGCGCCTGGTGGCCCTGGTCACCCACAAGCTGACCGAGGCCAGGGAGCTGTGCGACGCGGTGGCCATCCTGCGCCACGGCCGGCTGGCCGGCTCCTTCGCCGCGCCCTTCGACACCCAGGACGTGCTCACGGCCATGTTCGGGGCCGAGGTCGCGGCCACGGCCACGGCCGCGCCGCCGCCCCCGCCCGAACCTTTGGGCCTCGGCACGCCCGTGCTGCGCGCCGCGAACCTCGTCATCGCCGACGACAAGGCCGTGCTGCGCGACGTGTCCCTGGAGGTCCATCCGGGCGAGATCGTAGGCCTGGCCGGCATTTCCGGCGGCGGCCAGGAGGCCCTGCTGCGGGGCCTGGCCGGCATCGCCCGCAGCGTGGCCGGAGAACTCGCCATCGGCGGGCGCGACCTGGCCGGCCGGCCGGCCACGGACTTCCTGGCCGCCGGGGTCCATTACCTGCCGGCGGCGCGCATGGAGGAAGGGCTTTTCCCCGGGCTGTCGCTCCTGGACCATGTGCGCCTGGCCTTTCCGGACAAGCGCCGCGAAGCCCGGGCCATCTTCGCCGAGCGCTGCGTGGGCCGCTTCCGCCTGACCAATACGCCAAACGCCCGCGCCGACGCGCTGTCCGGCGGCAACCAGCAACGCCTGCTCCTTTCGCTCATTCCCGACGACACCCGTCTGCTCCTGGCCGACAACCCCACCCGGGGCCTCGACGCCGCCTCCATCGCCCAGATCTGGGACCATTTCCGCGAGCGCGCCGCCGCCGGCGCGGCCGTGGTCTTTTTTTCCGAGGACCTCGACGAGCTCTTGGCCCAGGCCGGCCGGGTGCTGGTCTTTTTCAACCGCGACATGGCCGCCGACCTGCCGGCGGCGAGCCTGGACCCGGGACTTGTCGGCGACCTCATGACCGGCCGGTCCACGGCCGCCGCAAACGGCGGCGGGAGCGCCCCATGACGCGCCGCGCCGCGCCCCTTGTCCGCGCCGCCTGGGCCCTGGCCGCCGCCTTCGCCGTCACCCTGGGCATCCTGCTCGCCGCCGGCGCGCCGCCTTTTGCCACCCTGGCCGTCATGGCCGAGGGCGGGCTAGGGTCCCAGGCGGCGGCCCTGCGCACCCTGGCCGCCTTCACCCCGCTCCTTCTTTGCGGCGCGGCCCTGTGCGTCACCTTCGCCGCCAACCTCTGGAACATCGGCGTGGAGGGCCAGATCACCATGGGCGCGATCTTCGCCCAGGGCTGCCTGCGCGCCGCCGATCCGGCCGGCGGCCTGCCGGCCGGGCTGGACCTGGCCCTGGGGCTCGCCGCGTCGGCGCTCGGCGGCCTGGTCTGGGCGCTGCTCGCCGGCATGCTGCGCACCCACGGCCGGGTGCACGAAATTTTCTCCGGCCTGGGGCTCAATTTCGTGGCCATGGGCGTCTCGCTCTGGCTCATCCTCGGCCCCTGGAAGCGGCCGGGCATGGCCTCCATGAGCGGCACCGAAACATTGGATCAGGCCTTGTGGCTGCCCGCCCTGGGCGGACGGCCCATGAGCATGGTCGGGCCGATCCTGGCCGTGGCCGCCTTCGTTGGCGCGGCCTGGCTGCTGCGGCGCACCTTCTTCGGCCTGACCCTTGCCGCCGTGCGCCAAAACGCCCTGGCCGCCACGCGCCTGGGGCTGCGCCCGGGCCTGCGCATCCTGGCCGCCATGGGCATCTGCGGGGCCCTGGCCGGCCTGGCCGGCGGCATCCTGGTGGCCGGGCTCTACCACCGGCTCATTCCTTCGATCTCCGGCAACTACGGCTACACCGCCATCCTGGCCGTGCTCCTGGCCTCGGGGAGCCTGCTCGCCCTGCCCGCCGCCTGCCTTTTCTTCGCCGTGCTCACGGTCGGCTCGGTGCAGCTGCCGCTCTCGCTCTCCCTGGACTCCTCCCTGGCCGGGGTGCTCCAGGGCGTGCTCGTGCTCACGCTTTTCGCCGCCAGACGCCTGCGCCCCCTGTCCCGAAGGAGGGAGCCGTGACCGTGGATTACGCCAGCGCGCTGGTGGCGGCCGTCTTTTTCGCCGCCGCGCCGCTCATGCTCGCGGCCCTGGGCGAGACCGTGTCCGAGCGGGGCGGGGTCATCAACCTGTCCATGGACGGCACGGTGCTGTTCGCGGCCATGGCCGCCTTCGCCGTGGCCCGGGGCTGCGGCAACCCCTGGCTGGGCCTTTTGGCCGGGGCCGGGGCCGGCGCGGCCATCGCCCTTATACTGGCCGTTTTCGGGCTTTTTCTCGGCGCGTCGGAGCTGGCCGTGGGCTTCGTGCTGACGCTTTTCTGCCGCGAGCTGGCCTATTTCATGGGCCACGGCGTGGCCCGCCAGCCCGGGCCGGACCTGGGGAGCCTGTCCGTGCCCGGGCTTTCCGACATCCCCTTCCTGGGCCAGGCCCTTTTCGGCCAGAGCCCGGTGGTCCTCTTGAGCCTGGCCGCCCTGGGCCTCGTCTGGTGGTTCCTGGCCCGCACCCGGCCGGGGCTGGTGCTGCGGGCCGTGGGCGAATCGCCCAGGGCGGCGGCCAGCCGGGGCGTTGCCGTGCGCCGGGTGCAGCTTCTGTGCTGCCTGGCCGGCGGGGCCCTGGCCGGCTGCGCCGGGGGGCTCTACTCCCTGTCCGTCAAGCCCGGCTGGGGCCATCCGCAGGGCTGCGAGGGCGCGGGCTGGATCGCGCTCGCCATCGTCATCTTCGGCGGCTGGAAGCCCGTGCGCGTGGCTTTTGGCGCGCTTTTCTTCGCCGCCATCCAGGTGGCCGGCATCGCCCTCCAGGACGCCCTGCCCGGGCTTTCCGGGGCGCTTTTCCAGATCGCGCCCTTCCCGGTCATGATCCTCACGCTGCTGGCGGTAAACCTGCGCCGTTCCACGGCCTTTCGCGAGGCGGCCCGGCGCGTGCCGTTGCTTGGCCGCCTCATGCCGCGCTCGGCCGGCGGCGCGCCCGGGGCCATCGCCGGAGCCCTGGACAAAGGTTTCTGAGCCCCCGGCGCGCCCGGCCGGCGCGCTCGGTTGCCACTGCCGCCTATTTGCGGTAACGCAACGCCCAAGCCGCCTGCCAAGCGGCCAAATCCTCGCCGAACGGACCGGAGCGCCATGAGAAAACGACCGCTGACCCCGGCTTCATATTATCGCCTGCCCTGGAACCTGGCCGACAACGCCATCACCTGGCTCGAGCCCACCACCAAGTGCAACCTGTACTGCGAGGGCTGCTACCGGGAAAACGATCCCGACGGTCACCGGCCCCTGGCCGACGTCATCAAGGAGCTGGAAACGGTCAAGACGCTGCGGCGCACGGACAACATCTCCATCGCCGGTGGCGAGCCGCTCATCTACCCGGACATCGTGCCCCTGGTGCGCTACGTGGCCTCCAAGGGCTGGAAGCCGGTCATCAACTCCAACGGCCAGGCGCTGACCCCGGAGCTCGTGCGCGAGCTGGCCGCGGCCGGCGTGGTCGGCTTCACCATGCACGTGGACTCCCACCAGAAGCGGCCGGGCTGGAAGGGCGCGACGGAAAAGGACCTGTGCGAACTGCGCCTGAAGCTCGCGGAGATGATCCACGAACACGGCGAGGGCAAGATCGCCTGCTCGTTCAACGCCACCATCTACCGCGACACCTTGGTCGACATCCCCATGCTCACGCGGTTCGCCCACGAGCACATCGACATCATCCAGACGATGGTCTACATCCTGTTCCGATCGGCCAGGAAAAAGAACAATTTCGACGTGTTCGTCCACGGCAAGCCCGTCGACGTCGGCGACCTCGTCTACCAGCTCGACCACCAGGAAGACCACCAGGACCTCGTCTCCCAGGAGATCGCCGACGCCATCCGCCTGGCCTATCCCGAGCACGAGCCCTGCGCCTATTTGAACGGCACCGAGGACCCCCTGTCCATGAAGTGGCTCCTCACCCTGCGCGTGGGGACCAAGGACGAGATCCTCGGCTACCTCGATCCCAAGTTCGCCGAGTGGACGCAGATCTTCCACCACCTCTTCTTCGGCACCTACCTGGCGTACTCCCGGCCGTGCTGGATGCAGTGGCTGCAGAAACTGGCCCTGGTCGCGCCGTTCAACGGCAGCCTGCGCAAGATCTTCGGCAGGCTGCTCACAAAGCCCAAGCTCTGGTTCAAGCCGGTCAACATCCAGTCGATCATGGTCATCCAGCCCTGCGACCTGTTCGACGACGGCCGCCAGAACATGTGCGACGGCTGCCCCGACGCCATCCTCCACGACGGCAAGATGGTCTGGAGCTGCCGCGTGGACGAGCTGGAGAAGTTCGGCTCGTTCATCCAGTGCGCCCCGCGCGGCTGCTGCGGCGGCAAGCCGGTCCCGGCCCCCGAGGCGGGAGCCGCGCCCGAACCCGCCCCCGCGCCGCAGCCCGAACCGGCCCCGGCTCCCGAACCGGCCCCGGCTCCCGCGCCGCAGCCGGCTCCCGAACCCGAGCCCGTGAAGGAACCCGAGCCGGTGGCCGCGCCCGAACCGGCCAAGGAGCCCGAAGCGGCTCCGGAACCCGCCACTGTGCCCGCGCCGCGCCAGGAAACCGCCCCGGTCGCCAGGGAAATCCACCAGCCGGCCGTGAAGGTGGACCTGCCCCCGGCCGTGGCCGCGCCCGAACCGGCCCCGGTCAAGGAGCCCGAGCCTGCGCCCGCGCCGCAACCCGCGCCCGCCGCCGCGCCCGAGCCGATCCTCACGGCCAAGCCGGCCCAGGCCCCCAAGGCGGCCAAGGCCGAAACCAAGGCCGCGCCGGCCAAGAAAGCCGGCAAGTCCTCCAAAAAGAAATCCAAGGCGAAATAGCGCCATTCCCCCTTCCCTCCCGGCCGCCCGCGCGGCCGGGAGGGGGAATCCCCAATGCCCCAAGCCGCACCCCAGACGCCCAAGAAGGTCGCTCGCCCCTCCTACGGCATCCTTTCCAAATTCGTGCATCTGGCCGGAGCGCAGTGGATCCACGACGGCCTGCACACCTTTTTCCTGATCTACCTGGCCCGCCTTTCCACCAGCGACTACGGCGAATTCATGGTGGCCTTCGGCCTGGCCTCCATCATTCTCTTTCTCGGCGAATTCGGCCTCAACCAGCCGCTGGTCTCCTCGCTCAGCAAGAAGTACAGCCACAAGGGCGACATCCTGGCCCAGTACACCCTTCTCAAGGGCATCCTGCTGGTCGCCGGCTGGCTCGGCGTGGTGGTCTTCATCTATCTGCAGGGCTACACGTCGGGGCTCAAGAACCTGGTCATGGTCATCTCGGCCGGCGTGGGCCTGGAGGCCATCGCCAGCTCCTTTTTCGTGGCCATCCGCGTGGAGGGCAGGCAGGACCTGGAGGGCCGCATCCGGGTGCTCTCGGGCGTCCTCGGCTACGGCTACGCCATCGCGCTCCTGGCCCTGGGGGCCGCGCCGCACTTCATCGCGCTGTTCAAGGTCATCGAGAACGTCTCCAACCTGACCGGCGGCGTGTGGATGGCGCTCAAAAAGACCGACTTCACGGGCCTGACCCTCAAGCGCAAGTCCCTGGCCCGCACCTGGGCCACGGCCAAGCACGGCACGACCTTCGTGCTCATGGCCCTGGCCGCCATCCTCTACAACAAGGCCAACCTCTACTTCCTGCAGGGCCAGGCCGGCCCGACCAAGGTGGCCCAGTACAGCGTCACCTGGGAGCTCGTGGACGGCATCTCCATCCTCGTCTCCAACCTGCTCCTGCGCAGCATCCTCTATCCGCTCTTCGTGCGCCTCTGGAAGAACGACAGGCGCGAGTTCCAGCGCCTGGCCAACAATTCCGTGCGCTGGCTCATCGGGGCCTCGATCCCCATCATGTTCGTGCTGTTCATCGAGTCCGACCGGATCATCGGCCTCGTCTACGGCGGGGCCTACAAGGACGCCATGTGGATGCAGAAGTGGCTGGTCGGCACCATCATCTGCGGCTTCGTCCACAACCTGGCCGCCTACCTGATGATGAGCCAGGGCAAACAGCGCCTGCTCCTTTTCATCTACATCGGCGGCCTGGCCGTGAACCTGGCCCTTTGCGCCACGCTCATCCCGGCCGACCCGCTGCTCGGCACCTGCCTGGCCATGCTCATCACCAAGGCGGCCGTGGCCGTGACCACCACGGCCTACTGCCAGGCCACCATGCGCATCATCGACGTCAAGAGCATGTGGCGCATCGCGGCGGCCTGCGCCTGCGGCGCGGGGCTCTACTTCGCCACCATACGCCTGGGCATACGGGAGATTCCCGAGCTGCTGGCGCTCGTGCCCTTCGTCTTCCTCATCTTGCAGTGGAAAAAGGAGCTGGCGGCGCAGAAGGCGCAGGCCGGCGTGGCGTAGTTCCGTCAGGAGAAATGCCCCCGGCGGCAAAAAGAGGCGCTGCCCCTCCCGGGCCTCCCGAAAGGGGGGAAGCGCACCGCGCCTCGAGCCCCACGCAAAAACGGCCGCCGCTCCCTGCCCGGGAACGGCGGCCGTTTTCTCTTCTGACGCGCGGGGCTGTCAGCCCTGGCGGATGACGGCCTTGACCACGCCGCCCCAGCCCACCTTGTAGGCGATGCCGCGCCAGGTCATGGTGTTGGTGGCGAAGGTGCGGCCGAAACACCAGGCCAGCATGGCGAAGGTGGCGACGTAGCCCCGCAGCCAGGCGAGCACGCCCACCCGGCCCGGGCAAAGGCCCCGGTAGAAAAGCCCCAGCCCGGCGAAGAGCAGGAGGTAGGCCACGGCCCCCAAGGCCGCGCCGCCGCCGGCCAGGCCGAGCAGCCAGGCGGCCAGCGCGCCAAGGGCCAGCACCGGCGGCGCGGACAGCACGAACACCGCCGCGATGGACACCAGCCAGCCCGGCGGAATGCAGAACTTGAGGTAGAGCAGCTGGCGCGTGAGCCAGTCGTCCCAGCGCGAGAGCGTCATGCCGGCCATGGGCGTATCCAGGCAGGCCGCCGCCACGGGCCAGGCCGCCACGCCGAAGCGGTGCAGGTGCGGGCCCATGGAGAAGTCGTCCACGATGTTTTTGCCCCAAAGCTCTTTTAGGCCGAAGCGGTCGAAAGCGGCCCGGGAAATGGCCATGGCCCCGCCCCAGGGCTGGGTGATGGCCCGGATGGGCTGGAGCAGGTGCAGGGCCATGCAGGTGATGGCCATGCCGATGGTGCCCGTGGCCGCGTCGCCGGGCACGATCCTGTGGAAGCCGCTGGTCATGGGCGCGTCGCCCCGCGCCACCGGCGCGGCCAGGTTGGTCAGGAAACGCCGGTCGGCCACGTGGCTGGAGTCGCAGTAGACGAACACCTCGGCCGTGGACGCGGCCCGCATGCCGGCCAGGATGTTGTGGTTCTTCTGGCCGCAGCGCTCGGCCGGCCCGGCCACCACGAGCAGCGCCCGGTCGTCGCCGCCGGCCACGCCCCGCACCAGGTCCGCGGCCGGATCGTCGGCCGCGGCCGTGACGAAGACCGCCACGAAGTCGGGATAGTCCTGGTCGAGCAGCGAGGCCACGGCCTCGCGCATGCCGGGATGGTCGCCCGTGACGGGCACGATGACGGCGAGCCTGGGGCAAGCCTGCGGCATGGGCTCGGGGCCGTCGCCGCCGCGCACGTGGCGGCGGCCAAGCAGGTAGAGCGCCGTCAGGACCGCCAGTTGCACGGCCATGACCGCGAAAACGAAATACAGCACGAATCCTCCCGGAAAAATCAGCCCGGCCGGCGCGGCTGGGCGACGGCGGAACCGTCGGCCGGCGTCTTCTGGCCGGAGCCGAGGGGCACCTTGGTGGCCTGCACTTCCAGCTTGCTGCCGCCCTTGGTCGTCAGCACGCCGCTTATGGCCTCGCCGCGCGCGTCGCCCTCGAAGACGTGGCCGCTGCCGTGGACCATGTAGACGTGGCCGTTGAAGACGGCTCCCACCAGATGGTAGACGTTGGTCTCGCCGGTCATGGCCACGACCACCACCTCGGCCTTGACGTGGTGGCCTTCCTGCTCCACGTGGGCCTGGACGTTCGAGCCATAGAGCGACCCTCGCCACAGGCCGGACAGGTCCGGCTCGCCGGCCACGGCCGCCATGGCCGGGACGGCCAGCAGCAGCAGGGCCAGAAGGACCGGTTGCAAAATGAGCGTCATGGCATGCTCCCTCAGCCGGGAATGCGCCGGGATTTTCCCGGCCGCGTCATTGTCCGGCCGCCTCGGACAACACCTTTTCGAACACGTCTTCGTGACGGCGCACCATCCGTTCCATGGAAAAATGCCCGAGCACGCGCTGCCGGGCCGCGTCGCCGAAGTCCCGACGCAGGGCTTCGTCGGCCAGGAGCGCGGCCAGGTTCTCGCCCAGGGCCCGCGCGTCTCCCGGCGGGGAGAGCAGGCCCGTGCGGCCCGGCTCGACCAGGTCCGGGATGCCGCCCACGGCCGTGGCCGCGACCGGAATGCCCATGCTCATGGCCTCGAGCAGCACGTTGGGCAGCCCCTCGCGCACGGACGACAGGGCCACCACCGAGGCCTGCTGGAAAAAGGGCCTGGGGTCCGGCGCGGCCGGATAGGTGCGGATAAGGCCCCGCACCGGGCTGCGCGCGGCAAGCGTCCGTACCCGGGTGCGCAGGGGCCCGTCGCCGACCAGCCACAGTTCGGCCCGGGGCCGCTTGGCCGCGGTGAAGGCGAAGGCCTGGATGAGCGTCTCGTGGTCCTTGTCCTCGCAGAACCGGGCCGGACACAGGATCACCTCGCGCACCGGGCGCAGCTCCTCGGGCGGCGGGGCGAAATAGGCCGTGTCCACGCCGTTGGCGATGCAGGTGACGGCCGATTCCGGCCGGCCCAGGCGCACCAAGGCGTCTTTTAACGACGCGGCGTTGACGATGTGGTGGCGCACCAAGCCCTTGAGCAGCCGCTCATGCTGGCGCTTGACCGCCCCGCCGCCCCGGCAGGTGCCGATGACCGCCGGCAGGCCCCGCAGGCGGCCGAACACCCGGCCCCAGATGTTGGGCACGGCCGTGAGCGGCACGAGCAGGTCCGGCCGGTCGTGGGCCAGCTTTTTCCACAGCGACGCCACGGGCGCGGCCCCCACCTCGGTCGCGGGGGAAAGCCAGGTCAGGGGGATGCCGGCGGCCTGGGCGTGGGGGGCGAAGTCGCGCACGGCGGTCAGCATCCAGAATTCGGGCGCGAACCTGGCGCGGTCCAGGCGCGCGCCGAGCTCCAGGGCCTGGCGCTGGGTGCCGCCGAAGGCCAGGTCCTGGAGCAGCATGACCACGCGGGCCGGGCGCGAAGGCCGGCCCATCAATAGCCCATCAGGCCGCAGCAGCGGGTGCACGAGGGCATGAGCCCCTCGGTGTGCAGGCTGGCCCGGAAGCGGCGGTAGGCTTCGCTGTTCCACAGCTCGGTGATGGTCTTGTCCCGCACGTTGCCCACGATGTAGTCGTGGTAGTCGCGGCAGGGCGACATGTCGCCGTTGGAGTCGAGCTCCACGGCCTGGTAGATGGAGATGCACTGGTTGTAGCCGAAGGTGGCGTCGTGGTTGCCGTAGTACTCCTGGAGGTTCGCCAGGCCGGTGACGTTGGGGATGATGTTGACGGCCGGCTTGCCCAACCCCTTGGAACGGCGCTGCACTTCCTTGAGCTGCTTGTCGAGGGTCTCGTGGTCCTTGATGGTCCAATCGCCGACCCAGCCCCAATGCAGCTTGGGCTTGAAGCCGAAGCGGCGCGAGAAGTCCTCGTCGTGGGCCTTGGCGCTTTTTTCGTCGATCCACCAGGACAGGTAATAGACGAACAGGTCCACCCGGTCCTTGTAGGTCTCGTAGATGTCCACCAGGTGGTTGACGTTGGCGCTCGAGATGGTGGTGAGCGAGGCGACCAGGGGGAGCTTGGTCTTGTGGGCCCGCTTGGCCTCCTTGACGGCGGCCAGGGCCTCCTGGATGACCTTGTAGTTGTCGCCGGCGCCGCTGGCCGAGGGCCGGGCGGCGTTTTGGATCTCGGGCGAATGGCCGTCGATGGAGATCTGGAGCAGGAACAGGGGCGCGGCGGCCAGACGGTCGGCCGCGGCCACCAGCTTGGTGGCGTTGGTGACGATGGACGTCGGCATCTTGAGTTCCGTGGCCCGTTCGACGATCTCCAGCCAGCCGTCGTACATGGTCGGCTCGCCGCCCCAGAGGTAGACCGAGGGGAAGTGGCCGTTTTTTGCCAGGTCCTCGAGGAGCTCGAGGTAGCGCTCCGGGGAGATTTCCTGCCGCTTCAAATCCTTGAGGCTCTTGCCGTGCAAAAATCCGTGGTCGCCCCACTGGCCGCAGGTGTGGCAGCGCAGGTTGCACATGTCGGTGATGCGGATGGAGAGCTGGCGGATGCTGCGGGCATGGCCGGTCTCGGCCCGGGGGTTGAGGGCCGAAAAGAAGATCTTCTCTTTTTCCACAGCCGCCAGCCGGCCGGCCATCCAGGGATAGCGGCCCACCTTGACGGCCTGTTTTATGATCGTATCAAGCGCGACGCTGCTGCGTTTGCTCATGAAGCCTCCGATGCCGTGACGGCGACCCCCGCCATACGCCGAAAAAGCGCCTGGTTCAAGCCTCGGGGCCGGCGCGCCGGCGCACGGTTCAAGCTGCGGAGAGGATCGGGGGAGCGCCCCCGCCTCCCCGGTCGCGAAGGGACGCGCCGGCCGCCTGGCGGCCGGCGCGAGAGGGTCAATTCACCGGGACGATGTACACGAGGGCCGGATCGAGGTCGTAGGTCCAGGGGCTGCCGGTGTTCTTCCAGCCGTCCCTGACGCGCTTGCCGTAGTCGGGCGAGTCCTTGTCCGCGACCTTTTCGCCCTCGAAGCCGTCCACCATGCTCCAGACGTCGGTGAAGCCGGCCTCGGCCAGCTTGTTGGCGGCGGCGGCGCTGCGCTGGCCCGAGCGGCACAGGACGACGAGCAGGTCGCTCTTGCCGGCCACGGCCTTGACCCGGTCCACGAAATCCCTGTTGGGGGCCAGGCCGTAATTCTTCTTGGCCGGGTCGAACTGCCCGGTGCGCAGCATGACCGGAATGTTGCGGGCCATGGCCGGATGGCCGACCAGGTCGTATTCCTCGGGCGTGCGCACGTCGATGATGGTCACGTGGTCCTTGTCCTTGAGGTACATGGCGTAGGCCTCGACGGCCGTGACGTACTTGCCGAGGCGGGTTCGCTTCTGGGCGTCGGACGGGACGTCGGCGGCGAAGGCCAGGTTCGACAGCAAGGCCAGGCACACGAGGCACGAAAGGGCGATGGTTTTACGGCGCACGGTTCCTCCGGTAAGTGAAGATGGGTTCTCGGCAAGGAAGTGCGTCCGCAAGGGGCCCGCGTCAAGGGGTGCTGCGCCGCCTGAGGCGGGCGGCCGCCCCTTGCCTGCCGGCGGCCGGGGAGATAGATTGGGGCCGCGGCGGAAAACTCCAGGGAGGACCGTCCCATGTCGCCCCAGGTCAAGACCATCCTGTTGGCCGTGGATTTCTCCGAGACGGCGCAGTACCTGGCCGATTACGCAACCCTGTTCGCCAAAGGGCTCGACGCCCGGTTGCTCGTGCTCTACGTCTCGCCGAGCATGAACCGCTACACGACCCTGTACGTGCCGGCGGAAAGCATAAAGGCCCTGGTCTCCCAGATCCTCGAAGGAGCCAACCGGACCATGGGCGAGTTCATGACCGGCCGCTTCTCGGGCCTCGACGCCGAAGGCCGGGTGGAATACGGCTACGCGCCGGAAAAGATCCTGGACGCCGCCCGCAAGGCCAAGGCGGACATGATCATCATGGGCACCCACGGCCGGCGCGGCGTGGACCGCATCCCTTTCGGCTCGGTGGCGGAAAAGGTGGTCAAGACCGCCAAGATTCCGGTGCTGACCGTCCGGCCGGCCTGACGGCCGGACCTCACGCGCCCACGGCGTCGCGCCCGCGCCCCGGCGATTGCCCCGGGGCTCCGGGTCGGGTATAAGCGATCCGCTTCCCCTACCCAAGGACCGGTGGCGCATGGCCGAAGACGCATCCCGACAATACCTGACCCTGACCCTGGGCGGCGAACGCTTCGCCCTGGAATCCCTTGTCATTTCCGAAGTGCTCGACATGCTGCCCGTGACCTGGGTGCCCCTGGCCCCGGGGCATCTGCGCGGGGTGGTCAACCTGCGGGGCAACGCGGCCACGGTGGTGGACGCCCGGCCCAAGCTCGAACTTCCCACCGACGGCGAGCCGTCCTGCCTCATCATCGTCGAACGCGACTACGACGGCGACCCCATCACCATCGCCGCCCTGGCCGACGCCGTGCACGAGGTGGTGGAGATCGCCCCGGCCGACATCGCCCTGCCGCCGGACATGGGACTTCCCGTGCCGCCGCAGTTCGTCAAGGGCCTGGCCCGACTGGACGAGGCCTTCGTCATGATCCTCGACGCGGACCGGCTTTTTTCCGCCGAAGAACTGGCGGCGCGTCAGCGGCCGTAGAGCCTGGCGTACATCATGGCGTTGGCGTCGATGCGCCGCACGTAATCCCGCGTCTCCGTGTAGGGGATGAGCTCCGTGAAGAGCTCCTCGCCCAGGTTCCCGAAGCCCCGCACCCAGACCGCCGCCCGGTTCTGCCCGGCGTTGTAGCCGGCCAACGCGGCGGCCAGGCTCCCGGCCCCGGCCACCCGCTCCCGGAAAAAGGCCACGCCCAGCCGGATGTTGACGGCCGGGTCGAAGAGCGCCTCCCGATCGACCTTGAGGCCGAGTTTTTTCCCCATGCCCCGGGCCGTGTCGGGCATGAGCTGCATGAGCCCCACGGCCCCGGCCCCGGACACGGCCCGAGGATCGAAGAAGCTCTCCTGGCGGATCAGCGAAGAGACGACGTCCGGATCGATGCCCGAGCCGGCCAGGGCGGCGACCACCTGGTTGGCGTGGGCGCGCGGATACAGGGCCTGGCGCAGAGGGAGCAGGTCGGCGGCCGTGCCGCGCATGAGGCAGCCGCCGAAGCTGCGCCAGGCCGTGCGCATGACCGCGCCGCGCCGGCCCATGTCCTCGGCCGCCTCGATGTGGGCCATGGCCAGGTCGGCCCGGTCGGGCATGGCGCGCGAGGCGAAGTCGAGCTGCATCTCGGCCAGGGCCGGCAGCCCCGAGTCGTCCAGGAGCCGCGCCTTGGCCAGGGCGGCGGCGGCCCTTGGCGAAGGGGCTTCGGCCCGGCCCGGGCAGCGGGGCCCTTCGCGCACGGGCGAGGCCAGGGCGGCGGCGCCGCCGGCCTTGCCCATGGCGGCCAGAGCGGACTGGGCCAGGCCGCCGTAATAGGAATTGGGCCGGCGCGACAGGGCGTCGAGGTAGGCCCGGGCCGCCTCCTCGGGCCGGGCCATGGCGGCCAGGGCCTTGCCCCGCCAGTAGCGCGCCCCGTCGGCCCAGTCGTCGTCGGGGTGGCCGGCGGCAAAGGCCTCCATGTCGGCGACCGCGCCGGCGAAGTCGCCCGTGACGAAGCGCAATAGCGCCGTCAGGGACGCGCCCTGGGCGGCCAGGTCCGGCGAGACGGCCAGGCCCTTGAGCCGCCCGGCCGCCTGCAGGGCGTCGGCGAAGCGGCCGCGCTCCACCAGAAGCAGGGCCAGGTGCCGGGCCGCCACCTCGCGCAGGGGGTCGTCGCGCACCGGCGCGTCCAGCACCTGGCGCAACAGCGCCTCCATGCGCGCCAGGTCCTCGTCGTCATAGGAGCGCCACAGGCACCGCGCCTCGTGGTAGCGGGCCCAGCCGGCCAGGGACGAGGCCGGATCGGCCGCCGCCGTCCGGGCGAAGGCCTCGGCCCCGGCCTTGAAGCGGCGCAGGCGGTAGAGGGCCTTGCCCCGCACGTACTCGGCCCGGGCGGCCTGGCCGGCGTCGAAGCCCCGCCTGCCCTCCAAAAGCTCCAGCGCCGCCTGGGGCGCGCCCTTCTCCACCATGGCCTCGGCCCGCAACAATACATTCGACGGCCCGTCCGGATCGTAGCACACCCCCTTCTCCTCCCTTTCAGGGGGTCCGGGGGGGATGATCCCCCCCGGCGGGTCCAGGGCTGCGCCCTGGCCGCCGGAGGCATCCCCCCCGCACATCCGCCGCGCCAGGGCATTGCCGGCGCGGGCGGCCCTGCTGTCGGGCCAGGTCAAGGACAGGTGGCGCAGGAAATCCACGGCCTCGCGGCGACGGCCCAGGGCCTCGGCGGCCACGGCGGCGCGCAGCCAGACCTCCGGGGCGAGCGTGGGGTCGGCCTCGGTCAGCCAGGCCCGGGCCCAGGCCAGGGCGCGGGCCTGGTCGCCGGCCCGGGAGGCGGCCTGCACGGCCAGGTACTGGACGTCGCGGCCGAGAAACGACGTCTCGGGCGCGTCGGCCAGACCGGCCAGGGCGGCTACGGCCCCGGCCGCGTCGCCGGACAGGTAGCGGCCAAGGCCCAGGTAGTAGGCAACCGCGTCGGACAGCTCGCCGGCCCGGCCGGCCACGGCGGCGAGCCTGGCCGCGCCTTCGCGACGCCGGCCGTCCAGCACCTCGGTGATGCCGCGCACGGCCTCGGCCCCGGCCGGGGCGTTCACCCCGGCCGGCCGGTGGTTCTTGCCGGCCAGGGATTTCGCGGTTTCCTCCCCTGCCGCGCCGAGCCTGGCCGAGCGCGGCAGGGGAACGTCGGCCGGGTCGGCCGGCGGGCTCCAGGGCTGTCCGGCCCCGGCCGCCGGGGCGGCAAGGGGCAGGCACAGGAGCAGCGCAACCAGGGTTGACAATACCAAACCAAGTTGATCGGAGAAGGGCATAATTCCCTGCCTTGCCATGGTGGAATATCCTACCTTTTCACGTCATATATGGCGATATTACTTGATCTCTTAAACTGAAAGACCCCTTGACTAATCGTGAAAATCGTGACTAACAAGTCCGAGTTTCATGGGGTCCGTTTGTTGCTCGGGGCCGTGCGCGGGACTGCGCGGCTCCTGCGTCTTCCACCCGTCAAGGAGGTCGGTATGTCCTTCGCGCAGTCCTGGGACTTCACGCCGGGCGCCCGCGTCGTCGTCGACGATCTGGGCAAGTGTTCGCGTGAATACGAGTGGCTGGAGGAACCTTACGTCTCGCCCGACGGCGAGACCGTGGCCAGGGTCGCCGCATTGCCGGACGCCGAATTTTCCATGGCGGTGGGCGGCGAGGTCTGGGAAGAAACCTTCGACAAGATCTGGTATCCCCGCTTTTCCCCGGACGGCAGGCTCACGGCCCTCGTGCAGTCGGCCGGGGAATGGACCATGGCCGTGGACGGCCAGGCCTGGGAGACCCAGTTCGGCTATATCTGGGGCACGCTTTTCTCCGAGTCCGGCGACGTCATCGCCGCGCCCATCCAGGCGGACGGCCAGTACGGCCTGGCCGTGGACGGCCAGCCCTGGGAAACGCTCTACGAGAACGCCAACCAGGTGCTCCTGTCCCGGGACGGCAAGGCCACGGCCGCCGTCATCCAGGCCAAGTCCCTGGCCCAGGCCGACATCGAGACCTTCCAGCAGGGCATCTTCAGCGTCGCCGTGAACGGCGAGGCCTGGGACGCCGTCTTCGTCAACTGCTGGAACCCGGCCTTCGACGCGACCGCCTCGCGGGTCGCCGCAACCGTGCGCCGCACGCTCTACGACTACACCATCGCCGTGGACGGCAAGGCCTGGGACGGGGCCTACGCCTGCGCCTGGGGCCCGGTCTTCAACCCGGCCACCGGCCAGGTGGCCGCGCCCGTGCGCAAGGCCGGGGCCTGGGGCATGGCCATCGACGACAGGATGGCCTGGGAGCCGCGCTTCGCCCAGCTGTGGCAGCAGGCCTACACCCCGGACGGCGGCAAGCTCGCGGCCATCGCCGCCGTGAAGTTCGGCGAGTTCACCGTGGTGGTGGACGGCGCGCCCTGGGGCGTGACCTTCCCGGTGGTCACGGACCTGACCGTAAGCCCGGTCGGCGGGCGCATCGCGGCGCTCGGCAACGCCCACAACACCGATTTCGCGGTCCTTTGCGACGGCAAGGTCTGGCCCGGCCGCTACGACATGGCTTGGCCGCCGGTGTGGAGCCCCGACGGCGCGCACCTGGCCGTGGCCGTGGAGCGCGGCGGCCGGTTCACCGTGGTGTGCGACGGCAAGGCCTATCCGCAGAGCTTCGACAAATGCTTCGCCCCGGCCTTTTCCCCGGACGGGACCAAGGTCCTCATCCGGGCCGTGGCCGACAACAAGCTCCACCGTATCGTGGCCCCGGTCGCGGCCTTCACGGGATAGGAGGGAGAAAGTCATGCACGCCCTGTACGATCTCGCCGTGGGCCCCCTGGCCTGGCTGGCCTTCGGCGTCTTCATCATCGGATCCGTCTACCGGCTCCTGGCCATGCGCGCCCTGGCCCTGCGCAAGGACGGCGCGTTCGTGGCCTACGTCAGTTGGCCCCACGCCTTCAAATCCCTCGCCCACTGGTTCACCCCCTTCGGGGCCCTGGGCTGGAGGGAAAATCCCGGCGTCACCATCGCCACCTTCATCTTCCACATCTGCCTGTTCCTGGTGCCGCTGTTCCTCATGGGGCACATCGTGCTCTTCGACACCTTCCGGGGCTGGTCCTGGCCGGCGCTGCCGGACGGGGCGGCCGACGTCCTGGCCATCGTGGTGGTCGTCATCTGCGCCTACTTCCTGTGGCGTCGCCTGAGCGTGCCCGAGGTGCGCTTCGTCACCAGCGCCCAGGACGTGCTCGTGGTGTCCCTGGTGGGGCTGACCTTCCTGACCGGGGTTTTGGCCTATCATCGCATCGGCGACAACCTCGTTCTCACCACCCTGCACATCCTGAGCGGCGAGGCCATGCTCGTCGCCATCCCGTTCACGAGGCTCTCCCACATGCTGTTCGGGGTCTTCTCCCGCGGCTACATCGCCTCGGAATTCGGGTCCGTCAGACACGCCAAGGACTGGTAGCCACCGGAGGATTTCATGAGCACCATTGCCGACCGCCTTATCGAAGACGAGGGGCTCAGGCGCGGCGTCTCCCGCCTGACCCCGGAGAAGATAGAGAAAGTCTTCAAGGAGCTGATCGCCGGGGAATGCGGCGCGCGCCTGAAAACCTACGTGGAGTCCTGCGTGCGCTGCGGCATGTGCGCCAAGGCCTGCCACTACTACATGTCCCACAAGGACCCGAGCTACACCCCGGTGGCCAAGGTCAGCCAGACCATGTGGCGGCTGCTGGCCGCCGGCGGCCGGGTCGAGCCGCAGGTCATCTACGAATGCGCCCAAGTCGCCTACACCGAGTGCAACCTGTGCCGCCGCTGCATCCATTACTGTCCGCTCGGCATCGACACCGGCTACATCATCAGCGTGGTGCGCCGGCTGTGCCACAAGCTCGGCGTCACGCCGCAGTACATCCAGGACACGGCCCACAGCCACTCCGCCGTCCTGAACCAGATGTGGGTCAAAGACGACGAATGGCCCGACACCCTGCAATGGCAGGAGGAAGAGGCCCGCGAGGAATTCCCGGGACTGCGCATTCCCCTCGACGTCGAGGGCGCGGACTTCATGTACTCGGTCATCGCGCCGGAGCCCAAATTCCGCACCCAGCTCATCTACCAGGCCGCGGCCATCTTCAACGCCGCCGGTCTCAACTGGACCATGCCGGCCACGCCCGGCTGGGACAACTCCAACATGGCCATGTTCACGGGCGACTCCGAGATCATGTCCCGGGTGGAGCGCGCCCACTACGAGACGGCCCAGCGCCTGCGCGTCAAGCGCATCGTCATGGGCGAGTGCGGCCACGCCTTCCGCGCCGTCTACGACGTGGCCAACCGCTGGCTCGGCTGGAAATGGCACCCCGTGCCCGTGGTCCACTCGGTGGAGTTCTTCTGGGAGCTCATCCAGCAAGGCCGCATCAAGATCACCCACAAGTACGCCGACCCGGTCACCATCCACGACCCCTGCAACATCATCCGGGGACGCGGCCTCATGGACAAGCTGCGCGAAGTGACCCATTTCCTGTGCGAGAACGTGGTGGAGATGTCGCCCAACCGCGAACACAACTACTGCTGCTGCGCCGGCGGCGGCGTCATCAACTGCGGGCCTCCCTTCAAGAACGTCCGCATCGTCGGCAACTCCATCAAGGCCGAGCAGTTGAGGGCCACGGGCGTGCACACCCTGGTCGCGCCCTGCCACAACTGCCACGGCGGCCTTGAGGACATCATCAGCAAGTTCGGCCTTGGCATGCACACCAAGTTCCTGGGCGACCTCATCTACGAACTCATGGAGAAGCCCGAGGCCGAGTAACCCGGCGCGCAGGAGAACACGCTATGAAACGACGCACGACACCACTTGCGCTTGTGGCCTTCGTCGCCGCCCTGCTCCTGGCGCTGCCGGCGCTTTCCCAGCAGGACATGACGACGGTTCCGGACGAGGCCTTCAAGACCAGAACCCGGCCGCCGGCGCTGTTCAAGCACGACGAACACAACGAGAAGGCCAAGCTCGACGACTGCACGGCCTGCCACCACGGCGAAAAGGACGGCAAGCGCGATCCCGGGGCCGACACCTCGGGCATCCCCTGCTCGGACTGCCACGCCGTCGAGGCGAAACCCGGCCGCACCCCGCTCATGCGCGCCTTCCACAAACAGTGCCTGGGCTGCCACATGACCCAGAAAAAGGGTCCCGTGACCTGCGGCGACTGCCACAAGCCCGTGAAGTAGCCGCGCGGGACGCGACCGCGCGCGACGCGCCTCCGGGGCGCGGCCGGGCAACCGGCCGCGCCCTTTGCCTTGCGACCGGTTTGACAGCGTCCGGACGACCCCCTATGCCGGACATGGCCGCGAGTCGGCACGCGACGCCAGGTCCGGCCAAGCGGGGCCTATCGGCCCAAAGACGCCGGCCAGGTTGGAACGAACCTTGCTTGCCTCCGGCAAAGGAGTCGCCCATGCGCCGCCCCTCCCTTTCCGTCCTCGGCCTTCTCCTGTGCGGCCTCGCCGTCCCCGCGCCGGCCACGGCCGCCCAGCCCGCGCCACGGCCCGCCTATGCCGACGAGGCCATCCCGGATCCGGCCGCGTCCCCAGCCATGCCCCCGGCCCAGGCCCAGCCTGACGCCGGAGACGGCATACGGCGTCAGGTTTCCGACGAACGCGTCTTCTCCAAGACCGTCACCTGTTTCTACGGCCCGAACATCGACCAGGGCCAGGCCAAGCGCCTGTGTTCCCAGCAGGCCCGGGGCAGGCTCCTGGACGACGCCGCCGACGCCTTGGCCCGCGACCCGGCCATGGCCAATGCCGGACTATCGCCCAGCGACCTGCGCGCCTTCGTGGACAGCCTCCTCGCCGTGGCCGTGGCCGACGAGGAGGTCCGCAAAGTACCCGACGGCCTGGCCGTGCGCCTGACGCTGCGGGCCAAGACGCCGCAGGCCGGCCTGGGCGAGCGGCTCATGGCCTTCGCCGCCAACCCGGAGCTGCGCGCCGCCGCCCTGGCCGAGACCGATGCCCGCGACCGCCAGGCGGCCGAGGCCCGCATGGCCGCCATCCCCTTCGGCGCGGACCGGGAATTCCGGGCCAAGGAAATGGTCAACGAGATGCGCGAGGACGCCGCCTTCGCCGCCCGGCGCGTCGTGCCCGGCATGTCCATGGCCAACGTCAAGGAGCTGCTCGGCAACCCGGCGGCCCTCAAGCAGGCGGTCATCGGCCCGGAGAGCTACGTCTGCGCCGGCTACGGCAAGGTGTGGGTGGTGTTTCGCGACGGCGTGGCCGCCTGCCTGCGCACGCGCCTGGACTACGTGCCGCGCTACGGCACGGACTGCCACTGCGCAGGCAATTACACGACAATACTCAAGAGCGATTAACGGATAACGATTCTTGACAGAAGCACCGGCAGCCCGGTACGGTCATACATTATCCCGAACAAGCGGGAATCGTGTTCCACTCAAAGCTGCCGGAGGCACCATGCGGGCGCTCATTGTCGACGATGATTTCTACAGCCGCAGCTTTCTCGAGTACATCCTGCACCCTTATGCCGCCTGCGACGCGGCGGTCAACGGCGAGGACGCCATCATGGCCTTCAAGAAGGCTCTGGAAGGAGGCGAGCCCTATGGCCTCGTCTTCATGGACCTGCTCATGCCCGTGGTGGACGGCCCCAGGGCCCTCAACGAGATGCGCGAGATCGAGAAGGACTTCGGCGTCTCGGACGACGCCTGCTGCAAGATCATCATCACCTCGGTGCTGGAGGACGGCGAGGACACCCACAACGCCATGTACCTCGGCGGCGCGACCTCGTTTCTGCAAAAACCCGTGGACGAGAAGTCCATCATGGCCGAATTGAGCCGCCTGGGCGTCATCTCCCAGGACGCCTAGCTCTCCTTCCATAGTGCATTTGTAACGCCGCCCCGTCTTTCCCGCCCGCCCCGGATGCCGTATGGGGAACCATGCGCAAGCGCCTCGTCCTGGCCGGCGGCGGCCACGCCCACCTCTACGCCCTCTCCAGGCTCGCCGCCTTTGGCGAGGCCGGCATCGACGTCGTCTGCGTGGCCCCAAGCCCCTTTCTTTCGTATTCCGGCATGGGCCCCGGCATGCTCTCCGGCCGCTACGCCCCGCACGAACTGCGATTCGATGTGGCCGGGATGATCGCCTCCGGGGTGGGGGGGGGGGGGGG
>NZ_JARKOZ010000149.1 GCF_029978005.1 Solidesulfovibrio sp. | reverse complement strand
CCCCCAGCCGGTGCTGGACGCCCCCTGGGACGGGCCGGGCACGGTCCACGCCCCCCTGCGTCAGGCCGGCTTCGACTCCGTCCAGGACCAGGCCGAGGCCCGGGCCGCGCAGCGCCTGAAGACGTGGTAGGGCGCGGACGGAAAGGACACAGGAAGACGCCTCCGGCGGCCAGGAGGGGCGACGGCCCCTCCTGGACCTCCCGGAAAAAAAACGGCCGCCCGGGAGAACCCGGGCGGCCGTTTTGCGTTCGGATGTTTTTCCCGGCCGTTATTTCGCGCTCTTCTTGCTGCCGTAGACGAAGACTCCCGCAAGGGAGGCGATGGAGCCGATGCCGAGAGTCGTTCCGGCAAGCGGCGAGGCGAAGATGGCCACGGCGCAGCTGCCGGCAATGGCCAGCAT
This sequence comes from Solidesulfovibrio sp., assembly GCF_029978005.1. GTDB lineage: Bacteria > Desulfobacterota > Desulfovibrionia > Desulfovibrionales > Desulfovibrionaceae > Solidesulfovibrio. The sequence goes on along the minus strand of NZ_JARKOZ010000149.1, from coordinate 10,768 downwards.
GCCGATGGCGAAGCCGAGCCACAGCCCGGTGGTCTTGCACCGGACCTCGCAATGGATGACTTTGGATTCCTGTTCGCGGCGATGTTTGCCTTCCGCTTCGGCCATGGTCAGGATGCGTTCGGCCGCGCCCGGAAGGATTTCTTCATACCCTTTTACGAAGGAAGGGTGGGCGAGGGGGCCGGAGTAGCTGGCGATGGCGGCGATGAGCTGCTTTTTGGATTTGCCCGGAAACTTGTCGAGCAGTTCCTCCGTGTCCTTGGCGAGCGAGGAAAGCCGCAACGAGTGGGCGTCGTCCCCATGCTCCTGCCCTTCGAGCGGGTCCGTCGCCTCGGGCGCGCTACTTTTCATTTTCAAGTCCCTGCGCAGTCTCGCAATGCTGCTGCTCCGTCATCACCTCGAGGAGTTTTTGCTGAAAATCCGCATCTTCCAGGGCAAGACGCAGGATGGAATGGAAAATGTCCTTTTCAATGTTCTTCCAGTCCGAGCGCAGTTTGTCGGTGTCGATCCGAGAGGAAACTTCGATCAAGTAGCTTTCGTAGAGGCTGCTGCTGTAACTTGATGAAAAATCGAACATATTCTTGTAGCCATCCGTGAGGTATCGCAGAAAATCGGTGTTTGGCATGGCGCGCTGCGCTCCCAACCGTCCTGGTGTGGATTCTCGACCGTCCAGGCGAGTGACAAAATTCCTCTCATCATATCCTCAGCGGAACCTTCCATGCGACAAATGAAGCAGTCCGTGCCGGAAGTCAAGACAAGGCGCGGGGACGGCAGCGTGCCCCAGGTGGTCCCGTTTTACAGCTTGTTGAGGATGTTGTCGTCGATCCAGTGCTGGTCCCACCATTCGATGGGCGAGGTCTCCTGGCCCCCGACCAGCACGCCGAAGTGCAGGTGGTCGCCGCCGGCCAGGCCGCTGACGCCGGTCCTGCCGATGATGTCGCCCTTTTTGACTTCCTGGCCGACCTTGGCGTCGATGTGGCGCAGGTGGGCGTAGAGGGTCTGCAGCCCCAGGCCGTGGTCGATGATGACCGTCTCGCCGTAGATGCCGAGAAACCCGGTGAAGACCACCTTGCCGGAGTTGGCCGCGGGCACCGGCGCGGCCTCCAGCGAGGCCAGGTCCACGCCCATGTGCGTCTGCTGGTCGATCTCCTTGTCCTGGTAGTAGTAGGTGCGGTGGTCGCCGAAGCCGGCCTTGGGCGCGGCGTTGGGCAGGCGCAGGAAGGCCTTCTTGTCCCAGAGCATGGTCGGGGCCGACTTCTGGGCCAGCTCGCGCAGGAACACGGCGTTTTGCTTGCGCACGTCGTTGTTCACCCGCAGGTAGATCTGCAGGTTGTCCCGGGTGTCGGTGATGACGTCGTAGTACTGCGGCATCTTGGATTCCAGGAACGCGTCGGAGATGTTGAGCTTGTCCTGGCGGAACTTGCGGGGGATGGCCTGGTAGCGAAACGAGGCGATGGCCGTGTTGCCGGCCCGGTCCGTCACCTTGACCTTGGGCACGAAGTTCTTCGGGTCCATATCGTAGGGAAAGACGTAGAGCCCGAAGTACTTGCCGGCTTCCAGCTTGTAGGCGGGGTAGAAGTCCTGGCCCACGACCACGCCTGCGCTCTCGGGCTCCTCGTTTATGGTGAAGGACACCGCGCCCACGCCGCCCTGGCGCACGTTGTGGGCCAGACTCGTCACCTCCACGCGCGGGGGCGTGGTGTCCAGCGTCAGGTTCTTTTCCAGGCGGGTCGTGTTGCCGGCCCCGAAATTGGCCAGGGACCGGTCCGTGGCCGTGACGGTCAGGCCGAAGGTCCCGTCGCGAAGGCCGGCCGGCTCCAGGGTGAACTTCTCCTGGGCCTCCTTGACCGGGGCGTCGAAGGTCTTGTCGAGCAGGGTGATCTGCTTGTCGCCCTGGGTCACCGTGACCTTGGCGTTTTTGAGCCCCGCGCCGGCGTCGGCCAGGCGCAGGGTGAATTCGCGTTTGGGGGCGGCCACGTCGCTGGCCGGGGAAAGGTCGACGGTGGGTTTGACGGTGTCGGTCAGAAGGAAATAGCCGCAGGCCGCGCCGATGACGGCCAGCAGCAGGATCACGCCGAAAACGAGTTTTTTCATGCCGGGTTCCTCTTCGTTGCGCCCGTGTCATAGCGACCGGGCGCGGGCAGCGCAAGTGCGCCTGCCTGTCCTTCGCCCGCGCCGCGGGCCGGGACTTGCCCGCAAGTCCCCGACGCGCTAGGAAATCGAAACGATGTGAACCCGAACCTTCGCGACAGCGCTTTCCACGCCGCCCCGGCCGAACGGATGGAGGAGGATTGATGCGACGCCTGTGTTGGCTGCTGGCCGCGGCCTGTTTGTTGGGATGCTCCCCGGCCGCCCGGGCCCAGGAGGAGTCGCCGCCGGCCCAGCCTGTCCAGGCGCGCCACGTGCGCCTGGGCGTGGTGGTGGCGCCGCCGTTTCTGGAGAAGACCGACACCGGGCATTTCCACGGCCTGGCCCTGGCCTTGTGGCGCGACGTCGCCCGGGACGTGGGCCTTGTTTCGGAGATTCGCGAATACACCCTCGACGGGCTGCTCGCGGCCGTGCGCTCCGGCGAGGTGGACGTCGGCGTCTCGGCGCTTTCCATCACCCCGGAGCGCGAGGGCGTCATGGATTTCTCCCAGCCCTTCTACTACACCGGGCTTGGCATCGCCGTGCCGGCCAGGCATTCCCTGGACGCCGTCGGCGCGGTGCTGGAGCGGCTTTTTTCGCCGAAGGCCCTGGCCTACATCGGTTCGCTGCTGGTCCTGCTGCTTCTGGTCGGCATGGTGGTCTGGGCCATCGAGCGCCGGCGCAACCCCGAACACTTCCGGCCCGGGGGCAAGGGCATCGGCGACGGCCTGTGGTGGTCGGCCGTGACCATGACCTCCGTGGGCTACGGCGACACGACGCCCAAGACCATGGCCGGCCGCGCCGTGGCCCTGGTGTGGATGTTCGCCTCGGTGGCGCTTCTCGCCTCGTTCACGGCCGGCATCACCTCGATTCTCACCGTGGAGAGCATCGGCGGGGCCGTGCACGGCCCCCAGGACCTGCACAAGGTGCGCGTGGGCGTGGTGCGCGACGCCTCGTCGGCCGAGGAGCTGGCAGCCAGCCATGTCGGGGCGCGGCCCTACGACGACGTCGACAAGGGACTGGCGGCCCTGGCCGCGGGCGAGATCGACGCCTTCGTCCACGACCGGCCCATCCTGCTCTATTACCAGATCCATGTGTTCCCGGGCGTCATCCGCGTGCTGCCGGGCTTTTTCGACCCCCAGCTCTACGGCTTCGCCTTTCCGCCCGGATCGGACCTGCGCAAGGCCGTCAACGTGGCCCTGCTGCGGCGCATGGAGGACCACGACTACCGCATGCGCGTCTTCGGCCCCTACCTGGACAGGGCGGGGGCCCATTGACGGCGGCGGAAAGGCCGCTCCCGGCCCGGCGCAAGCGCCGGCGGCGTATGGGGCGTTCCCGCGACGCGGTTTGCCATATTCTTGACTTTATAAATGGAATAGGGGATTTGGTGCAAGTCCCCCCCATGGGAGGCTTTTGCGCCGACGGCCAAGGCCTTTCCGGACGCACCCGCCGAGAGGAGACCGCATCCATGTCCGCTTTATTTCCGCAATATGCCCAAAGGTTTTCGAGGTGGCCGCTCCTCCTGGTCACGGCGCTTCTGGCCCTGACCCTGACCGGCTGCGACAGGGGCAAGCCCCAGGCGGAAGCGCCCACGCCCGTGGAGGTCACCGTCTTCGAAGCCAAGGCCGTCACCGCGCCCTTGTCCGTGGACGGCATCGGCCACGTCTACGCCCTGACCACCATCAACGTCCGGGCGCAGGTCTCGGGCGTGCTCAAGGAAACCTATTTCGCCGAGGGCGACATCGTCAAAAAGGGGCAGCCGCTGCTGCTCATCGATCCGGCTCCCTACAAGGCCGCCCTGGACGAGGCGGTCAGCACCCTGGCCCGCGACCGGGCCACCGCCGCCCAGGCCAAGCGCGACTGGCTGCGCTACAAGGACCTCGTGGCCCAGGCCGTCATCAGCCAGGACGACTACGAGCAGAAGCACACCGCCTACCAGCAGGACCTGGAACAGGTGCGCGTGGACGAGGCGTCCGTGGACAAGGCCAGGGTCAACCTGGGCTACTGCTACATCAACGCGCCCTGCACCGGCGTGGTCGGCCTGCAGCAGTACAAGACCGGCAACCTGATCAAGTCCGAGGACTACATCATCGTCACCATCAACCAGATCGAGCCCATCAACGTCCAGTTCGCCGTGGCCGAGAAATACCTGCCCGAGATCCGCGAGCACGCCGCCAAGGGCGCCCTGGCCGTGGAGGCCTCCTACCCCAACCGCCCGGAGAAGACCGCCAAGGGCAAGCTCACGGTCGTCAACAACACGGTGGACGTCAGTTCCGGCACCATCACCCTCCAGGGCGAGTTCCCCAACACCGACCGGTTCCTGTGGCCGGGACAGTTCGTCAACGCCACGGTGGTCCTGACCGAGACGGCCGACACCATCCTCGTGCCGTCCAGCGCCCTGGCCGAGACCCAGGACGGCGTGTCGGTCTTCATCGCCAAGCCCGACAACACCGTGGAGATGCGCAAGGTGACCGCCGGCCGCAAGATCGGCCCGGAAACGGTCATCGAGAAGGGCGTGTCCGCCGGGGAGAGGCTCATCACTTCCGGCCAGATCAAACTCTTCCCGGGCGTGCCGGTCAAGATCGTGGACGCCCAGACCTACAAGGACGGCCCGGTTTCGCCCGCGGCCGTGGCCGGCCAGGACAAGAAGGGGCTGAGCCCGGGCGGCGAAGGTCAGGGGAAGTGAAATGACGGACCTTTTCATCAAGCGTCCGGTCGCGACGACGCTGCTCATGGCCGCGCTGGTCTTTTTCGGCGTGGTCTCCTATTTTTCGCTGCCCATCAGCGAAATGCCGAGCATCGACTTCCCCACCATCCAGGTGACGGCCTCCCTGCCCGGCGCCGACCCCCAGACCATGGCCTCGGCCGTGGCCACCCCCCTCGAGCGCCAGTTCACGTCCATCGCGGGCCTGCAGTCCATGAGCTCCAGCAATTCGCTCGGCGCCACGACCATCACGCTCCAGTTCGACCTGTCGCGCAACATCGACGGCGCCGGCACGGACGTCCTGACCTACATCAACGCCGCCCAGGGCAGCCTGCCGAGCACCATGCCCGCGCCGCCGACCTTCCAGAAGGTCAATCCGGCGGACATGCCCATCATCTACATCCGCGTCTCCAGCGACACCATGCCGCTTTTTAGGGTCACCAACTACGCCAAGGTCTACATCGCCCAGCGCATCTCCATGATCAACGGCGTGGCCCAGGTGGCGGTCTACGGCGACCAGACCTATTCCCCGCGCGTCCAGGTCAACCCGGACAAGCTGGCGTCGCTGGGCATCGGCGTGGACGAGGTGGCCAGCGCCTTCAGTAACGAGACCGTGATGCTGCCCACAGGCTCCCTCTACGGCCTGGACAAGCTCTTCACCATCAAGGCCCAGGGCCAGCTCACCAGCGCCACGGCCTACAACCGCCAGATCATCGCCTACCGCAACGGCAACCCCGTGCGCCTGCAGGACGTCGGCCGGGCCATCGATTCCACGATAAACGACAAGAACGCCGCGTTTTTCGACCAGCAGCAGGGCCTCGTCATCGCGGTCAAGCGCGCCGCCGGCACCAACACCATCCAGCTCGTGCAGGCCATCCGGGCCATGATGCCCGGCATCGAGGCCACCCTGCCGCCCTCGGTGCACCTGGAATTCCTCTACGACCGCTCCGTGTCCATCAAGGCCGCCATCGACGACGTGCAGTTCACCCTGCTGCTGTCCATCTCCCTGGTCGTCATCGTGGTCTACATGTTCCTGAAAAACCTTCCGGCCACCATCATCGCCAGCCTGGCCCTGCCCACGGCGCTCATCGGCACGCTCTCCATCATGGTGTTCTTCCATTTCTCCATCGACAACCTCTCGGCCATGGCCATCATCCTGGCCGTCGGGTTCGTCGTGGACGACGCCATCGTCATGATCGAGAACATCGTGCGCCACACCGAGATGGGCAAGAAGATCATGCAGGCCTCCCTGGACGGGGCGCGCCAGATCGGCTTCACCATCATCTCCATGACCCTGTCCCTGGCCGTGGTCTTCATCCCCATCATGTTCATGGCCGGCATCCTCGGCCGGGTGCTCAACGAGATGGCCGTGACCATCACCCTGTGCATCCTGGTCTCGGGTTTCGTCACGCTCTCGCTCACGCCCATGCTGTGCAGCCGGTTCCTCTCGGGCAAGATCTCCGAGTCCGGCCGCTTCTTCAAATGGATCGAGCGCGGCTACGAGAAGTCCCTGCACTTCGCCCTGCGTTGGCGCTTCGCCGTCATGATGCTCTCCATCGGCATCCTGGGGCTCACCTTTTGGCTGTTCACCGTGATCCCCACGGGATTTATCCCAGCCACGGACTCGGGCATCTTCTACGCCTTCGGCATGGCCGAGCAGAGCGCCTCCTTCGAGACCATGAAGGAGCGCGTGCTCAAGGTCGGCCGCATCTTCATGGCCGACCCGGACGTGTTCAAGTTCATCGGCGTCGTCGGCGTCGGCGGCCCCAACACCTCCATGAACAACGCCGCCATGTTCCCGCTGCTCGCGCCTTTCGACAAGCGCAAGCGCAGCGCCCAGCAGATCATCGACGAGCTGCGGCCCAAGCTGGCCCAACTGCCCGACATGTTCACCTTCATGTACAACCCGCCGTCGATCCAGATCGGCGGCAGGCAGACCAGGGCGCTTTACCAGTTCACGCTGCTCTCGCCCGATCCCGGCGAGCTCTATCCCGCGGCCCGCAAGATGGCCGGGGATATGAGAAAACTCGCGGAGATCACCGACGTCAACACCGACATGCAGACCGACGGGCCGCAGGTCTTCATCGACATCGACCGCGACAAGGCCAAGGCCCTGGGCATCAGCGCCTCCTCCATCGAGACGGCGCTCATGACCGCCTACGCCGCCCGCCAGGTGACCAACCTCTACGGCTCGACGGACACCTACAAGGTCATCGTCGAGGTGCAGCCCGAGTTCCAGCGCCGGCCGGACCTGCTCAACAAGCTCTACGTCCGGTCGAGCAGCGTCGACGCCAGCGGCAACCCCATCATGGTGCCCTTAAACGGCCTGGTCAAAATGTCCGAGGGCGTGGGGCCGCTGGTGGTCAACCACACCGGCCAGCTCACTTCGGTCACCATCTCGTTCAACACCGCCGGCAAGTATTCCCTGGGCCAGGCCGTGACCGCCATCCAGGACCTGGCCAAAAAGGAACTGCCTTCCAACATCAGCTACCTCTTCGAGGGCCAGGCCACGGCCTTCCAGCAGTCGCTGGCCAGCGTGCCGTTCCTGCTCTTTCTGGCCATCATGATCATCTATCTGATTCTCGGCATCCTCTACGAAAGCTTCATCCATCCGATCACCATCCTGTCGGGCCTGCCGTCGGCGGCCTTGGGCGGCCTGATCACGCTGCTGGTCTTCGGCCGCCAGCTCGACCTCTACGGCTTCATCGGCATCATCATGCTCATCGGCATCGTCAAGAAGAACTCGATCATGGTCATCGACTTCGCCATCGAGGCCGAGCGGGAAGGCAAGACGCCTTTCGAAGCCGTGTTCGAGGGCTGCATCGTGCGCTTTCGGCCGATCATGATGACCACCGTGGCGGCCATCGCCGGCATTCTCCCCATCGCCTTCGGCATCGGCGCGGGCGGCGACGCCCGCCAGCCCCTGGGCCTGGTGGTGGCCGGCGGCCTCGTCATTTCCCAGATGGTCACGCTCTACCTGACGCCGGTCTTCTACACCTACATGGACCAGCTCCAGAGCTGGCTCGCCGGGCACAAGGAAGACAAGGAAGGCAGGGCGTAGGGGCGGAGAAGAAGAAAAAGGCCTCCGGCGGCCGGGAGGGGCGACGGCTCCCCCCGGACCTCCCGAAAGAGGGTTGGCCCATGTTGTTCGATTATCTCGGATTGTCCGAGGCCATCGTCGGGGTGTTCCGGGCCAGGAAGGCCGGAAAGGCCTTTGCGCCGGAAAGGCTGGTCGTGCCCGTGCCGGGGGGGATGCTCCTCTCCATGCCGGCGGCGGACGCGGACGTGGCCATCGTCAAGAACATCACCGTGCATCCGGGCAACCGTGAGCTGCAGCTCCCCGTCATCCAGGGCGAGGTGCTGGTCCTCGACGCCGCAACCGGCCGCAAGCTGGCCGTGCTCGACGCCAAGGAGGTGACGGCCCGGCGCACCGCGGCGGTGAGCCTGCTGGCCGCCCGATTGCTCGCGCCGCACCAGGAGGGCCGGCTGTGCCTTTTCGGCGCGGGGGCCCAGGCCAAGGCCCACGCCGAGGCCTTTGCCCAGGGCCTTGGCGTCACGGACGTGACCATCGTCTCGCGCACGACGTCCCGGGCCGAGGCCCTGGCCCGGGAGCTGGCCGGGGACGGGATACGGGCCCGGGTCGCCACGGACGCGGCCATGGCCGTTTCCAGCGCCGCCTTCGTCGTCACGGCCACCACCAGCCGGGAGCCGGTTTACCCCGACGCCGTGCGCGACGACGTCTTCGTGTCCGCCGTAGGCTCGTTCACGCCCGGGGCGGCCGAGACGCCGGCCGGGCTCGTTTCGCGCGCTTCGCTTTTCGTGGACGATTGGGCTTCGGCCAGGAAGGAGGCCGGGGATTATCTGCGCGCGGGCGTGGACTGGGCCACGGTCACGGCCCTGGAGGACGCGCTCGACGGGCCGCCCCAGCCGTCCGGCCCCGTGGTCTTCAAGACCGTGGGCCATGCCCTCTTCGATCTGGCGGCGGCCAGGCAGGCCTGCCTTTAGGCGCTGTCCGCCCTAAACAACCCCGCCCCGTCTTTCAGGGCCTCGGCCGTGCCCATGACGTAGAGCCGGTCTCCGGGGTGCAGCAGGAACGGTCCGTCGGGATTGGGCACGAACTCCTCGCCGCGCCGCGCCGCCGCCACCGTCAGGTTGTGGGCGCGCCGCAGCCTCGCTTCCTCCAGCGTCCGCCCGGCCAGGGGCGAGGCCTCGGCCACGGTGAAGACCGCCACGTGCAGCCCGGCCAGGGACTTGTCCGGCGCGGCCCCGGCCATGGAGGCCAGGGAGTCGGGCAGCATGGCTCGGTAGCCCTCGCGGCGGATGTCCTGGGCCATGCGCTCGATGTCGTCGCGCGGCACCATGAACTTCGCCAGCACGCGGGCGAAGACCACCAGCGAGGCCTCGAACTCCTCGGCGATGACGTCGTTGGCCCCGAGTTCGAGCAGGGCCTTGATCTCGGAATTGAACCGCGTGCGGGCCACGATGTAGAGCGCCGGGTTCTCGAACCGGGCGATCTCCACCGTGCGCCTGGCCGCCGCGGCGTCGGAAATGACCACGGCCAACGCCTTGGCCTCCTGCACGCCGATGTGCTCCAGCACGCCCGGCTTGGAGGCGTCGCCGAAATGGATGGGCTCGCCCTTCTGGCGTTCGTTTCGCACCGTGTCCGGGTTCATCTCCAGGATCACGTAGGGAATGTCCGCCGCCTTGGCCGCCCGGGCCAGCTGCCGGCCGCCCGCGCCGAAACCAAGGATGATCATGTGGCCCTGCATCCCCGGCACGAGGGGCTCGAGGGGCGTTTCCCGCGCCCCGAACAGCCGGCACAGCACCAGGGACACCCGGGGCGCGGCCTTGATGATGAAGGGGGCCAGCACCATGGTCAGGATGCTCGCGGCCAGGAACTTCTGGTAGAAATGCTCGGAAATGACGTGCCGGTCGAAGCCGGCCTTGGCCAGGATGAAGGAGAATTCGCCCACCTGGCAAAGGGCCAGGCCCACCAGCACGGCGGTGCGGGTGGGGTAGCCGAGGATGCGCGTGGCCGCGCCGGCCATGACGGCCTTGACCATGAGCAGAAGCGCCGTTGCCCCGAGAATCTGCCAGATGTGCTCCATGGCCGGGGCGAGGTTTAAAAGCATGCCGATGGAGATGAAGAAAAGCGAGGTGAAGACGTCCTTGAAGGGGAGCACCGCCTCGTGCAGGTGCTCGCGGTAGTCCGAACCGGAAAGCAGCAGCCCGGCCAGGAACGCGCCCAGGGAAAGGGACAGGCCGATGGCGGCGGTGAGCAGGCTTACGGCCATGCAGATGCCGAGAGCCGTCAGCAGGAAGAGTTCACGGCTGCGGGTGCGCACGATGGCGAGGAGGAGCTTCGGCATGAGCTTTCGCGACAGCACCACCAGCAGCACGAGCACCAGCGCGCCCTTGCCCACGGTGAAGACGATGGAGTTGGTGAAGCCGAAGGTGCGCCCGGCCAGGAGGGGCACGGCCAGGGTCATGGGCACGGCCAGCAGGTCCTGGAAGATAAGGATGCCCAGGCTCACCCTGCCGTGGGGCGCTTCCATCTCGGCGCGCTCCTGGAGCGTGGTCAGCACGATGGCCGTGCTCGACAGGGCGGCCAGCATGCCGAGCAGCACGCTCGAGCCGCCGGAAAGGTGCAGGGCGAACAGCGGCAGGGAAAAGAAAAAGGCCCAGGTCAGAAGCATCTGGGCCGTGCCGCCGTAGAAGACCGGCCGCTTGAGCCGGGAGAGGTCGGACAGGGACAGTTCCAGGCCGATGGTGAAAAGAAGCAGGATGACGCCGATTTCCGAGAGGATCTCGACGTCGTGGGCCGAGCGCACGAGTCCCAGGCCATGGGGGCCGCAGACCACGCCCGTGAGCAGCAAGCCCACCAGGGCCGGAATCTTCAGGCGGTGGCAGACCAGGATGACGCCGACGGCCAGTCCGAAG
>NZ_JARKOZ010000148.1 GCF_029978005.1 Solidesulfovibrio sp. | reverse complement strand
GGAATTTCGGGCAACGTGCTGGCCGGTTTTGCGGCCTGCGGGTTGCCCGAAATTCCGCGACCACCACTGCCGACGCCTCGCCGCTTGCCGTTCCCGCCCGCTTCTCCATCCGCCCCCGTCGGGGAGGGTCCGGGAGGGGGTCACCCCCTCCCGGCCGCCGGAGGCATCTTCCCTCCCCTCTCCTCTCCCCTTCTCTCCGCTCCCTCTCCCGCGCTCTTACTCTCCCCGTTCGCACTCCTGCCCGCCGCGAAGCGCCGCTTCGATGGCGGCGGCCAGGTCGCGGCGCAGGATGGGCTTGAGGAGCAGGTCGCGGATGCCGATGGCCCGCGCGGTTTCCTTGCTCATGGTTTCGCTGAAGCCGGTGAGCATGAGCACGGGCAGGTCGGGCCGCACGGCCAGGGCGGCCTTGGCCAGGTCCGCGCCGGTCAGGCCCGGCATGTTCTGGTCGGTGACGAGCAGGTCGAAGGCGCCGGGCACGGCGCGGATGAGGTCCAGGGCGAGGCGCGGGTCGGTTTCGGAGCGCACGTCGTAGCCCAGGGATTCGAGGAGTTCGCGGCCGATGTCGGCCAGGGCCTCCTCGTCGTCCACGAAAAGGACCCGGCCCCGGCCCATGGGGGGCGCGTGGTCCTGGTCGGCGGCCATCTCGCCGGCGTCGGCCGCCAGGGGCAGGTAGACGTCGAAGGTCGCGCCCGCGCCGGGGACGCTTCGGACCTTGATGTCGCCGTGGTATTTGCGCACCACGCCATGGGCCACGGAAAGGCCCATGCCCGTGCCTTCGCCGGGTTTTTTGGTGGTGAAGAAGGGGTCGAAGATGCGTTCCTGGATATCGGCGGGGATGCCCGGGCCGGTGTCGCGCACCCACAGGTGCAGGTGGTCGCCGGAGAGCGCGTTGCCGCGGACGGGGCAGGCGCCGGCCGGGGCCTCCTCCAGCCCCACTTCCAGCAGGCCGCCGGTGGCGCGCATGGCCTGGGCGGCGTTGGTGCACAGGTTCATGAGGATCTGCTGGATCTGGGTCGGCTCGGCCAGGACGGCGTCGCGGCCCGGGCGGATGTCTTCCTTTATGGCGATGGAGTTGGGGACGGTGGCCCGGATGAGCTTGAGGGTCTCCTTGACCAGCGGTCCCACGCGCAGGCTGCTCGCCCCGGGCTCGTTCTGGCGGCTGAAGGAGAGGATTTGCAGCACGAGGTCGCGGGCGCGGCGGCAGGCGGACAGGATATGCCCCACGCGCCGGGCCAGGGGCGAGTCCGGTTCGGCGTCGCCCTCGATCATCTCGGCAAAGCCCATGATGATGCCGAGGATATTGTTGAAATCGTGGGCGATGCCGCCGGCCAGAGTGCCGATGGCCTCCATCTTCTGGCTCTGGCGCAGGCGTTGCTCCAGGTTCTTGCGCTCGGTGACGTCGTGGGCCACGAAGACCGTGCCGATGGGCACGTCGTCGGCCTGGGTGAGCGGCGAGGCCGTGACGAGGAATTCGCCGCGAAGCCTTGGGATGGAGATTTCCTTGGAGTGGTAGCGGCCGTCGGTCATGGCCAGGAGCTCGCCCGAGCGCTCGCCGGGCCGCTCGGGCGCGTCGAAGAGGAAGGAGCATTCGCGTCCGACGACGTCGCGCGGCGGCAGGCCCAGGCGGTGGGCCATGGCCAGGTTGAGGCGGCGCACCTTGCGCTCGCGGTCGATGACCACGACCATGTCCTGGACGGAGTCGAAGGTGCCTTCCCATTCCCGCTTGGCCGAGACGATGAGCCCGGTGACGCGTTCGCGCTCCTCGATTTCCCGGGTGAGCTTGCGGTTGGCGCTGGCCAGGGCGGCGGTGCGCTCGGAGACGAGGGTCTCCAGGCGGCTTTTAAGCGCCGTGAAGTCGCGCTCGGCCCGCCACTTGGCGCAAAGCGAGGTGGCGAACTGGCGGATTTCCTGGGGGTGGAAGGGCTTCTGGATGTAGAGGAGCTTGTCCGCCGGGGGCACGCGCTCGGCGATGGCGGCGGGATCGAGGTCGGTGAAGGCCGTGACCACCACGATCTGCACCCAGGGGTCCATGGCCCTGATCTCCTCGGCGGCGGACAGTCCGCCCCGGCCGGGGGGCATGCGCACGTCGAGGAAGGCGGCGGCGTAGGGCCGGCGCTCGCGGATGGCGGCGGCCACGGCGGCCACGGCCTCCTCGCCCTGGCGGCACAGCGTCAGCTCGAAGCCGGGTTCGGGCTTGGGGGCCACGGCCCCGCCCAGGCCGTCGAGGCCGTCGAGGAGGTCGTCCTCCGGAGCCAGTATCTCGGTGAACAGGTCGAGGATGCGCGGCTCGTCGTCGGCCACCAACAGGCGCATGGGCGCATGGGTCGTTGTCGTGCCCGTCATGTGGCGCGCGCCTCCCTGGCGAGGATCAAGGCATTTCGGAACGGTCCAGGCGCTCGACGGCCGAGGGCTTGCCGGACGCGGCCGGGGCCTGCCCCTTGGCCGGGCTTTCTTGCAAGGGCCGCGCCGCCTTGGCCGCCGGCTGGACGGCCGGCTGGCTGGCTGACGGGGCGGCGGGTTGCGCCGGGGCCGGAGCCAGGGGTTTGGGCGTCGCCGGGGTGGGGACGGCCGCGGCCGGTGCGCCGGTCGAGGCGGGAGCCAGAGGCTTGGGCGTCGCCGCCGGCGGCGGCGTGGCCGGCGACGACGGCGCGGCCGCAGCCACGGCGCTCGGCAGGCTGACCTCCTCGGCGGCGGACAGGCGGCTCAGGTTCTCCTGGGCCACGGCGTAGAAGCGGGGATTGGCCGCGATGGCGCGCTCGAAATATTCCTGGGCCTTGGCCTTGTTGCCGGCTTCCATGTAGCACACGCCGAGGTTGTTGAGGGCCGTGGCCTCCGAGGCCGCGCCGGCGAAGGTGGTGTAGGCCTCGTCATAGCGGCCGAGCCGGCACAGGGCCAGACCCAGGTTGTTGGCGATCTTGGGGGATTTTTTCGCCGTGCCGGCCTTGCGAAAAGCGGCCACGGCCTCTTCGGAGCGGCCGAGCATGAGCAGGGCCAGGCCGCGGTTGTTCTCCACGTCCGGGTCGAAGGCCACGGCCAGGGAGCGGTCGTAGACGGCCAGGGCGGCCTCGGGCCGGCCTTCCCGGGCCTCGATGGTCCCGAGCAGGGCGGCGGCCCGGGGCAGGCGCGGATCGAGTTCCAGGGCCTTGGCCAGGGCGAGGGAGGCCTCGGCCTTGTTGCCGCTCAGGTAGATGGCGAAGCCGAGCCCCTGCATGGCCGGGGCGCACTTGGGGTCGCTTTTGAGGGCTTCCCGGTAGGCCATGGCGGCCTTGGGGAGATTGTCCATGCCCATGCCCAGATACAGGTCGCCCATGCGGGTGTGCACCAGGGCCGGGGCGGCTCCGGCCCCGAGCGCCTCCAGGTAGAGCCGTCCGGCCTCCTGCGGTTCGCCGTGGGCCAGGGCGGCGTCGCCGGCGGCCAGAACGGCGGCCCCCTGTCCCGAGCCCAGGTCGGCCTTGGGCTTGGCCTTGGCCCCGGACCCGCCGCAGCCGGCCAGGCCGGCCAGGCCGAGCGCCAGCGCCAGCGCCGCGCCGGCCAAACGCATACGTCGCTTCACCTCGCTCCCTCCCCTTGTCCTGCCGCACCCATAGCAGAGCCCGCCCGGAGGGTAAACACATGCCTGACCCGCCGCCGTGGCCCCCGACGTCCCCGGGGGCGCGACCGATCCCCAAAGCGTGGTGCGCAAACGAGCAAGATTCCACGAATCATGGATGCGGCCGCCGGTCCGTCTCGACGGCCGGCGCGGCCCTCCAACGGCCACGGCCGGTTACGCCCCGCCGGCGGCGTCGCGACGCCGTGCCCTCCTGGCATGATTCTTCCAACTGCACAGCCAAGCCCCGGCATCGGAAAAACGACTCCAAGCGAGCAGACGCCATGAAACGCACAGACAAAGAGCAACGCGGCAGCGCGGCCGTGGAAATGGCCGTCGGCATGCTGCTGCTGGTGCCCCTGCTCCTGATCCTGGTCGAGGCGACCAACGCGATCACGGAATATTCGCAACTGCAAAACGCGGCCCTGGAAGGAGCGCGCATGCTGGCGCGGCAAAACGGCGACGCCACGGGCGTGTCGGACTTCATCAAGAACACGATCATGACCGACGCCTCGGGCAACGCGCTGCTTGGCGGCGCGGCGCCCACGGTGACGATCACCCCGCGCGACGGCGACAACAACGTAACAGTGCAGGTCGACCATGCCTACTCACCGCTCTTCACCACCCAGTCCGGCAGCGCGAGCGCTTTCACTTTCGGCTCGGATTCGCTCACTCTTTCGGCCAAGACGATCATGGCCCTGCCCGAGGCGAATTAGCGGCGACGCACGCGGGGCCTCGAGCGTGCTGGTGGCCGCGACGCTGGTCGGCGTCCTGGCCGCGGCCGGCGTGGCCGTGGACCTCGGCCGGGTGTACGTGGCCCGCAACAAGCTGCAAAACGCCGTGGACGCGGCGGCCCTGGCCGGCAGCCTGCAGTTGGCCGACGACCCGGACGTGAGCAACGGCAAGGTGGAGACGGCGGCCAAGGAGAACCTGGCCGCCAACGATCCGGACGCCGTGGACGTCGAGGTGGCCTCGGGCGGAGCCACGCGCAGCGTGTGCGTGGACGCCAAGGCCGTGGTGGACATGACCCTGTCCAAGGTCATCGGCGTGGACGACGCCACGGTCTCGGCCGAGGCCTGCGCCGGCTACAACGACATCGAACTGGTCATGGTGCTGGACGCCACGGGCAGCATGAAGGGCACGCCCATCGCCAACGTCAAGGAAGCGGCCACGAGCCTGGTCAACCTCATCATGCCCTCCAACAACGCCTCCAACACCCGGTCCAAGATCGGCCTCGTGCCCTTCCAGGGCAAGGTGCGCATCGACGGCAACGACCCGGTCACGGCCGAGGCCAACCCCGACGGCGTGGGCACGGGCTGCCGCAACGCCGACGGGACCCTCAACAACGGCAAGCTCAAGACGGAATACAGCAACACCACGAGCAAGAGCTCCATCTTCTACGGCTATTCCATCAGCGGCGTGAGCACCAGCCAGGACAAGACCTGCTCCGGCATGTCGCCCATCCGGGCCCTGTCCTCGGACAAGCAGACCATCCTGTCCAACATCACGGCCATCAGCGCCGGCGCGGTCACCTCGGGCACGCTGATCTCCGAGGGCATCAAGTGGGGGCACAAGGTCCTCTCCCCCGAAGCCCCCTATACCGAGGGCAGCACCGACAAGAAGGTGCGCAAGATCATGATCGTGCTCACCGACGGCGACACCGAGGACGGGCGTTGCGGCGGCAGCTACGCCTCGGCCTCCAAGACCATCAACAACTACTGGACCAACGCCTACTTCGGCATGGGACTCAAGCCCACGACCACGACCTCGCCCTATTCCACCCTGTCCACGGCCACGGCCACCCTGGCCCAGATCCCGAGCTGCGTGGACGGCGGCAAGCTCAACCAATACGCCCTGGACGAGGCGACATCGGCGAAAAACGACGCCACCTATCCGGTGGAGATCTTCACCATCCGCTTCGGCGACTCGGACTCCACGGACAAGAACATCATGAAGCAGATCGCCTCGTCCAAGACCGGCACGGACGACCATTACTACGACGCCCCGAACGAATCGGACATCCAGGACATGTTCAAGAAGATCGGTCAGCAGCTCGGCCAGCGCCTCATGACCAAGAAGGAAGCCACCACGGGCACGCCGTAGGGGAAGGGGAAAGCCATGTGGGCCCGTCACGCAACAACGCCGCCGTCGCGGCCCGGGAACAGGGAAAGGGAACGGGGGGTCACCACCGTGGAGGTGGCGCTCACCCTGCCGGTCTTCGCGCTGCTTTTATTCGGCATCATCGAGGTGGCCAACATCCTGCGCATCCAGATGACGCTCAACAGCGCCGTGGCCGTCATGGCCCGGGCCGTGTCCCAGGACACCACCATCACGGGCCAGTCCACGGCGCAGAGCTACTTCAACAGCCACATGTCCACGCTCGTGCCCTACGTGCAGCAAAACAAGGACAGCCAGGACGCCTCGGACCCGCCGGCCCTGACCATGTCGCCGACAAGCAAGCCGGCCTGCGAGGAAACGCCCTGCACGCCGTTTCTGATCACCATCAACTACAGCTACACCCCGATCACGAAGATCATGCAGCCGTTTTTCGAGGGGCTCACGCTTTCCGCCTCGGCCAAGCGGACGTCGGAACCGAATTCCGGTTCGACCCTGTCCAACTGAGGCGGACGCAGGCGCTTCGCCACGGGGCAGCCCGAAGGAGACGACGATGAATGGACGCCCGAACCTGCTCGCCGCGGCAACCCTCGCCCTGGCCCTGCTTCTGCCCTGCGCGGCGGACGCGGCCGGCAAGGCCGAGGTGGTGGCCTTCTACCAGACCTATCTTTCCATGGTCAGCGCCGGCGACTACGTGACCCTCTCGCGCGACCAGCCGGAGGCGTGGGACGCCAAGTTCGACGCCGCGGCCAAAAGCGCCGGCTTCGAAGATTCCGCCGCCGCCCTGGCCGCCGGCGACGCCTACGCCGCCGACGCCGAAGTGGCGGCGCTACGCCAGTCCGTGTCCGACAAGATCCTGGAACAGTACCGTCCCTACCGTGAGTAACCCCGCCGCCCCCCGGCGAGGTCTCAAAGAAAGGATGCCCGGCGCGCTGCCGGGCATCCTTTCTTGTTGCGGGGAGGACGGCTTCGCCTAGAAAAACCGCTTGAGCGCCTCGGCGAGCCCGGACAGCCGGCCCGCGAGCAGGGCCAGACCCAGGGCCGCGACCACGGCGAGGACGATGAGCTTCAAAGCAAGACGGCGGGCCAGAAGCGCGGCGAAGACGCTTCCCGTGGACGGGCCGGACGGGGCCGGAATGATGTTCTCGGAGCGCAGCAGGCGGTAGATGCCGACCAGGGCCGCCGCGCACACGCAAAGGGCCAGCAGGTTGTCGGGGCTGTGGAAAAAGTCCGACACCTCGCGCCCGGCCTGCCCGGCGCCGGACGCCGCGCCGGACAGGGCGTCGAGGGCCTGTCCCTGCCGCTCCTGCAGGTCCTGTATGGAACGGGCCACATCCGTTGCGCCGGCCATGCCTGCTTCTCCTTAATGCTTGATGCCGCTGAACATCCTCATGAGGCTTATGCCCGCCGGCCCCAGGATGACGATGAGCAGCGTTGGAAAGATGAAGAAAATCAGCGGGAAAAGCAGCTTGACCGGCAGCTTGGCCGCCAGTTCCTCGGCCAGCTGGAAGCGCTTGGTACGCATGGAGTCGGCGTAGACGCGCAAGGTCTGGGCAATGGAGGTGCCGAACATGTCGGTCTGGATGAGCATGGCCACGAGGCTGCCCATGTCCTCCAGACCCACCCGGGACGAGAGATTTTTGAGCGCCTCCCGCCGGGACTTGCCGGCCCGCAGCTCCAGGGTGAGCAGGCGCAGCTCGGAACTGAGGATCGGCTCCTTGTGAGCCAGTTCGAGGCAGACGCGGTAGATGGCCGCGTCCAGGCCCATGCCGGCCTCCACGCAGACCACGAGCAGGTCCAGGGCGTCGGGCAGGCCGTGCTGGATGGCCTTCTGGCGCTTTTTGACGCGCATGTCGAGGAGCATGCCCGGCAGGTAGAAGGCCGCGGCCACGCAGGCCAGGGCCACGAACATCTTGTACTGCGCCGGCACGCGCCCGGAAAAGGCGACCAGCGCCCCGAGGACCAGCCCCACCAGGGCCGCGCCGACCTTGATGCCCCAGTAGATCTCCACCGCCCCGGGCTGGCGGAAGCCGGCATGCACCAACTGGGTGCGGCTCTTGCCGAGCTCCTTGGCTTCCTTGGGCTTGACCGACTCGCCGAAGCGTTCGGCCACGCCCCGGGCCAGCCCCAGCAGCCAGCCGGCCACGCCCGGCCGGCCGGCCGCACCAGCGCCGCCGGGATTGACCACGGCCAGGGCCCGGTCGGTGATCTCCCGGCGCTGCCGCCGCTCCTGGCGCACGGTCGCCGCGGCGTAGACCGCGAAGCCCACGCTTGCCGCCACGAGCAGGGAAATGAGGAACACGTCCATGGCTGGCTTCCCCTTAGACCTCGATGCGCACCATCTTGCGGATGACCAGGACGCCCATGGTCATGAGCGCGAACACCAGGTAGACGAGCATGCGCCCCAGCGGCTCGGTGAAAAGCTGGCCCAGGTAGCCGGGATTGAGCATCTGCACCGCGCCGCACACGAAGAAAGGCAGCAGGCACAGCACCCAGGCGGCCATACGTCCCTCGGCCGAGAGCACCCGGATGCGGCCCTTGAGCTTGAGGCGCTCGCGGATGAGCCAGGCGATGTTGCCCACGATCTCGGCCAGGTTGCCGCCGGTCTCGTTCTGGATCTTGACCGAGACCACGAAGAAGTTGAGGTCCGGGCAGTCCACCCGGTCCATGAGGTTGTCGAGCGCCACGGTCACGCCCATGCCGAAGTTGATCTCCTCCAGGGTCTGCTGGAACTCGATGCGGATGGGGTCGGAAAATTCGCTCACCACCATGCCCATGCCGCTGGAGAAGGTATGCCCGGCCTTGAGCGCCCGGCCCACCAGCTCCAGGGCCTCGGGCAACTGGCGCTCGAACTCCTTCATGCGCGCCGCCTTGCGCCGGGCGATCCACTTGAACGGCAGCACGGCCAGCGCCCCGCCCACGGCCAGGCGCACGAGAATGTTGGAAACGTACAGCGAGGCGGCCAGATAGCCCGTGGCCGCGAACAGCAGGGAAAGCAGGACGAAGATGCCGAGCGGCGCCTTGACGTCGGCCTGGTCGAGCATCTTGTTCATGCGCCGGCTCCAGGCCTGGCGGGAAAGGAAGACGTCGAGCCAGCGCAATCCGCTCATCTCGTGGCGCTTGACCAGGTCCGCGCTCGCGTCCGCGGCCAGCCCCCGGCCGCGCGCCACTTCGTCGATGCGCCGGGACAGCTCCTTGGCGCTCGTGTCCGTGAGCCGGCGCACGAAAAAAACCATGGCGACGAACAGATAGACCAGGGACAAGAGCAGAGCCAGGGACAGGATGGGCGGCATTGCGGAAGGTTGCGGCGTCATGGCGTCGGCTCCGGTTCAGGTCTCGACCACGTTTCGTGGATCGAACACGCCGTCGGGCACGCGGATGCCCTTGGCTTCGAACTTGGCCGCGAACTTGGGCCGGATGCCCCGGGCCAGAAACGCCCCGCGCACCTTGCCGTCGCCCGTGACGCCCCGCTGCTCGAAGGCGAAGATCTCCTGCATGGTGATGACCTCGCCCTCCATGCCCGTGATCTCCTGGAAGCTCACGAGCTTTCTGCTGCCGTCGGAAAAGCGCGAAATCTGGATGATCACGTCCACGGCCGAGGCGATGTAGCGCTTGAGCGAAATGGGGGAGATGGTCAGCCCCGCCATGGCCACCAGCGTCTCCAGGCGCATCAGCGCGTCGCGGGGAGTGTTGGCGTGCAGGGTGGCCAACGACCCGTCGTGGCCGGTGTTCATGGCCTGCAGCATGTCCAGGGCCTCGGCTCCGCGCACCTCGCCGACGATGATGCGGTCCGGGCGCATGCGCAGGCAGTTGCGCACCAGGTCGCGCTGGGTGACCTCGCCGCGCCCCTCGATGTTGGGCGGGCGCGACTCCAGGCGCACCACGTGGTCCTGCTTGAGCTGCAGCTCGGCCGCGTCCTCCACGGTCACGATGCGCTCGTCGTGGGGGATGAATCCCGACAGGCAGTTGAGCATGGTGGTCTTGCCCGTGCCCGTGCCGCCGGAAATGAGGATGTTGAGGCGCGAGAGCACGATGCCTTCCAGCACCTCGGCGACGTCGCGGGTCATGGCCCGGAAGCGGATGAGGTCCTCGATGGTCAGCTTTTCCTTGGCGAACTTGCGGATGGACAGCGCCGGCCCGTCGATGGCCAGGGGCGGGATGATGGCGTTGACGCGCGAGCCGTCGGGCAGCCGCGCGTCCACCATGGGCGAGGACTCGTCCACGCGCCGGCCCACCCGGGAGACGATGCGGTCGATGATCTTCTTTAAGTGCTCGTTGTCCTTGAAGCGCGACTCGGTGAGCACGAGCTTGCCCGCCCGCTCCACGTAGATCTGGCGGTAGGAGTTGACCAGGATGTCGTTGACGCTCGGGTCCTTGAGGAACGGCTCCAGGGGGCCGAGGCCGAGCATCTCGTCCTTGACCTCGGTGATGAGCCGCTCGCGCTCGATCTGGTTGAGCGGGGTCTGGGCGAACTCGTCGCGCAGGAGCCGCTCGACCAGCTTGCCGATCTCGAGCCCCAGGGCCGCGCCGTCGAGCGTGTCGAGCAGCGACAGGTCGATCAGATCGATCAGCCTGTCGTGGATGCGCGTCTTGATCTCGTAATACTCGTCGACGGCGACGCCGGCCGTCTCCTTGCGCTCGGGCGCGGCCCCGCCCGCCCCCATTCGGGGGCCCTGCCGCATCAGCGGCGGCCTTCCGCGTTCCATGTAGATGCCTCCGGCGGCCGGGAGGGGCCGGGCCCGCCCGCACTGTTCATCCCCCGCGCCCGGTGAGGAGCTTGAGGCCGAAAAGTTTGCGCTTGCGTTCCGGTTCCGGGCTGGGGGCCAGGCTTCTCGCCAGGTCGGCCAGGGACCGGGTGACGCCGGCCTTGGGCGCGGCGTCGAGCAGCGTCTTGCCCTGGTTGATGGCCGAGAGCGTGGTCTTGTAGTCGTTGGGGATGCGCCAGGAGACCGGCAGCCCCAGGGCCTTTTCCATGTCTTCCACGGTCAGGTCGCTTTCGTCGAGGTGGCGGTTGACCACGATCCTGAGTTTTTCCTCGAGCCCGGCTTCGGCGTGGCGGATGTTGTCCAAAAAGCGCCGCACGTTGGCCAGGCAGGGCAGGTTCTGGACGCACACGAGCACGATGGCGTCGGAGATGTCCATGACCTTGAGGGTGATTTCGTCGAGGTACATGCCGAGGTCGATGACCACGGTGTCGAAGACCTGGCGCATGAGTTCGAGCAGCCGCGAGATGTTCTCGGGCGTGGCCATCTGCAGGTCGTCCAGCCGGCTCGGCGGGGCCAGCAGGTACAGGCCCGAGGGGTGCCGGGACATCACGCTCATGAGGTAGGTGGCGTCCAGGCGGGCGATGTTTCCGAGCACCTCGCCCCAGTGGTATTTGGGGGCGATGTCCAGGAAGAGCTGGGCCTCGCCGAAGGGCAGGTTCATGTCCATGAGCGCCACGCTGGCCCCGGGCTTGTGCCCCAGGCAGGCGGCGGCCAGGTTCACGGCCACGGAGGTGGTGCCCACGCCGCCCTTGGCCCCGAAGACGTTGAGGATGCGGCCCTGCTTGCCGCCCTGCTGCCCTTGCCGGCCCTCGCGGCGGCCCTTGTAGCGCCAAAGGGCCATGCGCACTTCCTCGTGGCTGACGGGCTGGGGAAAGAATTCGCGCACGCCCTGGCGCATGAGGCGCATGAGGATCTCGGCGTCGTAGGCCTCGGCCGTGAGGAAGACCTCGCGCACGCCGCGGCGGGTGACGAGTTCGGCCACGGCCTCGAGCTCCTCCTCGCCGCGCGAGGCGTCGAGCCGGCGCACGAGCAGGTCGGCGAACTCCTCGCCGTCGCCGAGCACCTCGAAGTCGCCGTCCTCGGACAGGCATTCCTCGAACACCCGCCGGGCCGGCGAGGCGTCCATGTCGAGAAAGGCCGTGATCTTTTCGCTTGCGCTCATGCGTTCCCCCGCGTGCCGTGGCCCGGCCCGCTCCCCGTCACTTGCCGATGTTGAGGATGGGCCTGACTTCCTTCTCCGACGGCTTGGCCTTCTCGTACCGGTCGTAGGCCTGGGCCGCCTTGTCGCCGTCGAACCCGGTCACGGGCGAACCGTCGCCGGCCCGGGGATCGAGCTTCTGGTTCTCGAAAATGGCGTGGAAGGACTCGCCGTAGGCCCAGGTGCGTTCCTTTTCGGCCTGGCAGCCGGCCAGGGCAAGGGCGGCAAGCGCCATCAGGGCCAGGGCGGCGGCGACGCGTTTCATGGGGGCCTCCTCGCGGCCTGCGCTACGGCGGCTCATTGTTCGTTCCTGGGCCGGCCCACGGCGGCCACGGGCACGGCATGGCCGAAATCGCCGTCCAGGGAGGCCGCCCCGGCCACGATGGGCCCGGCGGCCGTCTTGGCCTTGTCGTCGCGGGCGATGCCCAGGAAGAACTCCAGGTCGTCGGGCTCGTGGGCCGAGTCCGTGGGCAGGCTGATCGCCTTCTTGTCGAGCGGCTTGACCAGGTGGGCGGTGATGAGGATCACGAGCTCGGACTGGTCCTTCTGGTACTGGGAGCTCTTGAAGAGGTTGCCGAGCACCGGGATGTCGCCGAGCATGGGGTACTTGTCCACGCTGTTGCGCGACTGTTCGCTCAGCATGCCGGCCACGGCGAAGGTCTGGCCGTTTTTGAGCTCGATGGTGGTGGAGGTCTGGCGGGTGTTGATGGCCGGCACCGAGGAGCCGAGGATGGTGATGGCCCGGGAGTAGTCGAGGTTGGACACTTCGGGGTTGACCTTGAGGTTGATGCGGTCGCCGCCGACGAGGGTCGGGGTGAAATTGAGCTGCACGCCGAACTTCTTCCACTCGATGCTGGTGGTGCCAAGGCCCGAGGCCACGGGCACCGGGATCTCGCCGCCGGCCAGGAAGTCGGCGCTCTGGCCGTTGAGGCAGACCAGGTTGGGCTCGGCCAGGATGCGCACCAGCCCGTTTTCCTTGAGCAGGTCGAGCACGCCGGTCATGGCCGTGTTGCCGGCCCCGCCCCAGTTGGTGTTCCAGCGGGCCACGGCCGTGCCCTGGTTCATGGTCATGGTGGCCTTGTTGGAGGAGGGGTTGAACTCCCGGTAGGCGAGCTGGATCGGGGCCGTGGTGAAGCTCGACGAACTGTTCGAGCTGTCGGCCGAGGTGCCGGTGATGGTCAGGTACTGGTAGGCGTTTTGCACCGTATCGACGTTGAACATGCCCGAGGCCACGGACGACAGGCTGCCGATGAGCGTGTAGGCGAAGTTGCCGTCGCCCACGGCGTTGAGGTTGATGCCCATGCGGTTGACCACGGACTTGGCCATCTCGGCCACGCGCACCTCGAGCATGATCTGCTGCACGCCGCCCACGGACAGGAGGTTGAGCACCTTTTTCGGCGCGTAGACCTCGGCCATGGCCAGGGCCTTCTTGAGGTTCTCGGAATCGCGCACGGTGCCGGAGAGCGCGATGGAATCCTGGCTGGCCATGACCTCGATGCCGGGCTCGCCGGGCAGCACGTCGTGGAGCATGCGCTTGAGGCGCGAGATGTCCGGGGCCACGTCGAGGTCGTAGACGGCCCGGATCTTGTCGCCCTTGTCCCACAGGGTGAGGTTGGTGATGCCCGGGGCGCGGCCGGTGACGTAGACCTGGCGCGGCGAGAGGAGCACGAAATCGGCCACTTCGGGCTGGGCCACGGACACCCGGGCCACGTCGGCGTCGCTTTGCAGGATCACGGACTTGCCGATGGTCAGCGAAAGCCTGGGGGCGCTTTTCACGGCCACGGGCGCGACGCCCCCCGGGGCGGCCCAGGCCAGCCCCGCGACGGAGACGCTCAGGACCAGCGCCAGTACCTTCGCGCCCAGGGTGCGGGATCTACGGCTGCCCATGCGGATTCTCCTTTGACGAAGGGGCGGAAAGACTGTCGAGCTTGACGCGCTCGCGTTCGGTGCCCCGGATGGTCTCCACGGTATAGCCGGCGTCCTCGGGAGCGGGCTCGGTCGCGGCGGCGACCTCGGCCGCCGCCGGCGCGGCGGAAAAGGCCCCGAGGCTTCGGGCCACGTCCGCGCCGGGGGTGGGCACCACGTCCTCGTCCCCGGGCTTGCGAAGCGCCAGGTGCATGCTGCCGAGGTCCGCGGCCAGGGCCAGGCGCTCGGCCTCCTCGGGCGTGACCATGAGCGTGAAGAAATCGGTGTTGGCCAGTTCCTCGCGGCCGTCCTTGCCGATCCTGGCCTCGAGCTCCGCGCCGGCGGTCAGCACCAGGATGTTTTCCAGAATGACTTTGTTGACCTTGTCCTCGCCGCTCTTGCCGGGCTGGGAATAGGTGACCAGGACGTCCACCCGGCTGCCCGGAGTGACGTGGCCGCCCGAGCCCATGATCTTGGTGCCCTTGACGGTGAGCGCCCGCTTGCCGGGCTCCACGGCCGCCTCCAGGCCGCCGCCGGTCGCGCCCTTGGGCAAAAGCTTGTCCGGGGTGATGGGGTCGTCCTGGGAGAGCTCCCGGGCCGTGACCCGGCCGGCCGCCTCGGCCGGCTCGCGAAGCGCCCCCAGCGGGGCGGCGTCGGCGTCGAAGCCCTTGACCCGGACCATGCCGGCGTCCAGGCGCGCGCCCTTGGGGATGGCCCGGGCCGCCACCAGGGCGTCGACCTTGCGGGCCGCCGGCGCGGGCGGGGCCTGCCGGCCCGGACCGCGCACCGAGGTGAGCCACCGGATGGTCAGCACCCCGGCCACCAGGGCCAGGATCACGGCCAGGATGACATGCGGTATCGCCTTGGACTTCATGGGGGCCTCCGCCCTTTCGCGCCCCTGCCGGGCGCGCCCGCGTCCCCGCGCCCCGGGACCCGGAGAAAAACGCATTCAACTTTATGAAACGGTGTTACTCGTCCCCCGCCCGCCCCGGTCCGCCCGACCCGCGCCTTGCCGGTCGCCGCCGGGCGGTCCCGGCCGCGGCCGCGGTTTTCCGGGCCTGGCGGCGGCCCAGTGCGCACAGCAGACACGGCGGGGCGAGCATTTCATAGCAAGAAACCTGCCAATGGCTCCGGGGCGAAACGGTTGCCGGACGCCCGCCTCGAGGGTAGCCTGGAGCCCAATCCCGCAAGGAGTCCCCATGCTGATCCAGGTCAAGGCCTCGGCCGGTTCGGGCAAGACCCACGCCCTGACCGAACGCTTCATTTCCCTGGCCCTCGGGGCCCGACAGGGCCTGCCCCGGGCCTGCGCCGACAGCCTGGAGGCCGGCTACGCCCTGCCCGAGATCCTGGCCGTGACCTTCACCAACACGGCCGCCGCCGAGATGCGCGAGCGCGTGCTCGGCCGGCTGAAATCCCTGGCTCTGGGCCTCGGCGGCGCGGACGCCGACTCGCGCGGCAAGGCCCGCGACGAGCTCGAGGACCTGCTCGTCCACGCCGAGCGCCTCAACATCCGCACCATCGACAGCCTGCTCTTCCTCCTGGCCCGGGTGTTCGCCCTGGAGCTCGGCCTGCGCCCGGACTTCGAACCGGCCTTCGACATGGGCGACATCCTGTCCGACCTCTACGACCGCCTGGCCGCCCGGCTGCCCGAGGACCCGGCCCTGGCCAGAAGCTTTTCCGACGCGGCCTCCACCCTCGTGCGCGACGCCCCGGGCTTTTTCCCCCTGCGCCGCTTCCGGGAGCGGGCCAGGGCCGTGGCCGCGAGGCTCCTCGCCGACCCCTTGCCCGGACAGGCGGCCGATCCCGAGGCGCTGCGCCTGGGGCTCGAGCGCCGCCTGGGCGAGCTGTCCATGGCCGCGGGCGCGCTTTTTACGGCCATGCAGGGAGCCGGCATCCAGGGCTCGTCCCATTTCATGACCTTCCTGCGCCGCTGCCGCGAGGGCGACCAGGCCGACGCGCCGCCCCGTTCGGCCTTCGCCGCCAAGCCCGACCTGACCGCCTGCGTCCTCAAGGCCAGCCGCGACGCCGTCACCCCCGGGCTCGAAGCCCTGTTCGCCGCCCTGCGCCAGGCCCACGCCAGTTGCCTGGCCGAGCTGCCGCTTCTGCGCGCCGCCATGGCGCTCACCCCCTTCGTCGCCCTGGCCGGGCGTTTCGCCGAGGACTTCCCGGCCTACCTGACCCGGATGCGCGTGCTGCCCCACGTGCTCTGGCCGCGCCTGGTGGCCGGACGGCTTCGGGGCGAGTCGGGCGTGCCCGACGCCTGGTGCCGGCTCGGCGCGGGCCTGGCCCACATCCTCATCGACGAGTTCCAGGATACGGCCGGCGAGCAGTGGGAGGTGCTGCGGCTTTTGGCCGCCGAGTGCCTGTCCCGGGGCGGAAGCCTCTACCTCGTGGGCGACGTCAAGCAGGCCATCTACGGCTGGCGCGGCGGCGACGCGGCGCTCTTCGACGCCGCCCCGGCCGATCCGGAGCTTTGCCGCATGGCCGACGTCATCCGCCAGACCCTGCCCGTGAACTGGCGCAGCGCCAGGGCGGTGGTGGAGAGCAACAACCGCTTCTTCGCCGCCCTGGCCGAGCCGCGAACCGCCCGCCTCGCCGCCGAGGCCCTGCTCGGCGAGGAACTCGGCGAGGCTGTGCCGGATCTGGCCGCCGCCCTTTCGCGCGCCTTCGCCGACGCCGCCCAGAAGCTCCCGGCCGACCGGCCCGTACCCGGCGGCCACGTGCGCGTCACCGCCCTGACCGCCGCCTCGCCCGGAGCCTATGAGGAAGAGGCCAGGGAAACGCTGCTGACCCTGCTTGCGGACGAACTCCTGCCCCGCCACGGCGCGGGCGGGGTGGCCGTGCTCACCCGATCCAACACCCAGGCCGGCCGCGTGGCCGCCTGGTGCATCGAAGCCGGCATCCCGGTCGTCACGGAAAACAGCCTCCGCCTGACCGAGCACCCGCTCATCCGGGAACTGGCGGCCATGCTGGCCTTTCTGGACTACCCCCCGGACAACCTGTCCTTTTTCGCCTTCGTCTCCGGCCAGGAGCTTTTCGGCGACGTCTCCGGCGTCTCCCGCGAGGAACTCGCCGACTGGGTCGCCGGCCTGCCCCCGCGCGCCTCCCTGTCCCTGGCCTTCGCCGAACGCTTTCCCGAGCCCTGGGAGCGGCTGGTGCGGCCTTTCCTGCGCCAGACGGGCCTGGCCGGCCCGTACGACCTGCTGCGCGAGATCGTCACCGGCTACAGGCTTCTGGAGCGCCGGCCCGGGGACGAGGCCTTCCTGCGCCGGTTTCTCGAAATCGCCCACCTGGCCGAGAACAGGGGGCATGGCTCCCTCTCGGCCTTCCTGGACTTCTGGAACGCCCTGGGCGACGATGAGAAAGTGCCCCAGCCGGAAAACGTGGACGCCGTGCGCATCATGACCATTCACAAGGCCAAGGGGCTCCAGTTCCCGGCCGTGGTCGTGCCCTTCCACCACTTTCCCGGCCGGGCCGGCCCGGGCGATCTGGTGGCGGCGCGGCTCGAGGAAGGCGCGATCCTGGCCCCGGACCAGCCGGGGCTCGGACCGGAGCACGCTTTGCGCCGGGCGCGCGAGCTGGCCGAGCAGGTGCACCTGCTCTACGTGGCCTGGACCAGGCCGGAAATCGAGCTGCACGCCTTCGTGCCCGGCCGCGGCAAGCTGCGCGAGGAGCGCTATCCCCTGCCCCGGGCGCTCGAAGTCCTCTTCGCCGCCTTCGGCCACGACCCGGCCGATTCCGGCCCCCTCCGCCTGGGCGAGCCGCCGGCCGCCGCCCCGCCGCCGCCGCCCGCCTGCCCCGCCCCGGCCGGCGCGGCCGGGACCG
>NZ_JARKOZ010000143.1 GCF_029978005.1 Solidesulfovibrio sp. | reverse complement strand
CGGCTTTGCGGCCTGCGTCGCCCGCCTCATTTCCGAGACCACAACGACCGACGCCCCGCCGCCCACCGTTCCCGACCACCTCTCCATCCGCCCCCGCCGGGGAGGTCCAGGAGGGGGTGACCCCCTCCTGGCGGGGCCTGGGGCAGAGCCCCATTCTCTTCCTCATCCTCTCCCTCATCTTCATCCTTCTCCTCCACTTCGCCTTCTTCACGCATATTTGGCCAACCTCCCCCACTCCGGCGGCCTGCGGCCGTCGAAGCGACCGCAGGCCACGAAGTAGCGCAGGTCGCCAAACCACAGCCGCAGTTGTTCCCGGTCGCCTTGCAGCAGCCGCAGCCAGCCGGCCGGCCCGGCGGCCAGGTCGCCGAGGGGGCCGAACAGTTCGCTGGGGTCGCGGAAGCATTCCCAATCGCAGGCCTGGCAGTGTGGTTCGCCGGCCAGGCGGTTTTCGCCGAGCTTCCAGAACGGCCCCATGTTTTCGCCGGCCCGGTAGCCGCAGGGGTAGCAGTCGCCGTGGCGGTCCACGTAGAAGAAGCTGACGCCGCCGAGGCAGGGCCGGGCCGGTTTGGGCGGCCGGGAGTACTGGCGGACGAGGGCGTGCACGGCGCAAAGGGGCGTGAAGATGCGCAGGCGTCCGCGATGTCGCGGCGTTTCGTCGCGAAGCGCTCTGAACAGCTGGAGCTTTTCTTCGTTCGAGAACGTGACCCTGGCATCGGCGGCCGTGGCCGCGTACACGGCCTGCGCGCCTTTTTCCCGGTCGGCGTCGCTCATGGGGTAGCAGCAGTTGGCCATGGTGAAGCCCAGGGCGGCGGCGGTTTCGAAGAAGCGGGAGATCTGCTCCCGGGCGGCGACGTAGAAGGCTTCGCCCTGACCGGCCAGGGGGACCGGACCGCCCATGTGGCGGTTGAGGGCCACGTTGGCCGTGGGGAAGATGCCGTGGCCGTGGAGGATGGGCAGGGCGCGGGAGAGGCCGGCGACCATGCCGGGGTGTCCCCGGTTGGCCTCGTGGGTGGCGGCGTCGGCGGAATCGAGGCTTACCCAGAAGTTGCGCACGGGCGTGCCGGCCAGGTTTTCGGCCAGCCGCGTCACCCGCTCCGTGAAGTCCGGGGCGTCGGGGTTGGCGAACTGGTAGCCGTTGGTGCCGGTGCGCAGGTAGACGATGCCGGCGCGGCCGGCGTGGCGCAGCAGATCGAAGAGAAGCGTTCCCGTCAGGAACGGCTCGCCGCCGGTGAACGACAGGGCTTCGACGCCAAGGGCCGCGCATCGGTCGATGACGCGCCTGGCCGTGTCCGCGTCCATGTCGCTACGCGTGCCGCCGGCCGTGACGCGCATGCCGCATTGGGCGCAGCGGGCGTTGCACCGGTCGGTCAGTTGCATGACTACCTGGCGCGGCCTGCCCCACCGCCGCAGAATCCGTAGAATGGGCATATCGCTCCCTTGCTCGGCGCGTTTCTTCTGCCCCGCTCCCCGGGGCCGCAGGGTTTCGTGGCCATAGCCGGCGGTGTGGCGGAGGCGCGTGTCGAACGGATGACGATAGGGTGTCGCGCTGTTCGGCCCGAGCGATTGTCTGGTCCCGGACTATTGCCTTCAAACCGTAACGCTCGCAGGGCATGTTCCGCCAATGCATGCCGGAGTGACGGGCGGCGTCCGCATCGCCTGCCTCAACCACAAGGGCGGCGTCGGCAAGACGACGTGCGCCGTGAACCTGGCCGCCGGGCTGGCCGGGCCGGGTTGTCGCGTGCTGGCCGTGGACGCCGATCCGCAGGCCCATCTGACGGCCTCGCTGGGGCTTGCTGCTGCGGCCGGCCAGGGGCTTTCGGCGCTGCTCGGCGGCGCGGCTCCCGGGGCGCTTCTCGTGGAGGCGTCGCCGGAGCTGGCCGTCCTGCCGGCGTCGGCGGAACTGGCCGCGACCGAAATGGCCCTTTCCCGGACCGACGCGCCCGAGGCCCTGCTCGGGCAGGCGCTTGGCGGCTGCGGCGGCTTCGACGTGATCGTGTGCGACTGTCCGCCGCACCTGGGGCCGCTGACCCGGCAGGTGCTCCGGGCGGTCCAGGCCGTGGTCGTGCCCATGACGCCGGATTTCCTGTCCCTGCAAAGCCTGGCCTGGCTCATGGAGACCCTGCGCGGGTTGGCCGGGCCGTCGGTGCTCGGCATCGCGCTCAACCGCTTCAGCGACCGCAAGCGCCTGCACCGCGAGGTGCGCGACGCCGTGCGCGACCATTTCCCGGGCCTGGCCTTCGAGGCCCCCATCCGTGAAAACGTGGCCCTGGCCGAAGCGCCGAGCCACGGCCAGGACATCTTCCGCTACGCGCCGGCCAGCGCCGGCGCCAAGGACTTCGCCGCGCTGTGCCGGGAAACCGCCGATCGGCTCGGCCTGGCCGGGCGAACGACGCACGGGCGCGCGCGGCATTAAGGATACGACACCATGGCAACCCGCTCACGACTCGGCCGCGATCCCCTCGCCGGCCCGAAGCAGACGGCAAAGGACAAGCCCGGGGAAGCGGCCCCCAAGGCCAAGGCGGCCGGGACGGCCGCCTCCGGGAAGGCGAAACCCAAGGCCCCGACTCCGAAATCGCCGGCCAAGGGCCGTGCCGCGCCCAAACCGAACATCCCGGCCGGCCAGCCCGTTGCGGAAACCGCGCCCCCTGCCGCGCCGGCCGTCGAGGCCTCGGCCGAAGCGGCATCCCTGGACATGCCCACGCCCGTCGCGGCCGCAAACGCCGTTTCACAGTCCGTGGACGCCGGGTTCGAGCCGGCCGCGCCCGCGCCTGCCCCCGAGGAGACCGAGATGACCGTGGCCGCATCCCCGGACGCCTCCGACGCGTCCCAGGCCGCCGCGCCGGAGGCTGTCTCGGCCGCGCCCGGCAGGGAGGCGACGGAGCCTTCGGACACCGGCGAAGCAGATGCCCCGGCAGAGCAGGCCAGCACGACGGCGGCAACAGCCCCGCAACTGGAAGAACCTCTTGCAACGGCCGATCCCGTGCTGACGGCGGCCATTCATCCGGCCGTGAGCGCCAACGCCCTGGCCGTGGGCGAAGCGCACACCGTCATCGCGGCTACGGCCCCGCCGTCGCCCGAGGGGCCGCACCCGGCCGAGGTGTTCCTGCGGGGAGTGCTGGAAGGCCTCACCCCGGCCGGCGGGCTCACGCTCCAGGTGGACGTCGAGCCGGAGACGTATGCGCTTCCCGTGGAGAAACTCTTTTATTTCAGCCATGTTTTGCAGCTTCTGGTCGCGCCCCTGGAGAATCCCACCGATTCCTGGCGCAGACCGGGAGACGGACGCGGCCCGGCGGCGAAACTGACCGTGAAGCTGTCAGGTCTCGGCAAGGGGCGGCATCGGCTGCGCATCTACGACAACGGACTGTTTTTCCAAACCTATCTCCCCGATCCCGAGCTGGACAGGGAAGCCCTGCGGCCGCTTTTGCTCTTCGTGGCCAAGCGCGCGGGCTCCATCTGCCTCAAGCGCGGGCGGTGCGTGGAATTCGAAATCATCGGCTGAGACAGCCAAAGGAGTGCGCCATGGAAAAGGAAAAGAACAAGATCAGGATCGAAGGCGTGATGCAGCTGACCGAGGTCATCGCCAACCTGGAAAAGCTCGTGGCCGACATGAAGTCCGGCGTGGTCACCATCGCCGCCGGCGACGAGGCGTTGTCCCTGTCGCCTTCGGTGCTGGTCAACGTGGAGATGAAGGCCTCGCAGAAAAAAGACAAGGAGAAGTTCGCCCTGGAGATCTCCTGGAAGCTCCACAAGGAAGTCGAAGGCTTCGCCGACCTGGGCGAATAATCGCCGCGCCCGACCCCCATAATGCCAAACGGTCGAGAACCAGCGGTTCCCGGCCGTTTTCATTATCCCAAGCCGTGTCCGGACATGGCCATGTTCCGGGGCGCGACCTGGCGGGCGCGTCCGCTCATTTCCCTTCCCAGGCGAAAATCCGCTTCCAGTCCTTTTGCATGCTGATGACGATCCAGCCGCGCTGCCGGGCCTCGTTCATGAGGCTGTCGGAAAAGGTGCCCACCTTGGACTGGGCGCCGTAGGCGTATTCGCGCAGCGCGTCGTCGTGGTGCACGAGGAGCATGAGCCGCTTGCCCTCGCCGGCCTGGGTGTATTCGAGCATCTCCCGGTCGCCGTCGGAATTGCCGAAGGCGATGTACGGCCGGCGGCCGATCATGAGGTGGATGCCCTCGGGCTTGCCGGTCCCCACGGTTTCGAGCAGGATTCTGGATTCCTCGGTGAGTGTCGGGCGGCCGTCCTTGGCGTAGCCGTACTTGACCGCGCCGAGGCTCCCCACCACCTGCTCGGGCACGACGCCGTAGATCGGCTCGGCGTAGGCGCGCACGAAGTCCTGGGAGCCGCCGGTGACGAAGTAGGTCTTGTAGCCGTGCTGGCGCAACAGCCCCATCACTTCGAGCATGGGGGCGTAGACCAGTTCGGTGTAGGGGCGATGCCAGCGGGCGTCCCGGGCCGTGGCCAGCCAGGAGCGCACGGCCTCGGTCAGCTCTTCCACGCTCACGCCCGTCATGGTCGCCAGGCAAACCTTGTCGAAATCCTCGGCCGTCAGCCTGCGCATGGCCTCGGGGTCGCCGGACAGGATGCTCTCGAAGGGTTCCGTCGCGGCCAGTTCCGGGTGCGCCCCGGCCAGTTGGCGCAGCCTGGCCAGGCAGAAGAGCACGGGCGTGTACATGGGTTTTTCGACCCAGGTCGTCCCGTCCTGGTCGAAGGTGGCGATACGGGCCTCGGGCGGCACGAAGTCCGGGCTACCCGGCGTGGTGGTGGCGCGCACGAATTCGAGCACGGCCTGCTTGGCCGGCCCGTCGTTCCAGGACGGCAGGGGGTCGGTCTGGGCCAGGGCGGCGGCGGCGAGGAGCAGAAACACCAGCCAAAGGACGACCGCCCGGCGGACCAGAAGCGGGAGGCGCGCCGGGGCGCTTACGCGATCGACCATCGTCTTCCTCCTTGCGGGTGTCGCACCTCGAAAAAGAAGACCTTTTTGAAGATGCCACGGCAGGCCAACTCTTTTTCCTCAAAAAAACCGACGTATTTTCAAGGCCTCCCGCGAAACGGGCTGATGCCGGCGGGCGGCCTTTGGCGGACAGGGCACGACCGGGGCGGTGAGACGGGAAAAGCACGCCCCCTTCCTCCATGCCGGCAAAGGCCGTTTTCCGCCACAAAAAAAGGCGGGGCCGCGTACTGCGGACCCGCCCTTGGCGTGCGTGGAAACGGCCGGCTAGCCTTCGTAGTAGGAACGAAGGTGCTGGCTGCGCACCGGATGGCGCAGCTTGCGCAGGGCCTTGGCCTCGATCTGACGGATGCGCTCGCGGGTGACGTTGAAGAGCTTGCCCACCTCTTCCAGAGTGTGGTCGGACTTTTCGCCCAGACCGAAGCGCTTGCGCAGCACCTGCTCCTCGCGCGGGGTGAGATCGGAAAGCACCTTGCCGATCTGCTCGCCGAGCTTGGTGTTGACCACCTCCTCGGCCGGGGCCAGCGCCTTCTTGTCCTCGATGAAGTCGCCCAGGCTCGAATCCTCCTCGTCGCCGATGGGCGTTTCGAGGGAAATGGGCTCCTTGGCGATCTTGAGCACCTTTTTGACCTTCTCCAGGGGATAGTCCATGCGCTCGGCGATCTCCTCCGGGGTGGGATCGCGGCCGAGCTCCTGGACCAGGTAGCGCGAGGTGCGGATGAGCTTGTTTATGGTCTCGATCATGTGCACCGGGATGCGGATGGTGCGGGCCTGGTCGGCGATGGCGCGGGTGATGGCCTGCCGAATCCACCAGGTGGCGTAGGTCGAGAACTTGTAGCCGCGCTGGTATTCGAACTTGTCCACGGCCTTCATGAGGCCGATGTTGCCTTCCTGGATGAGGTCCAGGAACTGCAGGCCCCGGTTGGTGTACTTCTTGGCGATGGACACGACCAGCCGCAGATTGGCCCGGATGAGTTCCTGCTTGGCGCGCTGGGCGGCGGAATTGCCGCGCTTGATGCGCCAAAGCACCTCTTCCAGCTCGCCCACGTGGTGGCAGCACTTCTCCTGCAAGCGGTCGAGGATCTCCATCTTGGCCGAGAGCATCTCCTTGAAGGAGAAAAGCTCCTCCACGGTGAGGCCCAGGGATTCCGAGGCCACCACCGGGTTGACTTCCCGGGCGTCGAGCTGGGCGAACATCTCCTGGATTTCCGACTGGGATTTGCCCACGGACAGGATGTAGGCCGACAGGTCGCGCTGGCAGTTGTGCATCTGCCGCACGTAGTCTTCGACGATCTCGATGATGCGGTCGATGAGCGTCTTCTCGAGCTTGATGTCGCGAAGGCGCACCACGATCTCCTCCTTGAAGACCATGATCTCCTTCTGGATGCCGGCCACGCGGCGGTCCAGGCAGGCGCACTGGTCGAGCTTGGAGTAGATCTTGCGCTTCTTGCGGAAGGAGGCCTTGACCTCGTCGAGCAGGAAGATGACCCGCTGGCGCTGGTTCATCTCGTCCTCGGAGGGGTCGTCCTCCTCGATGGTCTTGACCACGTCCTTGAGCTTGATGCGGCCGATTTTGAGGTCCTCGCCCACCTGGATGAGCTCCTCCACGGCCACCGGCACCTCGACCAGGGCGTAGAGCACGTCCATCTCGCCGTTTTCGATCTTCTTGGCGATGACCACCTCGCCCTCGCGGTCGAGCAGGGGCACCGCGCCCATCTCGCGCAGGTACATGCGCACCGGGTCGGTGCTGCGCGAGGAATAGTCGAGGGTGTCCTCGCTTTCGGTCAGCTCCAGGTCGGCGTCCGGGGCATCCTCCGGCTCGGCGCTGGCCACTTCGATCTTGCGCCCGTCCTTGTCCGTGTCCACGAGGTTGATGTCGAGCTGGTCGAAGATGGCGATGACCTCTTCGAGCTGCTCGGGGTTGTTCACCTCGGAAGGCAGGGCCTTGTTGACCTCGTCGAAGGTGAGGAAGCCTTTCTGCTTCCCCTTGACGATGAGGCTTTTTATCTGCTGGATTTCCTTGAGATTACTCATCTCCCCTCCCGGAAAGGGCCTGTAGTTCCCCCAAAAGCCGCAGGGCTTGCATGTGCTCGCCCTGCTCCTGCGCCCGGCGGATGGCCTCGGTCAGGACGCGCCGCCGGTCGCCCTCCCTGCTTTGACGGAGAAAAATGCAAATTTCCTCGAAAACGGCGGCCGCCTGCTCGTCGCCTTCCACGGGCTCCAAAAGCGCCTTGGCCCAGAAGGCGGATTGGGCCGTGTCCAGCCGCGATTCCAGTTCGTCGGCCACCTCGCCCACGAGCTTGTCGAAAAATTCCCGGGCCGCGTCTCCCGAAAGCGCCGCCTCGGCCCCGGCCTCGGCCAGGGCCGCCCGGTAGTCGGCCCGGCGGATGGCGAAGGCGAGAAGCTCGGCGTCGCGCGGGGCGATATCGAGCGACCGCTGCCGCCTGGGCGGGGCGGCCGCGGGCTGCCGCCGGCCCCGGTCCTCGGCCTCGCCCAGGGACTGGCGCAGCTCCCGCTCGGCCAGCCCCAGGCCCGAGGACACCCGGGGAATGAACACCGCCCGAAGGGCCGCGTCGCCCAGGCCGTTTAAAAACTCCACAGCCCAGGCGGCGATCTCCTTGGGCGAAAACGTGCCGCGCACCACGCGCAGGCAAAAGGTCAGCCCGTCCTCGGCCTTGGCCAGGCACTCCTCGAAGCCGTCGCGCCCGGCGGCGTGGAGCAAACTGTCCACGTCCTCGCCGTCGGGAAGCGGCACCACCCGGCAGCCGCCGCCGAGCGACAGGAACATCTGGGCCGACCGTAGCGCCGCCTTGCGTCCGGGCGGGTCGCCGTCGAAGACGAGGTCCACCCGCGAGGCGAACCCGGACAGGCGCTTGGCCTGCTCCGGGGTCAGCGCCGTGCCGAGCACGCCGCAGGCGTCGCCGTAGCCGAATTGGTGCAGCGTGATGACGTCGAGGTAGCCCTCGGTCAAAAGCGCCCGGCGCGACTTGGCCATGTGGGGCCGCGCCTCGTAGAGGCCGTAGAGGTGCTGCCCCTTGGTGTAGATCGGCGTCTCGGCGCTGTTCAAATATTTCGGCTCGCCGTCGCCCATCGTGCGCCCGCCGAAGGCGATGACCCGTCCGCCGCCGTCGCGGATGGGAAACATGAGCCGGTCGCGGAACCGGTCCCAGACGCGGCCGTTCCTGCCGGCGCTTAAAAGCCCGGCCAGGACGCCCATGTCCTCGGAAAACCCGCGCGAGCGCAGCACGTCAGAAAGCCCCTGCCAGCCGTCCGGGCTCACGCCCAGGGAAAAGGCCTCGATCATCTCCGGGCTGACCTTGCGCCGGGCCAGGTAGTCCCGGGCGGCCTCGCCGGCCGGGGTCCCCAGCACGTGGCGGAAGTAGCGGTCGGCCAGCTCGTGCATGGCCAGGCAGGCGTCGCGTTCCTGGCGCTGCCGGGCGGCCCGTGGGTCGCGCCTGGCCTGGCCCACGTCCACGCCCACTTCCGCCGCCAGCCGTTCGAGCCCCTCGCGGAACTCCAGGCCGTTGATGCGGCAGTAGAAATCGATGACGTCCCCCGAGGCCTGGCAGCCGAAGCAATGAAAAAAGCCCTTGTCGGGGTGGACGTTGAACGACCCCTTGGTCTCCTGGTGAAACGGGCACGGACCAACCAGCCGGCCGCCCACGGGGCGCAGGTTCACGTACCGGCCCACGATCTCGGCGATGTTGGCCCTGGCCTTGACCGCCGCCACTGTTCCCGTGTCACGCTTCATGGAAGGAAAGAGTGGGGGGGGGGGGGGGGGGGGGGGGGGGGGGGGGGGGGGGGGGGGGGGGGGGGGGGGGGGGGGGGGGGGGGGGGGGGGGGG
>NZ_JARKOZ010000141.1 GCF_029978005.1 Solidesulfovibrio sp. | reverse complement strand
TTCTGGGCTATCATCCACGGCATACTGGGCTGGATCTACGTCCTGTACGCCTGGATCTTCAAAACCTACTAGGCGTCCAGGCCGCGAAGTCGCCCGTGTGGAGCACGCCTTCGAAGGGGCGGCGGGCGAAGTATATCCAGGCCTGGGCCGTTTCGCCGCCTTCCAGGGCCACCGGGGCCAGGGCGCGGCGGTACACCCGGGGGTGTTCCTCCAGGGCGTCCAGTTCGCGAAGCCGGTTCGCGTCCACTCGGTAGATTTCGCCGACGACGCGGCAGCGCGGTTCGTCGGCCACGAGATAGGGGATGTCGCCGGCCACATACATGGCGTAGGCCTCGACCGTCTCGGCCCGGCCGAGGCACGGGCAGCCGGCCACGTAGCGGTGGTTGCGAAACCCCCGCCGCAGCGTCCCGTACGCGAAAATATCCCAATGCACGGTTGCCTCTCCCACGCTCCACTTCCCCCTGGTCAGGGGGCCGGGGGGATGATCACCCCCGGTGGGGGAGTCCGGAGGCCTTATTCGTCCTTGAGGGAGCGCAGCATGAGGTCGCGCACGGCCTTGCTGGGGTCTTGGTCCTTGTAGAGGATGGCGTAGACTTGTTCGGTGATGGGCATTTCGACGCCGAGTTTCTCGCGCAGGGCGTGGACGGCCTCGGTGGTCTTGACGCCTTCGGCCACCATCTTCATCTCGGCCAGGATGTCGAGGAGCTTTTGCCCCTTGGCCAGGCGCAGGCCGACCTGGCGGTTTCGCGAGAGGTCGCCGGTGCAGGTGAGCACCAAGTCGCCCATGCCGGACAGGCCCATGAAGGTCTGGCGTTCGCCGCCCATGGCCTTGCCGAGCCGGCTCATCTCGTGCAGGCCCCGGGTGATGAGGGCGGCCCGGGCGTTGCCGCCGAAGCCCAGGCCGTCGGCCACGCCGGCGGCGATGGCGATGATGTTCTTGATGGCTCCGCCGAGCTCCACGCCGCGCACGTCCGTGGAGGTGTAGACGCGGAAATTGGGCGAGGACAGGGCTTCCTGGACTTCCTTGCCGGCTTTTTTGTCCTTGCAGGCCAGCGTCAGGGCCGTGGGCATGTCGCGGATGACCTCGTAGGCGAAGGTCGGCCCGGAGAGCATGGCGAAGCGGGGTTTGAACGCGGCCAGGGCGTCCTCGCAGACCTGGGACATGGTCATGAGGCTGTCGAGCTCGATGCCTTTGCTGGCGCAGATGATGACCGCGTTTTTCGGCAGGTATTTGGAGAAGCGCTGGTAGGCGCTGCGGATGAACTGGCTGGGCACGGCGAAGAGGAAGTGGCGGGCGCCGTCGGCCACGGCGGCGGCGTCGGTGCTGACCTCCAGGGAATCGGCCAGCTTGCAGCCGGGCAGGTACCAGGAATTCTCGCGCGTGGTGCGGATCTCGTTCATGACCGCCTGCTCGCGCACCCAAAGCCGCGCCTCGTGGCCGTTTTTCGCCAGCAGGTCGGCCAGGGTGGTGCCCCAGCTGCCGCCGCCGATCACCGCGATCTTCATGCCCGACAACCTCCCCGCGCCCTCCGGTCCGTGCGTTTTGCGGCCGCGCTGGCCGCTGCGTCCGGAGCCGCGACGCTGTTGCCTCTAGCACACAAAGCCGGTAGAGACAAAGCCTTTGACGACCACGCCAACGGGAGACGCCATGGGCGATACGCCAGCCGCCACGCCGCTTTCGGACATCGACAGGGAGATTCTCAAACGCGTGCAGGGGTCCCTGCCGGACTCGGCCACGCCCTATGCCGACATCGCCGCGGCCGTGGGCACGGACGAGGCCCATGTCCTGGCCCTGCTCTCCCGCATGGTGGAGACGGGCGAGATCCGCCGCTTCGGCGCGACGCTCAAGCACCAGAAGGCCGGCTTCGGGGCCAACGTCATGGTGGCCTGGTACGTGCCCGAGGAGGACGTGGACCGCATCGGGGCGATCATGTCCGAGCGCCCGGAGATCAGCCACTGCTACCACCGCATCAACTGCCTGGAGTGGCCGTTCAACCTTTACACCATGATCCATGGCCGTTCCCAGCAGGACTGCCAGGCCGTGGTCGAGGCCCTTCGCGCCGCCACGGGCCTGGACGACTACGCCATGCTCTTTAGCCTCAAGGAACTCAAGAAAGTCAGCATGCGCTACTTCTAGCCCGTCTTTGCCCCGGGGATTGACGCCGGGGCGACGAATCCCCATAGTTCCTCACATAAACCGTCGAAAGGCGAGGTGTTGCCTATGAAGCCCGTCGATCTGCTCTATATGGGACTTGGGGCGGCCTTTCTGGCCAAGGACAAGTTCGAATCCCTGCTGGACGATCTGGAAAAGCGCGGCGAGGTGTCCAAGGCCGACGCCCAGAAGTTCCTGGACGACGCCCGGGCCCGGGCCAGGCAGGAAGAGGACGCGCTCAATGCCCGCATCCGCGAGGAACTGCGCAAGGTGCTCGAAGGCATGGGCCTGGCCACCAAGGAAGACGTCGCGGAACTGAAGGCCCTGCTCAAGAAAAAGACGTCCTGATGCCGGCCGCCTCGGCCCCGGCGCGCGTCTGGCTGGCCTTCCGGTTCCTGCATACGGTCTTCGTGCTGGTGCGGCGGGCGGACAGCTTTCTTTTCCTGCGTCCCCTGCCGCCGCGTCGGCTGAAGGAATGCATCCTGACGCTCGGGGCGAGCTTCATCAAGCTGGCCCAGGTGCTGGCCACCCGGGCGGACTTTTTCACCGACGACTATCTCGACGAGCTGCGGGGCATCCACGACGAGGTGGCTCCCATGCGCGAGGCCGACTTCCGGGCGGCCTTCGCCCGGGCCTTCGGCGACGCGCCGCCGTTTGGCTCCTTCGACCCCGCGCCCATCGCCAGCGCCTCCATCGGCCAGGTCCACGCCGCCACCCTCGCCGACGGCCGGAAGGTGGCGGTCAAGCTGCGCCGGCTGGGCGTGGAGAGGCGGGTGCGGGGCGACATCCGCCTGGTGCGGGCCATGCTCTCGGTGTTCACGCCCTTTTTCTCCCGGGCGACCAAGAATTCCGTGGAAGCCGTGCTGGCGGAATTTTCCGCCATGATCGTCAAGGAAGTCGACCTGTCGGTGGAGCTTGCCAACCTGCGCAAGTTCACCGACGCCTACGGCGGCGGGCCGGTGCGCTTTCCCGTGCCCGAGCCGGCGCTTTCCTGCGCCGACGCCCTGGTCATGAGCTTCGAGACCGGGCTTCGCATCGACGACAAAGCCGGCCTGGCCGCGGCCGGCATCCCCTTCCGCCAGGTCCTCGACGACCTCGTCGCCTTCTACATCGAGCAGATGCTCGTGCGCGGCTATTTCCACGCCGACCCGCACCCGGGCAACATCCTGGTGCGCGAGGGCGGCGGCATCACGCTGCTCGACTTCGGCATGGTCAAGCGGCTGCCGGCGGACACGCGGGTGGCCATGATCGAGGTGGCCAAAACGGCCCACGACCGGGACTACGAGGGGTTCATCAAGGCCTGCCAGCGGCTCGGCATCGTGGCAGCCGGGGCCGATCCGGCCGAGATGATGGAGTTCGCCGAGCGCATGTTCGACATCTTCGGCGACGCGAGCCTGTCCGCCGCCTCCATGCAGGCGCTGGCCTTCTCGGTGCTGGCCTCCATGAAGGACCTGCCCTTCAAGGTGCCCCAGGACGTGGTCTACGTCATGCGCGCGAGCACGCTTATCGAGGGCCTGGGCACCACCTACATCGAGAACTTCAACGGCGTGAAGGACATCCTGCCGCTTTTGCGCAAGAACCTGGCCCGGGCCATGGGCGGGGGAGCCGGGCTCTTCCCCACCGTGCGCGAGGAGCTGTCGAACCTGCCGCTCACCATGCGCCGGGTCAAGACCGTGCTCATGGAGCTCAGCGAGTCGAGCCTCAAGGTCAAGCTGTCGCCGGAAACCATGGAATACGCGGGGGAGCGGCTGCGGCCCTACCTGCGCAAGTTGGCGCTGGGGTTCTTGCTTGTCGCCGCCGGGTTCCTCGCGGCATGGACCGACGTGCCCCACGCCGTGCCCGTGGCCTGGGCGCTTTTCGTCGCCGGGGCCGTGCGGGTGTGGCTCGCGCTGCGCTAGCGGGCGATTCCCCGGCGGTCCACGACGCGGATGGTCTTGCCTTCCAGGCTGCGGGCCAGGCTCCCGGGTTCCACCAACTTGACGCCGATCCCTACGCCGAGCTCCGAAGCGAAGCGCCGGCCGAGCTTGTCGAGCAGGGCCTGGTGCTCGGAGACGCGGTCGAAGAGCAGTTCCTCGGTGGGCTCCACCTCGACCAGGGCCTCGTCCAGCGCGCCCTTGCGGTCGAGCACGATGCGATAGTTGGGCGTGGTGCCCTCCACCTCGAGCAGGATGCCCTCCACGCGCGACGGAAAGACGTTGACGCCCCGGATGATGAGCATGTCGTCGCTGCGCCCGACGATGCGGCCGATGCGCCGCATGGTGCGCCCGCAGGGACAGGGTTCGGGGATGATGCGCGTGATGTCGCCGGTGCGCAGACGGATCATGGGAAAGGCTTCCTTGGTCAGCGTGGTGACGACCATCTCGCCTTCCTCGCCGTCGGGGAGCGGCTCGCCCGTGATCGGGTCCACGATCTCGATGAGGAAATGGTCCTCGCTCACGTGCATGCCGGCCTTTTCCAGGCATTCGCCGGCCACGCCCGGCCCCATGATCTCGCTTAAGCCGTAATTGTCCGTGGCCGTGAGCTTGAGGCGATCCTCAATGGCCGCGCGCATGGCCTCGGTCCAGGTCTCGGCTCCAAAGAGGCCGAAACGCAGGGACAGGGAATTGACGTTGACGTCCATGGCCTCGATGGTCTCGGCCAAGTGCAGGGCGTAGCTCGGCGTGGCCACGAACACGCTCGTGCGGTAGTCCTGCATGATGGCCACCTGGCGGCGCGTGCCGCCGCTCGAGGCCGGAATCACGGCCGCGCCCACGGCCTCGGCCCCGTAGTGGAAGCCGATGCCGCCGGTGAAAAGCCCGTAGCCGAGCGCGATCTGCACCACGTCGTCCCGGCCGGCCCCGGCCGCCACCAGCACCCGGGCCACCAGCCGCGCCCAGGTCCGCACGTCGTTTCGGGTGTAGCCGGCCACGACCGGCTTGCCCGAGGTGCCAGACGAGGCGTGCAGCCGCACCACGTCGCGAAGCGGCACGGCGAAAAGGCCGTAAGGGTAGGCCTCGCGCAAATCGGCCTTGGTGGTGAAGGGCAGGCGGCGCAGGTCGGCCACGTCGGCAAAGGCCTCGGGGTCGATGTCGTGCTCGGCGAAGCGGTTGCGGTAAAGCGGCACGTTTCTCGCCACCCGCGAAAGGGTCTGCTGGAGCCGCTCCAGTTGCAGCTGGGCCAGCTCGGCCCGGTCCATGGCCTCGAATTGCGGTTCGAAACACTCGCGCATGGCTATGCCTCTTTTTCCCGGCCCAGATAGGCGCGGCGCACGTCGCGGTTGGCCAAGAGCTCCTCGGAAGTGCCGGAGAGCAGCACCTTGCCCGTCTCCAGCACGTAGCCCCGGTCGGCCACGGCCAGGGCGCTCTTGGCGTTCTGCTCGACCAGAAGCACGGTGAGCCCCTTGTCGCGCCGCAACGCGGCGACATGACGGAAAATCTCCCTGCACACCTGGGGCGCCAGGCCCATGCCCGGCTCGTCCAGGAGCAGGCAGCGCGGCCTGGCCATGAGCGCGCGTCCCAGGGCCAGCATCTGCTGCTCGCCGCCGGAAAGCGCCGCCGCCTGCTGGGCCCGGCGCTCGGCCAGGACCGGGAACATGGCGTAGATCTCGTCCATGTCCGCCGCCGCTCGGCGCTTGTCGTAGCAGGAATACGCCCCGAGCAGCAGATTGTCCTCCACGCTCATGGGGCCGAACACCAGCCGCCGCTCCGGCACCTGGGACAACCCCAAACGCACGATGCGCTCGGGCTTCTCGGCGGCGATGTTCTTCCCGTCGAAGAGTATCTCGCCGCCCGAGGCGCGCGACACGCCGGATATGGCCGAAAGCAGCGTGGTCTTGCCCGCGCCGTTGGCCCCGATCAAAGCCACGATCTCGCCGGGGGCCACGTGCAGCGACACCCTGCGCACGGCATGCACCCGGCCGTAATGGACATCGACATTGCGCAACGTCAGCATGCGGGAAGATGCCTCCGGCGGCCGGGGGGGATAATCCCCCTCGGACCCCCTTGTCGGGGTGGCGCGGCGTGCGTGGCTGCAAAGCCAGCCAC
>NZ_JARKOZ010000140.1 GCF_029978005.1 Solidesulfovibrio sp. | reverse complement strand
CGGCCGGGCCGCGTTCGGCCAGGAGCGCGGCGGCCCGGGGCAGGGCCAGGGCGAACAGGGCGGCCGTGGGCGCGTAGGCGAGGTCGGCGTGGACGAAGCGCGCCGCGAGCAGCTCCCGGGCGGCTTCCATGTCTCCGGCGTCGGGTTCGGCGGTGGCATCGGCGTTCCCCGGCGCGGCGTTCGCGGGCGGGCCTTCGTGGTCTTCCACCATGGCCGCCTCGATGCTCCAGACCGGGAACAGCTCCAGGTGCCGCTCGGTCAGGACCGCGCCCACGGGCAAGACCAGAGCCCCGTCCCGGCGGCGCAGGGGTTCCGCCAGGATCATCCCTGCACGCAACAACGCAAGGGGCACTCGCTGCATCATGTCTTGTTCCTGGGGGGCACGACGGGAAACACTCCTTCTTAAAATAAACCTTACTCGAATCTGTCAAGAAAATCGAGGGAAATCCATCCCGGCTGGATCGCCTCCGCTGTTTCCGAAAGTTTTTGCAATTTTCATGCAGAGCCTTCGGAATCTTCCCCGCCGTCGCCTCTGTACTTTTTCCGCCGCCTGGCTAGGATGCCCGTCGGGAGAACGTTCATGCCGCCGAGCAAGCTTGCCGTCGTCGTCAGTCTCGACGTGGAGGAAGAGGGCCTTTTTTCCGGGGCCTACCCCAGGTCGGGCGCGGGCCTGACCAACATTGCCCACCTTTCCCGTCTGGAATTCCTGCCCCGGGAGTTCGGGCTGCCGCTCACTTATCTGTGCGACTACCCGGTGCTGACCCACGGCCCGAGCCGCGACGTGCTGTCGGACCTGCTCGGCCGGGTCGGCGGAGAGCTCGGCGCGCACCTGCATCCCTGGAACACGCCGCCCTTTCCGGACATGCCCTGGCCCGAGCCCGTGTCCACGGCCGTCATGCCCGTCGAGGTCTTCCGGGCCAAGCTCGAATCGCTCCAGCAGGCCGTGGAGGCCTTCGCCGGCCGCCGCGCCGCCTCCTTCCGCATGGGCCGCTGGAACCTCTTCCGCCGGGCCATGGCCGTGCTGCCGGAAGCCGGGTTCACGGTCGATTCCAGCGTGGCCCCGCTGCGACACGTCCGCGGCGGGCCGGACCATTTCCTGGCCCCGGCCGATCCCTATTGGCTGCGCCCGGCCGGGCCGGGCGGCCCGCGCCTGCTGGA
Source organism: Solidesulfovibrio sp. (assembly GCF_029978005.1). Lineage (GTDB taxonomy): Bacteria > Desulfobacterota > Desulfovibrionia > Desulfovibrionales > Desulfovibrionaceae > Solidesulfovibrio. The sequence continues at coordinate 40,627 of NZ_JARKOZ010000140.1, read as the reverse complement.
GGCCCCGACCACGCAGCTTCCCCTGGCGCCGAAAAGCCCAAGGCTCCTGCACGCCCTGGCCGGACGGCTGCCGGGCCGGGCCAGGGACGCCGCGCTGGGGTTTTTCATGAAAACCATGACGCTCGGCGTCAACCCGGTCTGGATGCCGGAACCCACCATGCGCCTGGCCGTGCGCAGCCACGTCCGGCGCGGCGGCCGGGCCGTGACCATGTTCTGGCATTCCTCGGAGCTTCTGCCCGGGGCCAGCCCGCATTTTCCGGACAAGGCGGCGGTGGACGGATTTCTGGCCAAGGTCCGCCGCTTCGCCGTCTGGCTGCGGCGGACCTTCGACGTCAGGGGGGCGACGCTCGGCGAATTGGCCGGGCCGGACTTCAGCTGGCCGGACCGCAGTTCGGGGACTCGTCGGCGTAGTACGGGGGATTGGGGCTAGACAGCCCCCGGCCGTTCCTGTCGAAGATGGGGTACTGCTTGCGGCCCCACTTCTGCAGGCGGAACTGCACCGAGGTCTGGAGCACGCCGATGCCGTAGGTGCAGCTGCGGCGGAAGTTGATGGACGAGGCTTCCTCGAAGTACTTCGTCGGGCACGACACCTCGCCGATGCGGTAGCCGAAGTAGATCGTCTGGGCCAGCATCTGGTTGTCGAAGACGAAGTCGTCGGAATTTTCCCACAGCGGCAGGGTCTCCAGCACTTCCCGGGAGAAGGCCCGGTAGCCGGTGTGGTACTCCGAGAGCTTGGCCGAAAGCAGCAGATTCTGGCTCAGCGTCAGGAAGCGGTTGGACACGTACTTGTACAGGGGCATGCCGCCGCGAAGGGCCGTGCCGCCCAGGATGCGCGAGGCGATGACCGCGTCGTACTCGCCGCAGGTCACCAGGTTGGCCATGGCCGGTATGATCTTCGGCGTGTACTGGTAGTCCGGGTGGACCATGATGACCACGTCCGCGCCGGTCTTGAGGGCCTCGGCGTAGCAGGTCTTCTGGTTGCGGCCGTAGCCCCAGTTCTGGTGATGGCGGAAGCAGCGCAGGCCGAGCTTTTGCGCCTGCTCGATGGTATTGTCCCGGCTGCAGTCGTCGACGAGGATGACCTCGTCCACGATGTCCTTGGGCACTTCGGCGTAGGTCCGTTCGAGGGTGGAGGCCGCGTTGTAGGCGGGCATGACCACCACCACTTTCTTTCCGTGCATCATGGGGTGTTTGCTCCAGGGGGGTCGCCGGATCGCGTTCGAAACGGCGGAGTGCGCCGCGCATCCGTACCCGCGCGGCCAAACGAGGCACTAATCCCGAAATCGGGGTCTCTGTCAACCGTTGCCTTGGCCGTACCCCGCCGGCCGCTACAGGCGCTCCCGTAGCGACAGCCCGAGCGCCGGCGGGGCGAGGGTCGGCCGGACGAGCACGTCGCCGTCAGGGCTTGCGGCCGCGACCGGCCCCTGCGGCAGGGGCAGGCCGGCGAAGCCCGTGCCGGCCAGGGTCACGTCCAGGGACAGGGGCGTTCCCGGCGCGCTCCACAGGCGAGCGCCGGCCCCGGACAGGGCGAAGCGCAGATAAAGCCTGTCCGCCGGCTGGGGCAGCCGCACCTCCCGGGCCATGCGCATCTCTCCGCCGTACCAGAAGAAATCCCCTTCGCTCCTGAGCTCTCCCAACGGTTCGTACCGGGACCCGTCCGTGGAATAGGCCACGGTCACCCGGTTGTGCCCGGTCCCGTCGGTGAGCACCTGCGGGTACCAGGCCAGGCGGAAGGCCTCGATGGGCGCGGCCGTCCCGGCCTCCCCCGGCGGCGGCGTGACGGCGTAGGTGAAAAAGCAGGGGGCGTCGCCGGAGCAGGTCAGCGCCGGTTCGCCGGGTGCGGCGGCCACGGCGTCGGCGACGAAGGTCTCGTCCAGGATGCGTGGAAGCGGGCGGTCGAAGGTCGGGGAAAAATGGAGCAGGCCGCGCCCGTCCGCGCCGAGCAGCAGCCGGGAGCCGGCCGGCCCGGCCACCGGCAGCTGGACCTGGGCTTGGCCGAACCGAAGCGTCTGCCCGGCCACGTTTCCGGCCGCAATGAGCCCCTTGGCCGTGACCGGCCGGCCGAAGCCGGGGAGCAGCTCGCGCGGCGCGGCGGCGAGACCGGCCAGGGGATGGCGCAGACCCGGGTCGAAATAGCGGACCCGGACCGCGCCCGTGGCGTCGGCCACGGTCGCCACCGGCGCGTCGTCCGGGTAGGCGCGCAGGTAGGCGGCCAGGTCTTCGGGGCCGCCGAGCCGAAGGACCGGGTCGGGCGCGTCGGCGAAGCCGAAAAGCGTCGCGCCGCCCAGGGCCGCCCGGGCTTCGCCGAGCCCGGGCAGCACGGGCGTGTTGGCGGCCACGGCCGCCGCCCGGCGCTGCCAGAGCGCGGGCGCGCCGGGCGGCAGGCGCACCTCGGTCGGCGGCGTCACGCGCAGGCCGGCCAGTTCCAGGAAACCGTCCACATGGCCGGCGACGATTTCCACGGCCAGAAACGTCAGCCCCGTGGCCGGATCGGGCGGCGGCAGGGCGACGTCGAGGTCCAGCCGGTCGCGGCCCGGGCCGAAATCCCGGGCCGTGGCCCGGGCCGCGGGGGAAAGCCGCCCCGGGTCGGTCCCGGTCAGGACCGTGGCCCCGGCCTCCGGCAGGCCGGCCTTGCCCGGGCGAAGGGCCAGGGTCACCCGGACCGGAGCTTTCCCGGCCGTGCTTCCCGGCGGCAGGGCGAAGGCGAAGACCGCCCGGCCGGGCAGGCGGCAGTCGTACAGGGCCAGGGTGGCGTAGCCCAGGTCCGGGGCCAGGTTTTGGACGGCGAACACGTCGGCGAAAAAGGCCAGGTCGGAAAAATCCGCCGCGTAGGGGACGTCCAGGGGCAGCGGGGCGCGGTTGACGGCCCCGCCCCTGGCGACGTCGGCCCAGAAGGTCTCCCTGACCGGCACGAGGCCGGGCAGGGCGCGCCGCTCGGTCAGATCGTGGGGCGTGAGCAGGAGGAAGCGGCGGTAGGCCCGGTCGGAGAGGCTCGCGGCCGTGCGGAAGGTGTCCCCCAGATACCACTCGGCGATGATCTTGAGGTGGCGGTTGCGGTAGAAAAAGAGCCAGTCCGCGCCGTCGCGACGGATGGCCAGGTCGGCGAGCGCGCTTTTGATGCTCGGGCTGTCGCGCTTGACGTACACGGGCAGGGCCGCGGCCATGGGCCAGCCGCAGCCGAGCGCCAAGGCGGCGGCCAGGACCGGGGCCAGGACCGCCGGCGGGTTGGGCAGGAACCGCCCGGGCAGCGCGGCCAGGGCCTCGGCCCCGCCGGCGGCGAGGTAGGCGTAGAGGAAGAACAGGTTGACCAGGTAGCGGATGGAGACGTCGATCTGCGTCGGCAGGGCGGCGGCCATGGCCAGGGCGCAGCCGGCCCAGACCGCCAGGGCGGCCAGGGACCGCCAGCGCCCAAGGAGCAGGTGGCGCGCCAGCCCGAGCGTCGCCAGGCCGCCGAGGATCGCCGGCCAGGGCAGGCCCGACTGGTCGTGCATGGCGGTGAAGGCTCGCAGCACGGCGGAAAAGCCGGCCGAGGCGAAGCGGTCGCCGGTGGGGCCGTCGCTGTGGATGGTGCGCACCTGGAAGAGGTGGCCGGGAACCCAGGGCAGGTAGGCCAGGACCACCAGGCCGGCGGCCAGGGCGGCGTCGCGGCAAAGCCGCCGGGCGGCCGGCCTGTCGGCGCGCCAGAGCAGGGCCGCCCGGCCGCAGACGATGAGCCCCTCGGCCGCGAAGGTGGCCGAGGCCAGGTAGGAGGCGTAGAACATGGCCGCGTTGGCCAGGACGAAGCCGGCCCAGTCGCGGCGGCGGCCCGAATCCATGGCCCGCAGCAGGAAAAGAAATCCCGCCAGGGCGCACAGGAGGTACAGGGCGTAGGGCCTGGCCTCGCGGGAATAGTGGATGGGGAAAAGCGACACGGCGCAGACAACGGCGGCGGCCAGTCCCGTTTCCCGGGAGAAAAGCCGCCGCCCCAGCAGCCAGACCACGGGTATGGTCAGCGTGCCGGCCGCGAGGCTCGGCAGCTTGACGGTGGCGTCCGTGGCCGGAAGGACCCGCAAGGCGGCGTGGACCAGCAGGTGGAAAAGCGGCGGCGAGGAGTCGAGGCTCACGTCGCTTGGCCCCTGGAAGGCCAGGGAAGGCAGCATGTCGGCAAGCGGCCAGGCGGCCCGGCCGAGGGTCACGAATTCGTCCCACCACAGCCCCACTACGTCCAGGGCGAAAAGGCGCAGCCACAGGCCAAGAAGCGTCGCCGCGCAAACGATCGCCCATTCCCAGGCGGCCGGCGCGGGCAGGCGCGCGTCCCTGCCCATGGTCATTGGCCCGCGCCCCCGGACAGGTTGGCCTCGATGGCGGCGCGCTCGGCCGGGGCGAGCTTTGCCGCGGCCTCGTCGGCGGCCCGGGCGGCCAGGGCCTTTTCCTCGGGCGTAAGCCCCGGCTGGCGCAGGGCCCGGCCGAGCCGCCAGCAGGCCCAGTAGGGATCGGCCGGCGCGCCCTGCCCGCGCAAAAGCGCCAGGCCCATGGCCAGGTCGCCCTGGGGCGAGCCGGCGGCGGCGGCCTTGGCGAACCAGGACAGGGCCAGGGTGGGGTCGGGCCGGCCCGACCGTTCCGACCGGCCGGACAAGGCCAGCTGGCCTCTGGCGGCGGCCGCGCCGGCGTCGCCGGCGGCGTGGGCCGCCGCCAGGCAGGCGGCCGCCGCCCGGGCCTTGGCCGGGTCCGTCGTCGCCGGGTCGAGCAGGCCGATGGCCGCCCCGATCATCTCCTTGGCCCCGGCCCCGGGGGGCAGTCCCGGACAGGCCGCGGCCAAGGCCGCGGCGGGCGCGAGCAGGCAGACGAGGGTCGCGGCGAGGCGGCGTGAAAACGCGGGCATGGGCTAACGGGCGCGTCCGCCGTTTTTGGCGGCGGCGTTGTTGAGCATGCGCACGAAGATCTCGCCGGAGCTCGAGGCGAACACAATCTTGCGGCCGCGCTCGCCGCCCACGTTGGAAGCGGTCACCCGCAGCCCCAGGTCGGCCAGGGTGGCGAAGGCGACCTCCACGTTGCGCCGGCCCACGGACATGTCCTCGGCGAAAAGCGCGCTGGCCCCGCCGAAGACCTTGCATTCGATCTCGCCGAGCTTGGCCCCCCGCATCTCCAAGCGGCGCGCCACCGTGGCGATGGCCGTGTCCACGAACTTGTAGGGCGTCTGGTCCGGCTGGTGGAGCCGGTACTCGGAGGCCTTGGGCAAAAGGGCGTGGAAGATGCCGGCCAGGCCCCGGCGCGGGGCGAAAAACGTGACGGCCACGCACGAACCGAGCACGGTGTGGGCCATGGTCGGCCGTTCGTAGACGCCGCCCTGGGCCACGTTGAGGAAGGCCAGGGCATGGTCTGGAAAGCGTTCTAGAAGGCCTTGCATGAAAATTCTGCGTCTTCGGCGTCGTCGCCGAGGGGGTTGTCGTGAAGGCCCAGGCTGACCAGGGCCTCGATGAGCGTTTGCGGCGTGAAGGGCTTGGTGACGTAGGCCTGGGCCCCGGATTCGAACTGGGCCCGCATCATGTTGGCCGGATCGTCGAGACTCGAGAGCATGACGGCCGGAGTGCGCCGTTCGCCGGTCAGGCCCCGGGCGGCCTCGATGCGCCGGATGCCGGACAGGGCGTCGTGGCCGGAGAGCACGGGCATGAGGATGTCCATGACGATGAGGTCGAAGGGCTCGTTTCGACCCAGGGCGTTCTCGAAGAGCTGCACCGCTTCGCGGCCGTCGGCGGCTTCTTCTGGCGTGAAAAGCCCTTCCAGGGCCTGGATGATGAGGAAGCGCTGGTAGCGGCTGTCGTCGACGATGAGGGCGCGCGGCATGGTTCGGCTCTCCGTCATGTTTGGGGTTGGGCGTCCGCCGCGGCTTGGCGTGCGGCGCGCAGCAGTTCCGGGACATCCACGACCAGGGCCATGTCGCCGGCCTCGGTGACCGTGCCGCCGAGCACGCCCGGCACCTTGCCCAGCGCCCGGCCCAGGTGCTTGAGCACGGCCTGCTTGCGGCCGAGCACGCTGTCCACCACGAGGCCGGCCCGGCCCTCCTCGCGGCGTACGGCGACCACGTGGGAGCCGGACGGGGCCTGACCGTCCAGGCCGAAGAAATGGCGCAGGCAGACCAGCGGCATGGCCTGGCCACGCAGGTCCATGACGCCGCGTCCCTGGCGCAGGGACGTTCCCGGCGGCAGTTCCAGACATTCCTCCACGTAGTCGAGGTGGAGGTAGTAGGTTTCCTCGCCGAGGCCCACTTCCAGGCAGTCGATGATGGCCAGGGACACGGGCAGGCGGATGGTGAAGACCGCGCCCTCGCCCGGGGAGGAGGCCACGTCGATGCGGCCGCGCAGGGCGGCGATGCCCTCGCGCACGGCGTCCATGCCCACGCCCCGGCCGGAGACCGCGCCCACGGCGTCGGCCGTGGAGATTCCCGGCAGGAAGATGAGCTCCAGGGCGGCGTCGGCGTCGTAGGGCCGGGCCGGGTCGAGGCGGCCGGCCTCCACGGCCCGCTGCCAGAGCTTGCGGCCGTCGATGCCCGCGCCGTCGTCGCGGATGGCGATGACCACGTCGTTGCCCTCCTGGCGGGCCGAGAGGGCGATGGCCCCCCGGCGCGGCTTGCCGAGGGCCGCGCGCACGTCCGGGGCCTCGATGCCGTGGTCCACGGCGTTTCGCAGCAGATGGATGCAGGGCGTGTTGAGCTGCTCGATGACGGCCTTGTCGAGCTCGGTGTTCTCGCCCTCCATGACGAGCTCCACGTCCTTGCCGAGCGCGGCGCAGGCGTCGCGCACGAGCCGGCGGTACTTGGGAAAGCTGACCTTGATGGGCAAAAGGCGCAGCCCCAGGACCTGGTCGCGCAAAAGCGCCGCCAGGCGCTCGACCTCCTCGGCCACGTCGCGCAGTTCCGGATCGACCCGACGCTGGGACAGGGAGGCCAGGCGCGACTGGGCGATGCCGAGTTCGCCCACGCGGTCGACCAGGATGTCGAGCTCGCGGGCCGGGATGGAAAGCTTGCGGATGCGCTCGTCGACGGGCGCGTCGCCGCCGGGGGCTTCACCCGCAGCGGGTTCGGCGGCGGGGGCGGAATCGGAGACCGGGGCGGCCGCGTTCCGGGTCGGCGGCGTCGCCTGGAGCAGGGCGGCCATGCGGGCCGTTTCCCGGGCGATGTCGCCGTGGCGGGCCTTGGCTGCGTCCTCGACCATGGCCCGGATGACGTCGAAGACGGCGAGCAGCTCGCCGACGAGGCCGCGTTCGATGGGCAGACGGCCCTGGCGCACGGCGTCGAGAACGGATTCCACGGCGTGGCACAGGGCGGCCAGGGGAGCGGCCCCCACGGCCCCTGCGTCGCCCTTGATGGTGTGGGCGGCGCGGAACACGGCGGCCACCTTGGCTTCGAGCACGCCCGGCCCGGCGGACTCCAGGTCGAGGATGGCCGCTTCGATGCCGCGCAGCTGCTCCAGGCAGCTTTCGGCGAACAGTTCGAATATTTTGTCGTCTTCGGCCATAGCGGGCTCGGTCCGGAGCGTTGCGCGAGAGTACGGTCCAACCGCCCCGGAGGCAAGGGCCCGAAGCTTGGCGGCCTACATGTAGCCGAGGTCCGACAGCTCGTCGGCGATGCGCGCCGCCGCCTCGCCGTCCGTGCCGGCGGCCGCGGCCGTGGCGGCGGTCGCCGCCGCCACGGCCGGGGGCCGGGCGGCCAGGGTTTCGGGCGTGAAGGCCGTGGCCAGCACCCGGCCGTCCATGTTGTCCGGCACGGCCTCGCCCAGGGCGTAGAGCAGCGTCGGCGTCACGTCGGGCATGGCCGCGTCGGCCAGGGCGACGCCGGCGGCCACGCCCGGGCCGGCCAGGGCGAACACGCCGTGCTGCTCGTGGCGGCCGCTCCACTTGTGGGACGCGAAGAGCCCGGTCGGCGCGCCCTGGCCGTAGAGCGCGATCTCGTGGGGCACGAGCACCTGGTAGCCCGGGCCGCACAACGTCACCACGTCCGGCGCGTGGGCCACGGCCTCCCCGGCGTAGAGCTCCTCCCGGGCGTGCACGGCCAAAAAGGGATGCTCCCCGGTCTCGGGATCGACGATGGCGGTGAGGCCTTCCTTGAGCCGCCGCGTCAGGGCCTCCCGATCGCCCTGCCCCACCAGGCGGGGATTGAAGAAGATGCCGCCGGCGATGCCTTCGGACACGCAGGCCGAGCGCTCCCAGTCCACGATGGCGGAAAAGAGGTTGTTGATGCGGGCGTGGGCCCTGGATCGGGCCTTGCGGCGCGCGGCCAGCACCGAGGCCGGCAGCACGGCCTTGGCCAGGGCGGCCGCCGCCCGGCGCAGGGGCGAGGGCCGGCGGCCGGCCAGGGAGGCCAGGTCGCCGGAAAGCACGAGCAGACCCTGGTCCATGAGCCAGCGGTTGAGGAAGATGGCCCGGCGCAGGGGGCCGGCCCCGTGGTCCGAGACCAGGGCCACGGCCGTCTCCGGCGGACAGGCGGCCACGATGCGGCCCAGGGCGGCGTCCAGGCGTTCGTACACCGCCTCGATGGCCCGGCCCAGGCGGGCGTGCAGGGGATGGGCCGGGTCGCGGTAGGCCCAGAAGAAGTGCTGCACCCGGTCGGATTCCATGAAGACCGAGCAGAAATAATCCAGGGGGCGGCGCGCCATGAGCCACAAGGTCAGCTCACAGCGGGCGTCCACGCCGGCCAGGAGGTTGTCGAGGTAGCGGGCCGGGTCCGGGTCCATGGCCGGCGAGTCGCGGCAAAGGCCCGGGCCGAAACGGGCCTCGATCTCCGCGCGAAGCTCTTTCGGGTGCACGAAGTCCTCGGCGTCGGAAGGAGTGAACATGCCCGGCACGACGAAGCCGTCGATCGGCTCCGGCGGCCAGGTCACGGGCACGTTCACCGCCCCGGCCGGACGGCCGCGTTGGGACAGCACCGCCCATATCGGCGCGGCCCGGCGCATGGCCGCCGAGACGAAGCGCACCTCGTGGGTCTGCGGATCGAGGGTCAGGGCGTCGAAGACGCCGTGGCGGCCCGGGGAAGTCCCGGTGGCGAAGCTGGTCCAGGCCACGGGCGTCACCGGCGGCACGGTGGAGCACAAGGGGCCGTGGACGCCCTTTTCGAGGAGCGCGGCCAGATGGGGCATGCGCCCGGCGGCGATCAGGGGCTTTATGACGTCGAAGGTGGCGCCGTCCCAGCCGACGACCACCACGCGGGCGGCTTTCATGGACGTTCTCCGGGATCGCCCGCGCCTTGCGGCCGGGGTTTGGCGACGGAGCGCAGTTCCGCCAGATCGTGGGGGCCGAAGCCCTTGAGGCCCACGAGCACGGCCAGGTAGACCAGCGTGCCCGAGGCCGCGCCGAGAATGGGCGCGTGGCGCAGCAGCATGCAGGCCCCGAGACAGGCCCCGCTGGCGCAAAGGACGCGCACGAGCGGCCCCAGGGCGTGGGGCCGGTAGCTGTGGCGGGCGGCGAAACGGGTGGAAAAGATCAGCAGCCAGACGTAGGAGCAAAGCGCCACCACGGCCGAGCCCACGGCTCCGTAGCGCGGCACGGCGTAGATGTTGCCGGCCACGTTGAGGGCCAGGGCGGCCGAGGCGTAGTACAGGGCGTAGCGCTGGCGGCCGATGGCCACGAGCACGTTATTGACCAGCATGTCCAGCGCCAGGGGGGCCAGGGCCAGGGCGAGCAGGCGCAGGACCATGGCCGCGCCCTGGAACTTCTGGCCGAACAGGAGCACGCAGGCCGGCTCGGCGTAGTAGGCCAAAAGGATCGAGGGCAGGGCCATGACGTGCAGGGTGTGGCGGAAGATCAGACGGAAAAGCCGCCTGGCCCCCAGGGGATCGATCGGAGCCAGGCGGGAGAGCGCCGGGAACACGGCCAGCATGAGGGCTTGCGGCAGGATCTCGAGCTTGAGGATGAACTCGTGGGGGGCCTGGAAGTCGGCCACGGCCGCGGCGTCGGCCAGGAAGGACAGCACCAGGGTGTTGGCCCGAAACAGGTTCTGGTGGAAAAAAACGCCGAGCCCCACCACCGAGGCCGCGCCGAGCATCCGCCAAAGCTCGGCCCGGGAAAAGCGCAGGGACGGCCGGGTCAGGTCGCGCCAGACCACGCGCCAGGCAAGGGCCGCATGCAGGCCGGCGGCCAGGGTCAGGCCGGCCAGCACGCCCGTGTAGCCAAGTCCGTGCCACAGCGCCCCGCCGACCAGGGCCACCGAAGCCAGCCCCGACACGATGGACAGGGGCGGCTCGTAGCCCATGCGCTCGTGGGCCTGGAACACGGCGCAGCCGAGCTGTCCCAGGGACCGGCAGGCCTCCAGGCAGAAGGCCAGGGCGAGCCCCAGCCGGGCCTCGGGCCCGTAGTCGGCGAAGAAGCCGGCCACGGCCAGGGCCAGGCCGCACAAGGCGACGAGGCAAAGGCGCAGGAGCAGGGCCTGGCCGACTATGGCCGGGGCCTCGTTTCGCCGCGCCGCCATCTCCCGGATCATGATCTGCTGGATGCCGCAATAGGTCATGGCCGCCGCCGCTCCGGCCATGGCCGTGACCGAGGCGTAGGTTCCGTAGGCGTCGAGGGACAGCCACCGGGCGGCGGCCAGCAGCACGAAGAAGCCGCTGGCGATCTGGATGACGCGCGATGAAATCAGGGCCAGGAAGTTGCCGGCCAGGGAGCGGGGGGGCGGCGTCACGGGGAGGGGGTCTCCGGTTGGGGCGTGGCGGCGTTACTTGGGCGCGTCGAGGTCCACCGTGACGTCGCAGCGCATGCCTTCCTTGATGCGCAGGTCGGGGTTGGGCAGGGTCATCTCCAGCTCGTAGAAGGACGGCTGCTGCAGCATGGCCGGCTGGGCCACGAAGTCGATCTTGGAGATGGCGGTCTGGAAGGGCTGTCCGGGCAGGCCGTGGAAGACCACCGTGGCCTTGTCGCCGACCTTGAGCTTCTGGGCGGCTATCTCGTGGACCGAGGCCCGGATGATGATGGGGTCCAGGCGGCCGATGGAGATCAGCGAGGCCTGCTTGCTGAAGGCCATGCCCGGGATGAGGCTGGAGTTGGTCCACAGCACGTAGCCGCTGGCCGGGGCGCGGATGTAGCCCACACGAGGCAGCTTGTGGATGTCCTGGTCCTTGCCGTACTTGGACTTGGCGATGATGACCGCGTTGTCGTAGCGCTGCTCGGCCAGGTCGCGCTTTTCCCGGAGAGCGTCGCGCTGGAGCATGAGCGCTTCGATTTCCTGCTGGTTGTAGCGCACGGTGTTGGGGGCCACGGCGTGTCCGGCGGCCTGGTTTTCCAGGTCGGCCTGCAGCTGGCGCACCAGGGACAGCTGGTTTTCCACATAGGCCAAGGCATGTTCCGCGTCGTTGAGTTCGGCGCGGGAAAGCGTCTGCTTCTCGGCGATGAGGTTCTCGAGGGGCATCTCGTAGGTGATGAGGATCTGGTCCTCGGACACGGGGTCGCCGACCTTGAGCGGGGCCGAGAGGATGAGCAGCCGGTCCATGGTGGAGCCGAGCTCCGTGGCGGACTTCTGCTCGTTGCTCTGCTCCTTGGGCAACTCGTAGACGTTGGCCGTGATGCCGCTGCCCTGGGCCTTGCCCTTGTCGGGCTTGGAGATGAAGGGCCAGGTGATCTCGTACTTGATGGGGCAATAGCTTTTGCCGAGGAAGGTCAGGGTCTCGGCTGCGGCCGGGCCGGCCAGGCACAGGGCCAGGCACAGGGCCAGGGCGGCGAAAGGTCCGGCGGAAAAACGGGTGGATGTCATAAGTCGCCTGAATGCTGTAGGGGTTTTGGGCCGGCGACGCGCCATTGGCGACCGCCGGAACTTGGCGCAATGGCTCTTACACCATAACCCGGTGGACCACAACGCGCCGCCCCGCCTTGCGGTCGCCCCGGAAATCCCGTACCAGGAAGCAGTTTCGAAACCTCCAGGAATTCCCATGCCGGCAGCCTGCCTGTACCCCACGTTTCGCGGCTCCGACCGCGGCCTTGCGCTTGGTGCGCGTCCACGAAACCCGCATCCGTGCGCTTCGACGACGCCATGCTGAAACTGTCGCGGCATCCCGGAAAGGGCGCGGGCATGTCTCTGAGGGCCATTCTCCTGGCGGCCTGCGGGCTGGCGTTGCTCGCCTGCGCCGCCTGCGTCAAGCCTTCGCCGCCGCCGCCCGCAACCACGTCCAGAAGCGCGCCGGACGGGGTCGCCGTCCGCCGGGCCATGCTCGGCTACGGCGACGAGGTGACCGTGGCCGTGTGGCGCAACGACGACCTCAAGACCTCGGCCCGGGTGGACGAGAACGGCGACATCTCCCTGCCGCTGGTCGGCGAAGTCAAGGCCGGCGGGCGCACCGTGGCCGAGCTGCGCACGGAACTGGCCCGGGTGTACGGCAAGTACGTCGTCGATCCGCAGGTGACGGTTTCCGTGTCCACCCTGCGCAGCCAGACGGCCATCGTTCTCGGCGAGGTCAAAACCCAGGGCGTGGTGTCCGTGGACCACGACATGAACCTTTTCGAAGCCATCGCCAGAAGCGGCGGGTTCACCGACAACGCCGGGAAGTCCATGGTGGTGCTGTTGCGTCCCGAGGGCGACCGCCCCCGGGCCTACATCCTCGACATGCGCCTGGGCACGTCGGTCGGCCAGGGCGTGGTCGGGTTCAACCGCTACCTCGAAGGCGGCGACATCCTCTACGTGCCCAAAAGCACCTGGGCCACGGTGGAGGAATTCATGGGACATATGACCTCGGCTTTAAACGCCGTCATCAACGCCGAGCGCTTCGTCATCTTCATGCCCCAGTTGCGCGACGCCGTGAACGACCTGTTCAAGGGGCCGGTCACGACGTCCACCACCATCATCAACAACCAGTCCCAGCCCGTGGCCGGCGAGGTGTTAAGCAACAGCCAGGGCGGCGTCTTCACGGTGCAATAGTGGAACTCCGCCAGCTTCTCGCCGTCCTGTGGCGTCGCCGGGCGCTCATGGCCTGGACCTTCCTGGCCGTCTTCGGCGGACTGCTGGTGCTGACGCTCCTTTGCGAGACCCAGTACGTTTCCTCGGCCAAGGTCTACCTGTACCATTCCTCCACCAAGGCCACGCTGCTCGGGCGCGCCTCCCTGGATTCGGCCATGGTCAGTTCGGCCTCGCTCACCGACACCGAGCGGGCCACCTACGAGGACCTGGCCGTCACCGTGCCGGTGGTGCGGCCGGTCATCGCCGAACTCGACCTCATGCGCAAGCGCAAGTCGCTGCAAACCCTGGAATTCATACCGTTCGTGCGACTGGTCATCGGCCATTTCTGGCCTCGCCTGGGGCTGCGGCCCATGACCTACGAGGAGCTGACTAACAAGTCCCTGGTCCATGTCGTTTTCCCCAGGCCCTATCTCAAGGCGGCCATGATGGAGGATTCCGACATCCTGGAATTCTCCACCTCGGCCTCCTCCATGCGGCTGGCCATGGACCTGGCCAACGCCGCGGCCAAGTCCTTCGTGGCCCGGGAAACGGCCATGCGCCAGGACGAATGCCGGACCGTGGCCGAGGCCGTCGCCCGGGAGCTGCCCAAGGCCCGGGCCGCCTACGAGCAGGCCCTGGCCGAGCAGAAGGAGGTCCGGCGCACCGAGAAGATCGTGGACCTGACCAGCGAAGGCCAGCAGCTGGTCTCGCGCTACTACACGCTCTCCTCCGACCGCGACGCCAACCGCCTGAGCCTCATCCGGGCCCAGGGCATGCTGGCCAACGTCAAGGCCCAACTGGCCAAGCGGCCGGAATTCCGCAAGACGTCCGAGTCCACCCAGCGCTCCTCGCTCATCGACTCGGTCAAGCTCACCCTGCGCGACCTCTACCTGGACCTGGCCGCGGCCAAGACGCGCCTGACGGCCGAGCATCCGGCGGTCAGGGAAATCGAGAACAAGATCGAGGAAGCCAAGCGCATCATCAAGGGCGAGTCCCAGAAGGTGTTCGGCTCGGAAACCGTGTCCACGGATCCGACCTACAGCTACTTAAGCGAACGGGCCGCCGAGTACGCGGCGCAAGTGGCGGGCTACGAGTGTCAGGACGAGGCCTTCGCCGCGCTGCTGGGCGACGTGGAAAAAAAGGCCGACGCCTTCCCCGGCCGGGCCGCGGCCTCGGCCCTGGTGGCCGTCCGGGTGGATGCCAACCAGACTTTCGTGTCCAACCTCAACCAGATGGAGGCCATGGCCAAGGTCGGCGAGGGCATGGACCTGTCCATCGCCCATCTGGTGGAGCCGGCCGAACTGCCGGGCAAGATCGACGACTACATGCGGCCCAAGATTTCGCTGATGCTGGCCGTGGGCATCGCCGCCGGGGCGTTTCTGGCCGTGATTGCCGCGTTGATCGCGGCCTGGACCGACGACGCGGCGGGGTCGCGCCCGGCCCTGGCCGAGGCCGGCACGCGGGTGCTCGGGGCCGTGCCCCGGCGCGGCGCCGTGGCCCGAAGCCAGGCCCTGCGCCGGCTGCGCGAGGTGCTTTTCCCGGCCGGAACCGGACCCGGGACGTCGATCGTCGTGGCCGGGGTCGACGAAGGGGACGGCGACGCGCCCCGCCTGTGCTGGGACCTGGCCCTGGCCGTGGCCCGGTCCGGCGCGCGCACCCTGGTCGTGGACGCCGATCTCTGCCCGCCCCAGCCTTCCGGGCTGGCGGCCATGGCCGGGTTGCCTTCGGGCCCGGGCCTGGCCGAGGCATTGGCCGGGGAGATCTCCCTGGAATCGGTGCTGGTGCCGGGGCCGGAACCGGAGCTTTTCCTGCTGCCGGCCGGCCGGTCGCTGTCCGTGGCGGCGGCGGACCGGCTCATGGATTCGCCGCGGCTGGGCGCGGTCCTCGCGGAACTGACCGGGCGCTTCGACCGGGTGCTCGTCTCTTGCGCGCCGCTTTCGCGCTCGGGCGACGCTCTGGCCCTGGGGCGGTCCGCCGGAGAGGTGCTGCTCGTGGCCGGGCTTTACCGCACGCCGGTCGGGGTCGTGGCCGAAGCGGCCGAGGCCTGCCTGTCCGCCCTGGGGCGCGAACCCCTGGCCGTGCTGTCGGGCGTGCCGGCCGACGACCTTACGCCCCGCGAGCAGTGGCGGGCCATCCGGGCGCGCCTGCGCCGGGGGCGCGCCGCCCGGGCCGCCGGCTGATCTCTTTCGTTACAATCCGCTCACGTCCACGCCGCGCTCGACCGCGATGCGCGCGCGCAGCCTCTCCAGCCGCGCCGTCAGGTAAGCCAGTTCGTAGGTCTCCGGCAGTTCGTGGAAATCGGCCATGTCCGGGTCGAAGGCGTCGAGGTCGATGACCACGCGCTCGGCCACGAGGCGCACATAATCGGAATAGCTCGGGAAATCCAACGGCTTGCCCGGGGCGCGCAGGCTTCGGGCAAAGGCCAGGGCTTCGGCGTAGGCAGCGGAGTCGAAGATGCCGGGGTCGGGCTGGGGCATGTCGGGTTCCTTCTGGTGCGGGCGGTCGCGGTCAGGGCCTGGGATCGGCCCAGGCCACCACCACCGTGCGGCCGCCCGGGGCGCGGAAGCGGTAGGCATAGGCCCCGGGGGCCAGGGACAGGCGTTCGGGCCTGGGGTCGCACCCGGCCAGTTTGGCGCAAAGTCGACGATAGGTAAAGAAGGCCAGCTTGGCCGCGCCGTCGGGTCGGTCAGGGCTCACCCGGGGATCGGTGGTGAGCCCGACGTGGTCGAAGACGTCGCCGCGAAAGCGGAAACCCTCGCGCACCATGGCCCAGAAGACCTTCTGCACGCCGAGCGACAGGGCGAACACGCCGCGCCGCACCAGTTCGGCCGCCTGCTCGGCCTCGGTCTGGGGCGGCAGGCCCGGCGGGGCGGTCGGCGCGCCGCTGTAGGTGGCGGTCTCGGTCATCCACAGCGGCACGCGGGCGAAACCCGTGGCGTCCAGGGTCCGGCGCGCGGCGGCGGTCATGGCCGTAAGCCCCCGGTAGTCCCCGGCCCGGCCGAAGGCGTGCAGGTCGAAGATGTCGAAGCCCTTTCCGTGCAGCGCCTTGAGCAGCGGTACGTAATACGTTTCGAAATTGCGCGGGAAGTCCTCGCCCGAAACTCCGGCCAGGAGCACCTTGGCCCCGGGGTCCGCCTTCTTGATGAGCCGTTCGGTGCGCAGCGTCAGGGCGGCGAAGCCGGCGGCGTCGTTTCGCGCCCGGGACAGGTCCAGCTCGTTTTCGAACTGCCAGTAGGTCACCCGGGGCGCGCCGGCCGGGGGGCTCGCGCCGTAGCGACGGACCAGGGCAGTGACGAAGGCGTCGTAGGCGGCCGGCGGCGGGCCGAGCTCCCAGGAGCCGTCGGCCTTGACGGCCGGGGGGCCGGGCTGGCCGGGGGCGCCGCCGTGGCCGTCCTGGCGCAGGCGCGCCGGCAGCATGATGGTGAGCATGGCCCGCATGTCCGTGCCCATGGCCGCGAGTTGGGCGTCCAGGCGCGAGAAGTCGAACCGGCCGGCGGCGAGGTCCGCGTCGGACTGGATGTCCACCCACCAGGCCACGCCCCGGTGCCAGCCGAGTCCCAGGTCCCGGGCCAGGGCGAAGGGCGGCGTCTCGCCGCGGAAGGTGGCCGGGTGCGCGCCGAAGGGCGAGGCCAGGCGTTCGCCGGGCGTGGGCGGCGTCTCTCGGGGCTTCTCCTCGATGTAGACCGGCGTTTCCGTGAGGGTGAGCGCCACGCGGCCGCCGGCGGCCGCGACGACCGTGGCCGGGAAGTCCGGCGCGCCCGAGGCCGTGTCGGGCACGGCCGGGGAGACCGTCAGGCGCGGGGCCGTGGTCGGCAGGAAGACGGCGAGGCGCGCCCGGGGCATGGCCGGGCCAGGGACCGGCGCGCCTTGTCCGGGGCCGGGAACGGCCGGCGGCCCGCCCGCGTTCGGCGGTGGAAACGCGCCCGGGGAAGGCGGCCCGGCGGCCGCACCCGGGAACGGTCCCGGTCCGGCCGGCGCGCCCTGCGCCGTTGCCGGGCCGTCCAGGCGGCCGAGGGTGCCCAGGGCGAGCAGGCAGGGGGAGAGCAGCGGCGGCAGGGCCTCGGGCCGGCCGGCGGCCAGCTCGCGCATCATGGCCGCCAGGGAGGCCGGCGGGCAGATCTGCTCCAGGCCCGTGAACGCGCCGGTCAGGCGCATGGCCCCCAAGAGGTCCTGGAGTTCGCGCAGCCGGGCGGCGGCGTCGGCCGCCGTCGCGGGCTCGGTCCGTTCACGGGCGGCAAGCCGCCGGGCCTGGTCCAGGAGCATTTCCGGCGCGGGCTGGGCCGGGCAGGGCGCGGGGGCCGCCAGGGCGGCCAGCAGGCACGGGACGACCAGCCAGGGGAGGCGTGGGCGATGTCGCATGGGCGACCTCCATCGTGGGGCGCGGCGCGTCCGCCCCGGGAGCGGTCCGGGCGACCCGCAGGGCGGCGGCCAGGACGGCGACGTAGAGCCAGGCGAAACGGGACACCGGCGAGGTCAGGTCGTGGTCGATGGCGCTGTGCATCCCGAGCTCGGCCAGGGCGGCCACGGCCACGGCCGTGAAGAGCAGGCGCGCCTGCCCGGGCGGGGTCCGGCGCAGGGCCGTGACCGTGGACCCGGCCAGGACGGCCAGCCCCAGGAGGCCGGTCAGGCCGCCCAAAAGGCCCAGGTCGAAGAAGAACGCCAGCCAGAGGCTGTGCACCTCGGGCTCGCGGGTGTGCCAGATGAATCCCCCCGGCCCCAGGCCCAGGAGCATGAGCTCGGGCCGGTCGGCCATGACCGAGAGGGCCTTTTTCCACATGCGGAAGCGCGCCCCCGAGCCGCTGACGTTGGACGTGGATTCGCTCTTTTTCTTGGCGGAGAAGATCAGCGGCCCGTCGTAGCCGAAGCCGACCAGCATCCGGTCGATGAACGACGGCTTGCCGACCAGGATGGCCACGGCCAGGGCCAGCACGAGGAGCGTCGAGCGGCTGAGGAGTTTTTCCCGGGTGGGCCGGTGCAGGATCATGAACGCGCCGGCCGCGCCGCCAAATCCCAGGATGGCCCCGCGCGAGCCCGAAACCACCACGAAGGTGAGAAAGGTCAGCGACAGGAGGCCGAAGAGGACGCGGGGAATCCGGCGGCAGCGCACGGCCAGTCCCATGGCGATGAAGGTGGAAAAGACCAGGAAGCCGCCGGCCTGGTTGGCCGAGCACAGCCCGCCGATGCGGCCCCAGCGGGCCTCGGAGAACAGTTCGAAGTTGAGCTCCACGCCGCTGGCCAGGTGCAGCGTGCCGGCCCAGTCGTACTGCGCGGCGCAGACCATGGTGGCGCACACGATCACGGCCGAAACGACGACGGACAGGCAAAGCGCCCGCAGCCGGCCGACGTCGGACACGGCCCCGACGATCAGGCAGAAGAAAAGGACGTTGCTGGCCAGGGTGGCCAGCTGCCCCAGGCCGAAGAGCGTGTGCGGAGCCCAGGCCAGGGCGAGCAGGTGCAGCGTGCCCACGGCGGCCACGAAAGGAAGCAGCACGGAGAGATTCTCGCGCCGCACAGGCCGACGGCGTCCTCCGTCGAGGGCCGCCCGGACCAGAAAGCCCAGGCAGACAAGCGGAATGAACAGCATGGCCGGGAAGAACTGGGTGACCACGCCCGGGGCGTGGACGATCTTGAGCGAGGGCGTGCCGACGAAGAGGACGGCCGTGGCGCACAGCAGCCCGGCGAAGGGGAAAAGCGCGATCAGGACCGCGACGACCAGGGCAACGGCCCCGGCCGCCATGCGCCAGTCATGGAAGAGCGCCGCGCCGAGCGCCGCCGCCCCGGCCAGGCAGAGGACCGGGATCACCCGGGGCAGGTTGTTTCGGGAGCGTTCCATGGCCGCCGACCGTCCGCGCCGGGGCTAATACCCGGGCCAGCCCGGATAGCCCGGGCCGTAGTAGGGACCACCCGGGGCGGGGCGCTCCCGGGGGGGAGAGGCGGTTTTTTCGGACTTGGCGGGCTTGGCCGTCTTGGCCGCGCCCAGGGCCTCGACCCTGGCGGCCAGGGCCTTGACCTCCCCGGCCAGCCGGTCCAGGGCCTTGGCGTCCTCCCTGGAGGGCTTGAGGCCTTCGAGCTTGCCGGAAAGGCCGGTCACGGCCTGGCGCAGGCCGGCGATCTCGGCTTCCACGGCCTCCACGTCGCCGCAGGGGGCGGCGGGCGGCAGGGCGCGCACCTCCTGGTCCAGCACGGCCATGGCGGCGCGCAGGCGCTCCTGGGACAGGCCCAGCCACAGCACGCCGATCAGGTTGAGGACGAGGGCGATGACGCCGGCCGCGGCCAGGCGTCCCCAGGGGAATTCCCGTTTGTCCATCGCCTCGTCCTCCATGGCGTCCGCCGGTCGGCGGAGGCGTCCTACAGCCTGGGCAGGGTCTTCATGGTGCGGATGTTGTACCAGCGGTCCTCGTCGGCCAGCTTGCCCGAGGCGAAGGCCTCGGCCACGTCGCGGATGCCGTCGGCCACGCCGAACTTGGGCGAAAACCCCGTGGCCAGCAGCTTGTCGGAGTTCTGGCGGTAGGAGCGCGGGTCGTTGGACGGCTTGATCTCGATCTCGGCCGGGGCGACCTCGACGATCATTTTGGCCAGGTCGAGGATGGAAATGTTTTCGAACCCGGCGTTGTAGATGCCGGTGTGCCTGTCGCCGGTGTCCAGGAAATGCAGGAACACCCGCACGATGTCCTTCATGTGGATGTTGGGCCGGGTCTGGTCGCCGCCGAGCACGGTGATGTGCTTCTTGGCCAGGGCCTGCATGGTCAGCAGGTTGACGGCCACGTCCAGGCGCATGCGCGGCGAGTAGCCGCAGACCGTGGCCGGCCGGATGATCTGCAGGGCGAACTTGTCGGCGTAGCTTAAAAGGACGCGTTCGCTGACCATCTTGGTCTTGTTGTAGTCCGAGATGGGCACGCAGGGCAGGTCCTCGGTCACTTCCGGCTCGTCCTTGACGCCGTAGACCGAGCCCGAGGAGGCGTGCAGGAACTGCTTCACCCCGCAGGCCACGGCCTTTTCGGCCATCTTCATGACGGCCAGGCAGTTGACCTCCCAGGTCAGCTTGGAATCCAGGTCGCCGCAGGGGTCGTTGGCCACGTTGGCCAAGTTGATCACCGCGTCCATGCCCTCCATGGGCACGGCGTCGATGTCGCGGGTGTCGCCGGTCACGGCCGAAAGCTTCGGGTGCTCGGGCAGGTGGCGGCCGAACCAGCCGATGTCGAAGGCCGTGACCTCGTGGCCGCGGGCGAGCAGTTCGGGCACGAGCACGCTGCCGATGTAGCCGAAACCGCCGGTAACGAGTATGCGCATGCGTCTTTTCCTTTTGTGCGAAGTGGTGGCGACGGCGTCGCGTCCCCGGCCCATACACCATTTGCCCTGGGGCCGCCAGACATGCTACCGCCCGGCGACCGTGGGGGGGGAGAGCGCCATGCGAATGCTGCGCGACGCGCTGGTCTGGGGCTACTGGCATCCGTTCAAACATCTGGTCTGGACCCTGCCGGACGGCGCGGCCCACGCCCTGGCCAGGGGGCTCGGCCGCCTGCTCGGGCGCGTGCCCAACGCCCGGCTCGCCGGCATGGCCGAGGCGGCGCGCTACGTCCCGGGCGTGCCGGACGATGCCGCCGTCCGGTTGGCCCTGGCCCGCAAGGCGCTGGTGGAATTCTGCCAGACCGACCTCGAGGTGCTGCTCTTCCCCAGGCTGACCCCGGCGCGCACGGCGGCGCTGGCGGCCATCCGGGGCCGGGAACGCCTGGACGCCGCCCTGGCCGGCGGGCGCGGGGCCATGCTCGCCTTCGGCCACTACGGGGCCAACCAGATGATCATGGCCGCCATAGGCCACGCCGGCTACCGCATGTGGCAGCTTTCCGCCCCGGCCTTGGTCCTCAACGAGAAGCTGCCCGAGGCCCGGGGCGCGCTGGTGCGGCGCACGCGGGAGCTGCGCTGGGAGCACGAGCGCACGCTGCCGGTCAGGCACGTAAACGTCTTCGGCGGCCTCAAGGAGGCCTTCGCCTGCCTGCGGAGCGGCCATGTGCTGGGCGTGGCCGTGGACGGCGGCGGCGGCGAGCGGCGGGCGGCGGTGCCGTTCCTCGGCCGCTCGGCCGCCTTTTCGCTCGGCCCCATGGAGCTTGCCGGCCGCACCGGCTGCGCCGTGCTGCCGTGCTTCATGGAGCGCGGCGACGACGGCCGCCTGACGCTTCGCATCGAGGAGCCCCTGCCGGACGTCGGCCCCTCGGCCGAGGAGGCCGGGCTGGCCACGGCCCGCCTGGCCGAGCGCCTCTCCCGGGCCGTCGTGGCCAACCCCAGCCATTACCTCTACTTCCTGGCCTTTCGCCTGCTCATGGCCCGGGGCGGCCACGATCCCTTCTTCGTCGAGGACCCGGAGGAGCGATCGTCGGCGTCCTAGGCGGCGTCCGGGCTTTCCTTGGCCAGGGCCGCCGGCGCGGCGGCGGGCTCCAGGTCGCGGGTGAGCCAGCCCGAGCGCATGGCCGTGAAGAGCCCCCACAGGGTGATCCACGACAGACCGAACACCCAGAAGAAGCAGTAGCCGACGCCCCAGACCAGGCCGAACAGGCCGCGCTCCCGGAACTGGTAGACGACGGCCGGCACGGCGGCGGCGATGAGGCTGCCGACGACCAGGGCCTGCGCCCCGGCGAAAGGGGCCAGGCACAGCCCGGCCAGGCTGGCCGCCTTGACGATCTCCGTGGCCGGCAGCATGAGCAGCTCTGAGATCCCGGACAGGCGCACCCAGCCGCTCCCGCCGTCGCCATGGCGGAAGCGGCGCGGCAGGAAGCGCAGCATGACCAGGCATTCCCGCACGTTGCTGCGCGCCCAGCGCAGCAGCATCCGGTACAGCCCCCGATAGCCGGCCGGCACGTTGGTCAGCACCACCGCGTCCTTCTGGTAGTCCACCCGGAGGCCCTGGCCGAGGATGATGTTGGTCAGGGCCCGGTCCTCGCCGATGTTGGCCGGCCGGCCCATGAAGGTCTGTTCGGCCCAGGCCTCCATGGCCGGGGCCAGGGCGCTGGTGCGGTAGGCGGAAAGGGCCCCGGGCGTGCACAGCACGCCGCCGTAGGTTCCCTGGCCCCGGCGCAGGAAGTCGAAGGACATGGTGAAGGACACGTCGAGCATCTTGGGGATGGCCCCGTCGCCGCGGTTGAGCACCCGCACGTTGCCGGCCACGGCCCCGGTGCGCGGCGAGGCGGCAAACGGGCTCACCAGATGGCGCAGGGTGTCGGACATGACCAGGCAGTCGGAGTCGATGGTCACGAAGACCTCGCCGCGGGCCTGGCGGAACCCGGCCAGCAGGGCATGGCGCTTGCCCATGTTGCGGGGCTGGCGCAGCAGGCGCAGCCGGGTGGGGAACTCCTTGGCTCCGAGCAGCATCCACTGCCAGGTGTCGTCGGCCGAGCCGTCGTCGATGCACAGGATATGGAGCTTCTCCGCCGGGTAGTCGCTGGCCATGACCGAGCGGATGGTTTCGAGCACCTGCCGGCCCTCGTTGTAGGCCGGGATGACCACCGTGGCCACGGGCAGGGCCGCGTCCGGCGCCGGCGGGCAGGAGGCGTAGCGCCAGGCCATCCAGACCCGCCACAGGAGCAGGAAGGCGGCCAGGGGCGAAAGGCCCACGCCCAGGCTGGCGTACGGGATCAGATCGTCATAGGTGGCCAGAAAGGCCAGGGATTCCTCCTCGCCGAAGGCGACGGCCATGGCCGAACCGCTGGCCAGCGCAGTGACGACGACGAGGACGAGATAGATCAGGTCGATGTGGGTATAGCTCTTTTTCATGTCTGTTTCTAAACCGTAATGAGGGTTTGCGGCGGCGGGGACGGGCGGGCCGACTGTGACGGGTACTCCATAGAGGATGCGTCCAGGAATGCAAAATTACAGTTTTGTGCGGTCCTGAATCTTTTGGAAGGCGTTCGCGGCAAAAGAAACAGGCCGGATGACCACCTGTTTTCGTATGTCGGGCTCAAGGAACGGATACGGGAAGGGCGAGGCTGGAAGAGTGCTTACGTCCCGGCGGTGGAGGTGCGTCCGGCCACCAGGGCCAGGCGGGGCTTTCGGGTCGGGCCGGCCGGCAGCGCCTCGCCGCCGGCGCGGCGCATGTCGTCGATGAGCCCGGCGAGCACGCCCGACTGGCCGCGCAGCTCCTCCAGGGCGCCGACGGATTCGGTCATGGCCTCGGCCGTGTCCGTGGAGATGCGGTTGATGCCGTCGATGGCCCGGCTGATCTCCTCGCTGGCGGCGGACTGCTCCTCGCTGGCGGCGGCGATCGAGGAGACCTGGCTGGCCACGGCGTCCACCAGGGAAAAAATCTGGCCCAGGGCGTCGCCGGAGTGGCGGGCCTTGAGCGTGGTCTGGGCGATGCCGTCCACGGCCCTCTCCACGCTGGAGACGGTCTTTCGCGTCTCCTCCTGGATGCCGGTCACGGCCTGGCCGACCTCGCGGGTGGCGACCATGGTCTTTTCCGCGAGCTTCCTGACCTCGTCGGCCACCACGGCGAAACCGCGTCCGGCCTCGCCGGCCCGGGCCGCCTCGATGGCGGCGTTTAAGGCCAGGAGATTCGTCTGGTCGGCGATGTCCGAGATGACCCGCATGACCTCGCCGATGCCGTCCACGCGCCGGCCCAGTTCGTCCATGTCCTGGGTCAGGCCCCTGGCCAGGGCCTGGACGCCGTCGATGCCGCTGACCACCTCGGCCACGGCCTTGGCCCCTTCCTCGGCCTTGTCCCGGGCGCGCCTGGCCGCCTGGGAGGCGTCGTCGGCGTTTCGGGCCACTTCCAGGACCGTGGCCGCCATCTGCTCCATGGCCGTGGCCGTCTCCTCGAGTTGGCGGGACTGGGCGCGGGCCCCCTCGTTGGAGGCGTCCACCTGGTTGGCGATGGCGTGCATGGCGTTGTCCAGGGCCGCGGCCACGGCCATCAGGCTGCCGGCGGCGGCGAGCATGTTCTCCTGGCGTTTTTGCATGTCGTCCTTAGCGGTTTCCGCCTCGGCCTTGCAGGCCAGGGCGTTTTGGGCCTCGCAGCGCGCCTGCTCGCTGGTGGCCCGGCTTTGCGCCACGAGCCTGGCCAGGCTTTGCACCATGTCGCTGACGTGCCGGGCCAGGATGCCGATTTCGTCCTTTTGTTCGATGGCCAGGGTTTCCTCGAAGTCGCCTTCGCTCGTGCGCATGGAGAAATGCAGGAGCTTGCGCATGGGCCGGGTGATCTGGCGCGAGACGTAGAGGGAGAAAGCGATGGCCGCGGCGAAGACGGCCAGGGACAGGAGGCCGACGCCGACGAGGGCCTGGCGGATGGCCGCGTTGGCGGCCGTTTCGGTTGCGGCCACCTCGTCGCCCGCCAGCGCGGCCAGGCGTTCGATGACGTCCCGGTGGGAAAGGTAGGCCGGGCGCAGGACGTCGAAGAAGACGCCGCGTGCCTTGGCGGCGTCGCCGGCGGCCACGGCGGGCAGGAACTCGCCGAAGGCCGCGTCGTAGAATTTTCTGGCCGGGGCGTAGGCCGCCACGGTCAGGAGCTCCTTGGCCTTGGCGCTGATGAGGCTTTGCCGCCAGAAGACCTGCCGGTCTTCATAATCCTCGCGCAATCTCTTGAGCTTGTCGGTCAGGCTGGCCACGGCGGACGGGTCCCGGCTCTCCAGGATGTCCATGGCCGTGGCGTAGCTTTCGATGATGCATTCGGGCGGCGGCAGGATGTCAGCGATGAGGTCTTTGTTGCGCGTGATGTCCGCGTAGACCCCGCCGTTGACCACGATGCCGCCCAGGCTTCGGTAGGAAAACACGCCCAGGACGACAAAGGCCACGGCGAAGATGCCTATGATGGAAAAAAGCTTTGTCTTGATGCTGCAGTTTTTCATGGCGATCCTGTCCTCGCTTTGGTGGCCGCCGGCGTTTCCCGCCGGCGGGGCGTTCCCGACCGCGCCCGGCGCGGCCAAGGGACCTGTTGGCTCGATAACGACCTAATTCCCCGATTTCGGCAAAAACACGTCGGCTGCGTCACGAGTGCGGGCAAACCGAAAATTTACGATAATGATTTTCATTATCATAATAAACCGGCGACCGCAAGGGGTTTCGTCAAGGTTTTCGGTCCGGGGAAGGAGCGGGGTCGGGCAACCCGGTGCGTCATTTCTCCCTGGCCATACCCGGGCCGGGCGGCGGGCCGCCCGGCAGGCGACGCCCCGTACCCCCACGCCCTCTACGCCGCCAAGCGCGGCGGCAAGAACAGGACCGTGCGCGCCGACCACCCGGCGGCGGCCTGAGGCTGGACATCGGCGGCCGCCTCCATTACCCAGGGCGGGCCATGCCAAACGCCATGACGACCGCCGGCCCCGCGCCGGCCGCGCCGCCGGCCGCCGCGCCGGGGCTTCTCGCCCGCCTGGACTGGGCCCTTGTCGCCGTCCTGGCCCTGGCGGCCTTTCTCCTCTTCTACAACCTGGGCCAGCGCCCCTTCTGGCAGGACGAGGCCGAGACGGCCTGCCTGGCCAAGAACGTGCTGTCCGCCGGCCTGCCCTACGCCTTCGACGGGGTCAACGTCGTCTCACAGGAAGAGGAGCGCGAGTTCGACAAGACCGGCGGCTACCTCTGGCGCTGGTCGCCCTGGATCCAGATCTACATGCAGGCCGCCGGCTTCGCCGTGGGCGGCCTCGATGCCGCCGCCGGCCGCGCGCCCTTCGCCCTGGCCGCGCTGCTCTCCATCTTCTGGACCTACCGTTTGGTGCGCCGCCATTTCGGCGACCGCAACTGGGCCTTGCTCGCCGCCACGCTGCTCACCCTGTGCGTCCCCTATCTCCTCATCGGCCGCCAGGCCCGCTACTACGCCCCGGGCACGCTGTTCGTCCTGTGGACCCTGGACGCTTTTCTTTGCGACTGGCAGCGCCGCTGGCCGCCGCTTCTGGCCATGTTCGCCGGCATGGTGCTGCTTTTTCATGCCAACTATCTGCTCTTTCTGAGCTTCGCCCCCACGGCCCTGGTCGCCGCCGCCCTGGTCTTTCCCGAGCGCATGGCCGTCAAGCGCCTGTCGCTTCTGACCCTGGTCACCGTGGTCGTGGCCGTGATCCCGGGCGTGCTGCTCTACCGCATCGGCCGGCAAAGCGGCATGTTCGACGTGCTGCTCGTGCCGGAAAACCTGATGCTCTATTTCGCCGACCTGTGCATGTTCTGCATTCCCCTGCCCGTGTCCGCCGCCCTGGTCTGGCGCTGGCGCGCCTTTCTCACGGGCCTGGCGCGCCCGGCCGACCCCGGCGAGCGGTTCGTGCTTTTTTCCGCCGTGCTGATCGTTTTGAGCCTGCTTTTCCTCGGCATCGTGCCTCAGCGGTTTTTCCGCTACATCGCCCATCTGCTCCCCCTGTGCGCCATCCTGCTCGCCTGGTGCGTGCGCCGGCTGTGGGGGTTTTCCCGGCCGGCCTCGGTCATGCTCTTTCTCCTTTTGGCCTTCACCAACTGGCTGGCCGTCTACCCCATGGAACGGCTCAAAATCGTCAACCGGCCGTGGCAGAACGATTTCCGCATGCTCACCTCGCTCAATTTCCCCATCAAGCTCTTCGTCACCGAGCTCGTGTGCGGCTATCCCGACGTCAACATCGCCATCGGCGAGTTCTTCAAGACCCACGCCAAGCCCGGCCAGACCGTATTGGCCGAATACGGCGACCTGCCGCTCATGTTCGCCGTTCCCGGCCTCAGGGTCCTGGGCGGCCTGCAAGGGCCCGTGCCCGAGGGCACGGTTCCGGACTGGGTGCTGCGGCGGCGCGTGGTGCGGGTCAACCGCGACCGTTTCCTTTTCGGGGCCCGGGAATTCACCGACGCCATGGACCTTTCCCGCGACTACGAGCGCGTGCCGCTGCCCTTTCCCGACGAGACCTTCGGCAACCGCACCGACGACCCCAACCACCACTATTTCGTGCCCGTGGAGGAGCCCCAAAAGGAGCTCGAGGTCTGGCGTCGCAAGGAGGCGCGGCCATGACGCGGCTTCTCACCCGTGACAACCTCGTCCGGGCGCTCCTGCTCGTGGCTCTCGGCGGCACCCTGTGGAAGGGCTTCCTCAAGACCCCCGAGGGGGCGACGCTTGTCGACCCGAAGTCCTTTTACAACGGCCTGGTCAACGACGGCGAGAACACGGCCATCATGAAGGAACGCCACCGCGACGTGCTGGAGGCCACGGACAAGGCCGTGCGCGTGCGCCTGGGCGAGTTGCGCGCCGGCGTCTACAAGCCCGCGCCCGATTCCATCGTCACCGAGGAGTCCCTTGAGCGGGCCATCCGCAAGGACCAGGCCACGCGCGAGCGCGCCGTGGACGACGAGGTCCGGGCCTGGGAAAAGCTCGAGCGGGCCAGGCGGCTGGAGGCCGCCGGCTGGCGCATGGGCCTGGGCTGCGCCCCGGCAGGGGAGGGCAGGCCGTGAGCCGGGCGGGCAGGGTTCTGCGTCGCGGCCTGTGGGCCGGCCTTGCCGTGGTCGTGCTGGCCGCGGGGACGCTCATTTGGTTCGGGGCCTGGCACTATCCGGCCATGGGCCTGGCCGGCATCCCCAAGGACGGCTACCGCCAGGCCATGGACATCGCCGCGCGCGGCATGACCGCTTCCGACGGCCTGACCTTTGAGGACTGGGATTTCCTGAAGTTCCGCCAGGTGGAGCGGGGCGGCGAGGCCTACGCCTGGGGCGCGGCCCGCTGCAAGGCCGCCGACGGCTCCACCAGCTTCTACTGGGTCTACCTGGAGTGGAGCAAAAAGCGCGGCCAGTGGCTGCGCAACTACAGCCTGGAACTGGCCGCCCCGGACGACGAGATCTATTTCACCCGGACCTTCCCCGGCCAGATCGGCCGGGCCAGGCTGGCGCTCGGCAAGATTCTCGGCCAGCTCGCCTCCCGCGTCCGCGAGGCCCGCGCCTTCCCCCCCGACCCCCGAGACTTGCAAAGGCCGGGTCTTTGACGTATTGGCCATTTTTCCGGTCAAGTGCCGGCAACCGGCCTGGGCCAAGGGTCGCCGGCGCGGCGTACAGCCACAATCCCATCCGAGCCGCCGCCGTTTCCAAACCACGCGAGGAAATAACGAACGCCATGAGACTTCGCCAACGCTGCGAGCACTTCAATAGCCTGCATTCGAGCATCTCGGCCCTGGGCATCAACCCCTACTTCCGTCCCATCGCCAAGACCTGGGGCACCGAAGTCGAGGTCGACGGCCGCCGCCTCATCATGATCGGCTCCAACGACTACCTAGGCCTGTCCCACGACCCCCGGGTCATGGACGCCTCGGCCCGGGCCGTCTACGACTGGGGCACCGGCCCCGGCGGCTCCCGTTTCCTGAGCGGCAACATGGTCCTGCACCACAAGCTCGAAGAGCGCCTGGCCGCCTTTGTCGGCAAGCGCGGGGCCGTGGTCCACGTCACGGGGTTCAGCACCAACATGGGTGCGCTCGGCGTCCTGGTCACCCCGGCCGACACCGTGATCTGCGACCGGGAGAACCACGCCAGCATTTTCGAGGGCATCAAGAACACCCGGGCCCGGCTCGTCACCTTCGCCCACAACGACGCCGCCCAGGCCATGCAGCGCGTGGAGGCCGCCAAGGCCGCCCGGCCCGACGGCGACGTCTTCCTGGTCACCGAGGGCGTCTTCAGCATGTCCGGCGAGCTGGCCGTGCTGGACGAGCTGGCCGCTGTGAAGGAAGCCCATCCCGACATCGTCTTCTACCTCGACGACGCCCACGGCCTGGGCGTGTTCGGCCGGGGCGGGCGCGGCGCGGCCGACCATTTCCGCATCACGGACAAGGTCGACTTCATCATGGGCACCTTCAGCAAGTCCCTGGCCTCCATCGGCGGCTTCATCGCCTCCGACGACGAGGACATGCTGCGCTACCTGCGCTACCAGTCGCGCACGCAGATTTTTTCCGCCGCCCTGCCGGCCGCCAACACCGTGGCCGTGCTGACCTGCCTGGACATCCTGGAGCGCGAGCCCGAGCGGGTGGACCGCCTCCACGAGGTCACGGTGCGCATGCGCCAGGCCTACAAGGACATCGGGCTGCGCATCGGCGGCTCGGCCTCGCCCATCATCCCCATCATCATCGGCTCCGACGAGAAGGCCTTCCAGTTCTCCCGGGCCCTGTTCGAGGCCGGCATCTTCGCCCTGCCGGCGGTGTACCCGGCCGTGCCGCGCGGACAGGCGCTGATCCGCACGGCCTACATGAGCACACACGAGGACCGCCAGCTCGACGTCGTCCTGTCCGTCCTCGACCGCCTGGCCCGGGAATTCCGCGTGCGCGAATGCGACCTGCCAGAGGACCCCGGCCTGGACTGCGCCTCCGACGACCCCGAGGCCGCCGGCCGCTCCAGGCTCTCGTACTTGTAAAGCGCCAAGGCCTCCGGTATAGGCGCGGGAACGTCGGAGGACGACGTCCCCCGGTATCTTTTTATGGCCATAGGAAAACGAAAACAGATCACCGTCGCGGAGCTCGACCGCATCAGGCGTCGCGGCTCCGGGCCGATGCGCTATTACGACTTGGTGCGCGTGAGCGTGCGCGAGGTCGTGCGCAAGCGCCGTCGCTACATCGGCGTGCTCGCCTCCATCGCCCTGGGCATGGCCGGTTTCATCGTCATCATCACCATGGGCAACGACCTCAAGAAGAACTTCAACAACGACCTCGACCTGCTCGGCGGCGCGACGATCATCAACGTCATGTTCGAGCAGCTGCCGCTGGAGCGCCAGGAGTGGTTCCGCGAACGCACCCTGGAGGCCCTGGGCCGCATTCCGGGCGTGACGGACATCACCAAGGTGGCGCTCAAAACCAGCGCCCTGACCACCTGGCAGGACCGCCTCTTCGGCTTCAACCTCGTGGGCTGCGAGGCCAACTACTGGCGTGTCTTCTCGTTCAACGCCGCGGCCGGCCGGCTGTTCGACGAACGCGACGTGGAGGAGGGGGCCAGGGTGTGCGTGGTCGGCACCGACCTCGCCCGCCAGATGTTCGGCAGCGACCAGCAGGCGCTCGGCAAGGTGCTGTCCATCGACGACAACCTCTACACCGTGGTCGGCATCCTGGGCGGCGTGCGCGCCGGCGACCGCGCCCAGTTCGTGTTCCTGCCCATCACCACGGCCCAGGCCAGGGTGGTCGGCATCTCCATGCCCTACAGCGCCTACGTGCGCTGCGCCACCTGGGACGACGTGGCCCTGGTGGCCAAGGCCGTGCCCGGCGTGGTCAAGGCCAACCAGATCGACCGGGGCCTGCGGGTCAACGTGGCCTGGGAGCCGCTCAAGCAGGTGCAGCGCATCTTCTGGTGGGTGGAGCTGTTCATCTACTGCTCCATCGTGGCGACAATGATCCTCGGCGGGTTCGGCATCTGGAACATCATGATGGCCACGGTCACCAGCCGCACCCGGGAAATCGGCCTCAAAAAGGCCATGGGCGCGCTGGACACCGACATCCTGTACCAATTCCTGTTCGAGGCCCTTTGCGTCACCATGTCCTCGTCGGTCTTCGGCGTGATCCTCGGGCGCGTCGGCATCGAGTACATGAGCCGCATGCTCGACTCGCGGCCGCCCGAGGGGCTGTTCTTTTTCTGCCTGCTCCTGGGCATCGTGTTCGCGGCGGTGCTCGGCATCGGCGCGGGCCTGTATCCCTCCATCCGGGCCAGCCGGATGCAGGTGGTGGATGCGATGCGCTATGAGTAACCAGACCCCCGCTTTCGACGACCACGAACTCGTCATCGACATCAACGGGCTGACCAAGACCTACAACTCCGGCCTGGAACCCATCCGCGTGCTCAAGGACGTCAACCTGCACGTGCGCCGGGGCGAGATGGTGGCGGTCATGGGGCCGTCAGGGTCGGGCAAGTCCACCTTGCTCTTCATCCTGGGGCTTTTTCAGCCGCCCTCCACCGGCGGCTACAAGGTGGCGGGCGTGGACGTGCTTTCGCTCACCCGCGACCAGCAGGCGATCTTTCGCCGGGAGATGCTCGGGTTCGTTTTCCAGACCTGTGACCTGCTCGAAAACTCCACGGTGTACGAGAACCTGGAGTTGCCGCTGATCTACGCCGGCGTGCGCCGGCGGGATCGGCCCGAACGGATCAAGGAGGCGCTCAGCATGGTCAATCTCGACCATCGCATCCACCAGCCCTCCAACCGCCTGTCCGGCGGCGAACGCCAGCGCGTGTCCATCGCCAGGGCCCTGGTCAACGAACCGGAGTTTATTTTGGCGGATGAGCCCACCGGGCAGCTTGACCGGGAAAACAGCCTGCGTGTATTGGAGTACTTCACGAAGA
The DNA here is from genome assembly GCF_029978005.1 of Solidesulfovibrio sp. GTDB lineage: Bacteria > Desulfobacterota > Desulfovibrionia > Desulfovibrionales > Desulfovibrionaceae > Solidesulfovibrio. The sequence continues at coordinate 9,525 of NZ_JARKOZ010000140.1, read as the reverse complement.
TCACGGAAGAAGCGCGCACGGCCATGGTCGTGGTCACCCACGACGGGATGACGGCCGAGCATTGCACGAGAAAATGCGTCCTGACGGACGGCTACCTGAACGGTTAAACGCTCGACGGGGAGGAGCGCATGGCCAGGCATTTGACCAGCGGACAGGGGGGAAGGGCGTCCGGGGGGGACGTCGTTGCCCGCGCGGCGGGGGGCGTTTCGGCCCGTCTGGCGAAGACGGCGGTGTTTCTCCTGGCGGCGGCGCTCATGGCCGCCCAGGCCATGGCCGGTCCGGCGGACCGCTACACCAAGGACAAGGTGAACGGGACGGCCGTTTCCGCGCCTGCGCCGGCGTCGACGCCGGCGGCTTCCGCTCCTGCGGCGGCGCCCGCGACCAAGGCCGTCGACGACGAGCCGGCGCCGAGCTTTTCCAAGGCCTCGTCCCAGCTCGCCCTGGGCACGACCGCCATTCGTTCGCCCGCCGACTTCCAGGAATGCGTGCGCGTGGCCCTGGCCCAGTCGCCCATGCTGACCAAAAGCTCCATCGAGATCGAATCCAAGCGCCTGGACGTGGGGGATGCCTACTCGCAGTACATCCCGACCATCATCATGAGCACCACGTTCTACCTGCGCCTGCCCGAATACAAGAACACGGTGGCCTCCAGCGCCTACCAGTCCGTGTTCAACAACGCTTCCTCCGATCCGACCCAGAACCTGTCCAACTCCATTTCCGCGGCCAACGCCGTCTACGCCGGCAACTCCAACAACCGCAACCGCAAGACCTACGACCTGAACTTCAACACCGGGGCCTGGAACCCGCTTCTGACCGCCTTCGACGTCCAGGCCAAAAAAGAGCTCGTCAACATCGCCGTGCTCTCGCACCTCAAGGTCATCGACCAGGGCCTGCGACGCCTGGCCACCACCTTTCTCCAGCTCGGCATGACCGAAACCATGATCAAGCTGGCCAAGGAGAAAGAGGAACTGGCCCAGAAGAACCTGGAGTACTCCAAGACCAAGACCGGACTCGGTCAGGGCGCCCAACTCGACGTGCGCATCGCCGAAACCCGGGTCAACATGGCCAAGACCGAAGGCGAGAAGATGCGGACCACCAAGGCCGTGCTTCTCGACGAGCTCAAGTTCATCATGGGCGTGCCCTTTGTGCAGAAGGTCGACGTGAACCTCGCCGAAGCCTCCCGGCAGGTGCTCGACGACTTCAACCCGGCCAACGTGTCCGACGAATCCCTGCGCAAGCACTCGTTCTCGCTGCGCATCCACGAATACGAGAAGTCGCTGCAGCGCAAGAACATCGCTCTGTCCTACATCCATTTCCTGCCGACCTTCTCCTTCGGGTTCACCTCCATCTCCACGCTCAACAGCAGCAGCAACGCCTACAAGGACGACACCTCGAGCCTGCCGTTCATGTATCCGAACCTGACGCTCAATTTCCCCTTCGATTGGTGGACCAAGGGCCGCGACGTCAGCCGCCAGTACAAGAAGATGGCCCAGCTGTCCGTGGAAGGGCGCAACATCGAGTTCACCCTCATGAACGAGTTCCAGCAGGCCCTGGCCAAGCTGCGCTCGGCCAATTCCGACGTGAAGTTCGCCGAATCCTCGGTGGAGCTGCAAAAGCTCACCACCCAGCAGGCCCAGTTCCGCTTCGACTCCGGCCAGGCGGAATACGACGCCATCGTCAAGGCCATGGCCGACTACCTCGACAGCCGCCAGACCTTGCTGCTCAAGCAGTACGACCGGGACGTCGCCATGCTGGCGGTGCGCGGCATCGCCGGCGACTTCCAGGACCGCTACATCAACGTCAGCGTCATGGAGAACAACTAGATGCGGTTTTTCGCCCCGCTTGTGGCCGCCGGCTGCCTCGTCGCGGCCGCCGCGATCCCGTGCGCGGCCCAGGACAAGGCCGCCGCGCCGGCGGCCGCCCAGCCGGCCCAGCCGGCCTCCTTCCGCCCCGCCGAGATCAGCTTTTCCGGCAAGCTCTACAGTCCGGTCAAGTTGTCGGTCTATCTGCCCTACAACGCCAAGATCACCGCGCTTTCCGGCCATATCGGCCAGAAGGTCAAGCGCAACGAAGTGCTGGCCACCTACGAGATCCCCCTGGAAACCCGCATGGACGAGAAAACCAGGCTCTCGTCGGCCAACATCAGGGAACTCGAATACAAGCTGGCCACCGCCGACAAGGAGATCGACCGCCTTTCCGCCAAGGCCCGCGAACTCGAGGCCATGAGCCAGCGCAGCATGGCCTCCCAGCAGTCCATCGCCATGAACAACAAGGAGATCGAGGTGTTCCGCAAGGAAAAGACCTCGATTTCCGAGCAGCTCGCCCTGGCCAAGGAACTGCTCAACGACCGCGTGGAACTGGCCGAGGACCGCTTCGGCAAGGGCGCCGGCGTCGGCAAGGTGCCCAAGGACGGCATCGTCAAGGCTCCCATCGACGGCTTCGTCATGTGGATGAACCCCGAGCTGCGAAACGGCGTCAAGCTGGCCAAGGAAGCCGAGCTCTTCCAGGTCGGCTCCCTCGACCCCATGATCATCCGGGCCCAGGTCCACGAGATCGAGGCGCAAAAGCTCAGGGAGAACATGGCGGCTGTGGTCACCTTCGACTCCATACCCGGCAAGAAGTACGCCGCCTCGGTGTCGCGCATCCCCTGGGCACCCATGCCCGCCGCCTTGCAGCAGCCTTCCTATTACGAAATCGAGCTGACCATCCCCAACCCGGGCCTGGAACTCAAGGAAGGCCTCAAGGGGCAGATCGTCATCCAGCCCGAGAAGTAGCCGGGCATACCGCCATGACCGACGCCGCACTCGTCGTCGCGCCCGTGACCGATCGGGCCGACCTGGACGCCTTTATCCGCTACGCCTGGGAAATCTATCGCGACGACCCGCTGTGGGTGCCGCCGCTCATTCCCATGCAGCGGGATTTCCTGGACCGGGCAAAGGGCCCCTTCTTCGAGTTCGGCCAGGCCGAATACTTCCTGGCCAAGCGGGGCGGGCGCATCGTCGGGCGCATCAGCGCCCACGTGAACGGCCTCTACGAGAAGCACCACGACGCCGAGACCGGCTTTTTCGGCTTCTTCGAGTGCGAGAACGACCGCGAGACGGCTCATGCCCTGTTCGACGCCGCCGCGGCCTGGGTGCGTGCCAAGGGCAAGGTCCGGCTCCACGGTCCGTTGTCCTTTTCCATCTACGACGAGGTGGGCCTGTTGGTGGAGGGTTTCGACAGCCCGCCCTGCATGATGCAGACCCACAATCCGCCCTATTACGAAGACCTCGTCACCTCCTGGGGCTTCGCCAAGACCTACGACTGGTACGCCTACAAGATCAGCTGGAAGCCGGGCATGGACGCCAAGAAGCTGGCCAAGATGCGTGATTCCATCCTGAGGCGCCAGAACTGCAAGATCCTGCCCATCGAGCGCAACGACTTCGCCAAGCGCGGTCCCCAGATCAAGGAACTCTTCAACGACATCTGGAGCAAGAACTGGGGGCACATCCCCCTGACCGACCGGCAGTTCGAGGACATCTTTGTCACCTTGCAGCCCCTGGTGCGGCCGGACCTCGAGAGCATGATCCTCGACGGCGACGACATCGTGGCCTTTTCCGTGGTGTCGCCGGACATGAACCGGTCGGTGAAGAAGTTCAACGGCAAGTTCGGTCTGTGGCAGAAGCTCCAGCTCCTCTACGACTGCCGCGTGCGGCCGCTCACCCACTGCCGGGCCATCATCATGGGCGTGGCCAAGACCCATCAATGGAAGCGCCTGCACCACGCCATCATCCTCAACATCATCGTCAACTTTCTCGAGAACCATCCGAAGATGGAGTACTGCGACTGTTCGCTCATCCCGGAATCCCTGGAGCAGTGGAACAAGACTCTGCTGGATTACGGCGGCGAGCGCTACAAGGTCTTTCGGCTCTATGACCGCGCCATCTGACGGCCCGGTGGCCCGGCGCGATTGGCTCGTCGTCGCGCTGTGCTCCGTGGCGGTGTTCCTGGCGGCCCACCGCCTGGGTCTGGCCTCGCCCTTCGTGATCAACGACGACGTGCGCCAGCAGATCTTCTGGATGGCGCGCTGGCTCGACCCCGCCCTGTACCCGCCCGATCTCCTTGGCGACTACGCCGCCGCCTACGTGCCCCTGGCGCTCAAGGCCCTGTACTACGCCGCCGCCAAGGGCTCGGGCCTCGACCCCATTCTTTTTTCCAAGCTGCTTACGGGCGGGCTCTTCGTGGCGCTGGCCCTGGCCTTCTTCGGCCTGGGCGCGGCCATGGAAGGGCGGCGGCTGGGCTATTTCTGCGCGGCCATGGCCTGCTGCCTGCCGTATTTCCTCAAAAACATCTCCGGCGGCCTGTCGCGCTCCTTCGCGCCGCCGCTTCTGGCCCTGTTCTTCCTGGCCTGGGTGCGGCGCTCGGGCGCAGGCATGGCCGCGACGCTTCTGGCCCAGGCGCTTTTCATCCCCTACATCGCCGTGCTGTGCGCCTTTTGCGCCTGCTGCGACGCGTTCTGGGCCCGCATCACGGACCGCGCCGCCGGTCCCTTTCCGTCCCGGCCATGGCATGGCCTGATCCTGCTCGGGGCGGCCGCCCTGGTCTGGTCCTTCAACCACTCCCTGACCGCCGCCGGTTTCGGCCCCCTGGTCGGTCGCGAGACGCTGGCCATCGGCCCGGAATTCACCGCCGCCGGCCGACTGGAACTCTACCCCCTGCCCAATCCCTTCTTCGACCTCGTCTACTGGCCCTTCGAGGGCATCGGGCTTTTTCTCGACATCGGGCTTTTTACCGGCATCGCGAGCTTGGCCGTGCTGCTGCCCTTCGTCGTCGTCGGAGCCAGGCGCGCTCCCTGGCGCGGGTTGGCCGCCCGGGCCGGCCGGCCGGCGGCAATGCTCCTGGCCGGATCGCTTCTCTTCTACGTCCTGGCCCGGGTCGTGGCGCTCAAGCTCTTCGTGCCCGATCGCTACATCGCCTACACCATCAATCTCCTCTACGCCCTGGCCCTGGCCGTAGTGCTGCGCCATGCCCTGGACAGGCTTCTCGCCCGGGTCGGCGGCCGCGTCGTCCTCGCCGCCTTGGCCCTGGCCGTCGGCATGTGGCGCTTAAGCGGCGCGGGACTCTACGACTACCGCGCCGACGCCGCCCTCTACCGGGCCGTGGCCGCTCTGCCCAAGGACGCCCTCCTGGCCGGCAACCCCGAACTCCTCGACGACGTGCTCACCTTCGGCCGCCGCGACGTCGTGGCCTCCTACGAATTGGCCCATCCCTGGAGCCAGGGCTACTGGACCATGTACTACCCCCGCCTGGCCCATCAGGCCGAGGCCTATTACGCCAAGGATGCGGACGTCGTGCTGGAATTCGCCCGGGCCTACGGCGTGACGCACATGGTGGTGCGCGAGGCCGACCTCACGAAAGAAGCCGCGGCCAAGGGCCCGCTTTTTGCCCCCTTCAACGACCGCATCGCCGCGCTTGCCGCGACGGCCGGCAATTTCGCCCTTCTCGACGGGGAGAAATTCCCCTATACCAGCCCCGAGCCCGGCGTGCGCCTGGTGGACCTGCGGCCGCTTACGGGCGCGCAACCGGCCGTGCCCGGGCCGTGAGGGCCGCCTTGCGACCGCAACCTCGAATTGCCGGGAGCGGCATTCCGGTTCCCTTGCGAGCGTCCAGGCAGTAAAGAGCGAATGCCCTGTATCCTTCGTATTTGAAGCATGACTGACGTTATGTTTCGAAATTGGAATCCGCCATGTCCGACATGCTTTCCATCATCATCCCGCTGTACAACGAGCAGGACAACGTCGAGCCGCTCTACGCCAAGCTCGACGCCGTGCTGCCGACCCTCGGGCATCCCTACGAGGTCATCCTCATCAACGACGGCTCCACGGACGCCACCCGCGAGCGCGTGGACGCCCTGGCCCGTCGCGACGAGCGCCTGCGCGTGGTGCACCTGCGCCGCAATTTCGGCCAGACCGCGGCCATGATGGCCGGCATCGACGCCGCCCGGGGCGACATCCTCATCCCCATGGACGGCGACCTGCAAAACGATCCGGCGGACATCCCGCGTCTGCTCTCCAAGCTCGACGAGGGCTACGACGTGGTCTCGGGCTGGCGCAAGGACCGTAAGGACAATCCCATCAAGCGCAATTTCCCCAGCCGCGTGGCCAACGGGCTCATTTCCATCATCTCCGGCGTGCGCCTGCACGATTACGGCTGTTCGCTCAAGGCCTACCGCCGCGAGATCATCAAGGACGTCAAACTCTACGGCGAGATGCACCGCTTCATCCCCATCCACGCCGCCTGGCAGGGCGCGCGCGTCACCGAGGTCGGCGTCACGCATCACCCGCGCATCCACGGCGAGTCGAAGTACGGCATCGAACGCACGGTCAAGGTCATCCTCGACCTCATGACCGTCAAGTTCCTGGACAAGTACGCCCAGAAGCCCATGTACCTCTTCGGCGGCTTCGGCCTGGCCAGCATCGCCGCCTCGGCCGGCTTTTTCCTGTTCATGCTCTATTGCAAGTTTTTCCTGGGGAAGAGCTTCATCGAGACGCCGTTGCCCCTGGCCGTGGTCATGTTCATGCTCATCGGCATCATCTCCATCTTCATGGGCCTCATTGCCGAGATCCTCATGCGCACCTACCACGAGTCCCAGGACAAGCCGACCTACATCGTGGACTGCACGCGCAACTGCAAGGAGCCCTAGCCTTGGCTGCGACGCCCTTGGCCGCGTCGGCCCCGGCGTCGGGGCGGGGGCGCTAGGCCGTGTGCGGCATCTGCGGCTTCGTCGGGGGCGACGCGGCCGATCCACGGGCCGCCCTGGCGGCCATGAACGCCAGGCTCGCCCGGCGCGGCCCGGACGGCGAGGGAATCTACGAGGACCCGGCCGCCGGCGTGGGCCTGGCCCACCGACGCCTGTCCATCATCGACCTGGCCGGCGGCGGCCAGCCCATGGCCACGGCCGGGGGCGACCTCGTGGCCGCCTACAACGGCGAGGTCTACAACCACGTGCCCCTGCGCCGCGAGCTCGAGGCCAAGGGCCACCGCTTCGTCACCGACCACAGCGACACCGAGGTGCTGCTCCACGGCTGGCGCGAGTGGGGCGAGGACCTGCCGACGCGCCTTAACGGCATGTGGGCCTTCGCGCTCTACGACAAGCCCCGGGGCGTGGTCTTCTGCTCCCGGGACCGCTTCGGCAAGAAGCCCTTTTTCTACGCCGCCCGGCCGGGATTTTTCGCCTTCGCCTCGGAGCTTTCCGCCCTCGTCGCCCATCCCGCCCTGGCCGACGCCTCGGTTTCCCGGCAGGCGCTGCGCAAGTACTTCGCCTACGGCTTCCTGCCCGCGCCGAACGCCCTGTACGAGGGCACGCGCAAGCTCCCCGGCGGCGAGAACCTGCTTGTGGACGTGCGCGACGCCTCCGTTTCGCGCCGCCGCTTCTGGTCCTTCTGCCTGGCCCCGGACGAGGGCCTCGTTTCCGGCGGCGGGGAGGAAGCCATGGCCGGGCGCGTGCTGGAGCTGCTCGACGCGGCCGTAGCGCGCCGGCTCATGAGCGACGTGCCCCTTGGCGTCTTTCTCTCCGGCGGCGTGGACTCCTCGGCCGTGACCGCCCTGGCCGCCCGCCACGCCCCGGACGTGGCCGCCTTTTCCATCGGCTTCGACGATCCGGCTTTCGACGAGTCGGCCAAGGCCCGCGAAGCCGCCGCCTGCTGCCGCGTGGCCCATCATGTGACCACCTTGACCCTGGCCGACGCCTTGCGCCTCATGCCCGAGATCGTCGGCCGTCTCGACGAGCCCATGGGCGACGTGTCGCTCATCCCCACGGCGCTCCTTTGCCGCGAGACGCGCCGCCACGTCACCGTGGCTCTGGGCGGCGACGGCGCGGACGAGCTTTTCGCCGGCTACGACCCCTTCAAGGCCCTGCGCGCCGCCGAGGCCTATTCCCGCGTCGCGCCGAAGCCCCTGCACAAGGCCCTGACGCTCCTGGCCGCCCGGTTGCCCGTGGGCCACGGTTACATGGCCACGCCGTTTAAGATCAACCGCTTCCTGCGCGGCCTGTCCCATCCGGCCCGGCTGTGGAATCCGGTCTGGCTGGGGCCCCTCGATCCTGACGGCATCGCCGCGCTTTTCCGCGAACCCGTGGACCCCGAGGAACTCTATAGCGAGGCCGTCGAAGTCTTCGACGCCTGCCCGTCGCGCGACATGGTGGACAAGACCATGGAGTTCTACACGCGCCTCTACCTGCAGGACGACATTCTGGTCAAAACCGACCGGGCCGGCATGATGCATTCCCTGGAAGTGCGCGCGCCCTTTCTCGACATCGAACTGGTCGACTACGTGCGCCGCATCCCACACCGTTTCAAGTTCCGGCGCGGCACGACCAAGTACATCCTGAAAAAGGCCCTGGAGCCGCTTCTGCCCAAGAGCGTCATCTACCGCCGCAAGCAGGGCTTCGGCGTGCCCGTGGGCCGCTGGCTGGCCGACGGGGCCCTGGCCATGGGTGCGCCGTCGCTCCTGGAAGCCGGCCTCGACGCGGCCTTTTGCCAGGCCCGCCTGCGCGAACACCGGCAGGGGACCGCCGACCATCGGCTCTTCCTCTGGAACCTCTGGGTGCTGCGCCACGCCAGCCTGGCCGGGGTCTGACCATGGATCGCGACAAGCTGGCATACGTCCTAGTGCGTCGCCTGCGGGCGCTTTTGGGCGAGGAGCGGTTCGCCCGCCTGGGGGGGCTCGTTCCCCAGTGCCGACTCCATGAAGCCGTCACACCCGACCCCCTGGTCCTGGCCGAAAAGGCCGCCGCCGTGCTGGAGCGCGAAGGGCGCTCCGTGGTCGGGGCGCGGCTTTTGGCCGTCGGCTGCGGCCCGACCAACGGCATGGGCTACGCCCTGGCGGCCATGGGCGCGACCCGGGCCGTCTGTCACGACCCCCGGCCCGGTTTCGACGTGGGCGGCGACGCCAAGCACCTGGCCGTGCTGGCCGCCATGCACCCCCGGGTGAAGTTCACCTGCGTGGCCCGGGCCGCCCGTCTGGCCGAGATCCCGGACGGCTTTTTCGACGCCGCCGTGGTCGAGCCGGCCAGCCCGACCGATCCCCGCGAACTGGCCGACGCCCTGCGCCGACTGCTCGTCCCGGGCGGCGTCGTCGTCTGGCGTGTGGACTGCCGCGACCCCCTGGAGCGCTATCCCTACCACAGGCTCCTTTTCTCCAAGGCCTCCGCCAAGCGCCTGGCCGGCCCGGACCCCTGCGGTCCCTGGCGCTGCGACGACCACGTCGCCGCCTTGACCGGTGCAGGCTTCGACGTGGCCGTGCCGGCCTACGACAGCGACCCCGAGGCCTTCGCCCTGATCGCCGACCGTCTGCACCCCGACTACGCCCGCCGCGATCCGGGTCTGCTCGCCGTGACGCGCGCCACGCTCGTGGGGCGCCTCCGGGGTGGGGGGGGGGGGGGGGGGGGGGGGGGGGGGGGGGGGGGGGGGGGGGGGGGGGGGGGGGGGGGGGGGGGGGGGGGGGGGGGGGGGGGGGGGGGGGGGGGGGGGGGGGGGGGGGGGGGGG
>NZ_JARKOZ010000136.1 GCF_029978005.1 Solidesulfovibrio sp. | reverse complement strand
CTACCGTTCCCTTCCACTCCTCCACCCGCACCCGTCGGGGAGGTCCAGGAGGGGGTCACCCCCTCCTGGCCGCCGGAGGCATCTTCCCTCCCCTCTACATCCCGAGCAAACGGCGCAGCGTCGCCGGGGGCAGGTTGGCTTCGATCACGTCGGCCAGCCGGTCGAGGGCCGGTTCCAGGTCGTAGGGCGTGAGGCGTTCGATGGGCGGCAGGCCGCGACGGCGGCGCAGGGCGTTCAGAAAGCGGCGGCGGAAGCCGTCGGCGTCGAAGAGGCCGTGGAGGTAGGCTCCCCAGACCGGCAGGTCCGGGGCGGCGTAGCCGATGGCCGCGCCGTCTTCCCGGACCACGGTCACGGTCAGGGAGTCCGGGGCCGTGGTCCGGCCGTGGTGGATCTCGTAGCCGTAGAGGGCTTCGCCCGTGGGCGCGTGGCGGGCCCGCGTGCTCGTGAGTGTTTTTTCCGGGCCGAGTTCCGTGGCCAGGTCCAGGAGGCCGAGGCCCTCTTCGCGTTCCCGGCCCGATTCCAGGCCCAGGGGGTCGGCGACTTCCCGGCCGAGCATCTGCATGCCGGCGCACAGGCCGACCACTTCGGTCATGCCTTCGCGGGCCAGGGCCGTGACGGCCTGGGCGAGGCCGGTTTCCTTGAGCCAGGCCAGGTCGGCCAGGGTGTTCTTGCTGCCGGGCAGGAGGATGGCGTCGGGTCGGCCGAGTTCGCCGGCGTTTCGCACGCGCCTGGCCCGCACGTCGGGTTCGGCGGCCAGGGCGTCGATGTCCGTGAGGTTGGAGGCGCGGGGCAGGTCGAGGACGGCCACGTCGAGGGCGTCCGGTCCGGCCGCGGCTCTGTCCGGCAGGGCCTCGCCGTCCTTGAAGCTCACGGAATCCTCGTCGGGGAGCCCAAGGTCGCGGACGAAGGGGACGACGGCCAGCACGTCGCGGCCCGTGGCGGCGCGGAGGTAGGCGTTGGCCGGGTCGAGCAGCGTCGGGTCGCCGCGAAAGCGGTTGAGGACGTAGCCGGCCACGCGCGCCCGGTGGGATTCGCTCAGGCACTCCATGGTGCCCCACAGGGCGGCGTAGGCTCCGCCCCGGTCGATGTCCGCGGCCAGGAGCACGGTCGCGCCGGCATGGTCGGCCATGGCCATGTTGACCATGTCGTGGGCTTGCAGGTTCACCTCGGCCGGGCTGCCGGCCCCTTCCAGGATCACGGCCTCGGCTTCGGCGGCCAGGGAATCGTAGGCGGCCTTGGCCGCGGCGAAGGCCTGGGGCTTATAATTGATATACTCGCCCACCTTCATGACGCCCACGGGCTTGCCCATGACGATGACCTGGGAGCCCTTGTCCGAGGTGGGTTTGAGCAGCACCGGGTTCATGCGTGCGTCCGGGGCCAGGCGGCAGGCCCGGGCTTGCAGAATTTGCGCCCGGCCCATTTCCAGGCCGTCGGCCGTGACGCCGGAATTGAGGGACATGTTCTGGGATTTGAACGGCGCGACGCGAAGCCCCGATCGGGCAAGCGCCCGGCAGATGCCGGCGCACAGCACGGACTTGCCGGCGTTGGAGCCCGTGGCCTGGACCATGAGCGCCGGTGTCCTGCGTTTGGGGAAAAAGGCCGGGGCGGCCGGCGGGTCGAGCACGGCGGCCAGGGCCGCCAGGATGCGGGCGGTTTCGTCCAGGGGGCGCACGGCCACCCGGACGTAGCGGTCGGACAGGGCGTGGAAGTTGGCGCAGTCGCGAAGGGCCACGCCGTGTTCGGCCAGCAGTCGGCGGCAGACTGCGGCGGAGGTTTCCGCGCCGGCCGGCAGCCGGGCCAGGAGGAAATTGGCGGCCGCGCCCGGGACGACCTCCAGGCCCAGCCGGGCGAGCCCGTCGGTCAGGGCGTGGCGCAGGGCGGGCAGGGCGGCCCGGGTTTTTTCGAGAAATTCCGCATCGCCCAAGGCCCGCGTCCCCACGGCCTGGGCCAGGGCGTTGACGGACCAGGGCGGCAGGTTGGCCCGCACCCAGCCGGTCAGGTCGGGGCTGGCGGCGAGCAGTCCCAGGCGCAGGCCGGGCACGGCGAAGGATTTGGTGAGCGACAGCAGCACGGCCACGTTGTGGGGCCGGTCCGCGCCGGCCAGGGAGGGGAAGTCGGGCACGAAGTCGGCGAAGGCCTCGTCCACCACGAACAGGCTCTGGGGATGGCGCGAGGCCAGGTCGGCCACGGCCTCGGCCGGCACGACCCTGCCCGTGGGGTTGCCCGGGCTGCCGAGGACGACCATGGAAGGCGTGCGCAGGGCGGCCTCCACGTGGTCCAGGCGCACGGCGAAGTCGTCGAACTCCACGGCGGCGAGGCGGCGAATGTCCATGCCGGCCTTGTGACAGGCCGTGGCGTAGTCGGCGTAGCACGGGGTGGGGATGACGGCCCGGGCCAGGCCCGTGGCGCGCGGCAGAGCGAAGAGCAGTTCGCTCGTGCCGTTGCCGGCCGTGAAATGGCCGGCGGGCGCGTCGTAGCGCTCGGCGGCGGCGGCCAGAAGCGCCGTGCAGTCCGGGTCCGGGTAGTGGACGAGGTCCGAGACGGCGGCGCTTATGACCTGCCGCAGCCAGGGCGGCGGCCCCAGCGGGTTGATGCTGGCCGAGGCGTCGAGCACGTCGCCGGGATCGCGCCCGGCGGCCCGGGCCAGGGCGCGGACGTTGCCGCCGTGGGGGAAGGACCGGTTCACCGCGCCGCCTTCTGGGGCAGGACCAGCATCAGGTACCAGCCCGTGGCCTCCAGGCGCGCGGCCAGCACCGTCTCCTTGCCATGGCTGAAGGCGATGGGCCATTTGCGTTCGGCCTCGGCTCGTTCCAGGACCATCTCGGCGGCATCGTTGAGGGGATCGTCCGGGGAATCGACGTTCTTCTCCTGGCCCAGGGCGGCCAGCCCCCGGTCGGCCCGGAAATAGACCACCGCGTCGCCGGCCTTGGCGTTCTCCTTGACGATGAAGTCCGCAACCTTGGGGTCGCTGGCGGCGATGGCCTTGCCGCGCCGGTTCATGAGCGCGGCCTTGGCTCCGGGGATGCCGGCCAGGTCGGCCAGGACGCGCTTTGAGAGCTGCTCCAGGGTCACGTCGCGTGAGGAGACGGCGAGGAGCGTCTCTCCGTCGTAGACCGGGCAGGACACGGTCACCATCATGCCCGCGCCGGCCAGGTCCAGGTAGGGCGATTCCCAGCCGCAGGCCTTCCCGGCGAAGTCGGCCGCCGTGTAGAAGCCCTTTTCCGTGGGCTGGTAGTTGTTCACGGCCTCGGCCAGGGGCAGGTAGGGGTAGATGGCGAAGTTCTGTCCCGGCGTGGTCAGGTAGACCCAGGAGAAGGGCAGGGCGTCGTGGGCGGCGGCCATGGCCGGGGCCAGCCGGTGCATGGCGGACAAAGCCCGGAAGGTCTCGTCGGTGAAGTTCTCGCCGTCGTAGAAGAGCAGCGACTGGCAGGGCGCGCCGGCCTGCGGGGTGGGGCCGCAGGCTCCGGCCGGGTCGCGGAAGGCCACGGCGCCGTCTTTTGCGGCGTAGCTTTGCAGGAAGCGGGCGCGATCGGCTTGGGCCTGGGCCGAGGCGTCCTTGTAGAGGGCGGTGTAGGCTGCGCCCAGGGCGGCGGCGCTGCGGGACAGGGCGGTCAGCTGGTCGTCGAGGCGGCCGGCGGCCTCCATGATGACGGCCCGGGCCAGGGGCGACGGGGCGGCGGCGCGGACCGGCCCGGCCAGGCCGGCCAGGACCGCCAGCACGGCCAGAAGGGGGGGGACGACATGGCGCATAGGGCAGGCTCCGCGTCTGGGGTCATTGCACGATCAGATGCCAGAACACGCTGAAAAGACCGATGATGATGGCGACCACGGCCACCGTGAACACCATGTCCGGGGCCGTGGAAAAGGTTTTCGCGCCGGTGTTGATGCACCGGCGGACGTACCAGAAGCGCCAGGTGGCCACAACCATGACCAGCACGCCCACGGCGAAGGTGGACAGCGTGATGGCCTCGGTGTGGAAATGTTTCTGGGCCATGCCCTCGAACATGGGCACGTTCTGGATCTGCCGGATGAAGAAATCGAAGCGCTCGATGACGAAGCTGAAACCGAAAAGCGCCAGCCCCGTGCGGCACCAGGCCAGGAACGTGCGTTCGTTGGCCAGGTGGTTGCGCTGCCAGGCGAGCAGCACCTGCGGGTTGGACAGGTCGTAGGGCTGGTTTTCCGGCGTCGCGGGCGTCGTATCGGGCATGGAGTCTCCTTGGGCCGAGGCTGCCATGGAATAGCGCGGCGGGACGCGCCGGGTCAACAAGGCGGGGAAACGGCCGACCGCGGGCAGGGCCGCGCGCGGCGGAGGCGTTTGCCCTTTGCGGAAGCCTGCTGCGGGACGAGCCGGAATATCCCGGAAAAACGTCGTCCCGCCGTTGCGTTCGCGGCGCAATGGCGTAAACGGAAAAGACTGGTTCCCCTATATGAAAAAAGGAGGCAATCATGCAGGCGAGCGGCGTTCGGCAAACGACCTTGTCGTCGTGGTGGCGTCGTGGTGTGGTCGTGGCCTTGGCGATCGGCTTCGCGCTGGAAATCCTGATCGCTTTCCAGGCGTACCAAAACGCCCCGCCCATCCCGAAGACCGTGCTCGACAGCGACGGACAGGTCGTGTTCACGGAGGCGGAGGTCACGGCCGGACAGCAGGTTTTCCTGAAATACGGCCTCATGGAGAACGGGTCGATCTGGGGCCACGGCGCGTATCTCGGCCCGGACTTCTCGGCCCGGGTCCTGCACGAACTGGGGCTGTCCGTCGGCCGCGAGGCGGCCCGAAGCCGGTTCGGCCGGGACCTGGAGGCGCTGTCCCCCTCCGAGCGCCGGATGGCGATGGCGGAAGCCTCCCGGCTCCTCAAGGAGAACCGTTACGACCCCCAACGCGACGTCCTGACCTTCACGCCGGCCGAAGCCCGGTCCTTTCAAAACCAGATCGCCTTCTGGACCGGCTATTTTTCAGATCCGGCCGCCAACGGCGGCCTGCCGGTCCGGTACATCCAGGACGCCAGGGAACTGCGCGAACTGACCGCGTTTTTTGTCTGGACGGCCTGGGCCTCCATCGCCAACCGGCCGGGCAAGGACTATTCCTATACGAACAATTTCCCCTACGACCCGGAGCTCGGCAACACGCCGACCAGCGAGACGGTGCTGTGGAGCGCCCTGAGCCTCGTCACGCTCCTGACCGGTACCGCCCTGGTGCTGTTCGCCTTCGGCAAGTTCGACTATCTCGGCTGGAAGGGCACGGGCGAACATGTCCATCCGCAGATGCTGCCCGGGGCGGCCACGCCGGGCCAACGGGCCCTGGTCAAGTATTTCGCGGCCGCGGCCCTGCTGTTTCTGGTCCAGGTGCTGCTCGGCGGCGCGACCGCCCATTACCGGGCCGATCCGGGCAGCTTCTACGGCTTCGATTTGACCGCGATCCTGCCGAGCAACATCCTGCGGACCTGGCACCTGCAGTCGGCCATTTTCTGGATCGCCACGTCCTTCGTGGCCGGCGGCCTGCTCCTGGCCCAGGCCCTGGGCGAAAAGGAACCCAAGGGGCAGGTCCAGGCCGTGCACGCCCTGTTCTGGGCCCTGGTCCTGGTCGTGGTCGGCAGCCTGCTCGGCGAACTGGCGGGCATCCGGCAGTGGCTGGGCGAGGCCTGGTTCTGGTTCGGCCACCAGGGGTGGGAATACCTCGATCTGGGCCGGGCCTGGCAGGTGCTGCTGGCCGTGGGGCTGGTCGGCTGGGTGGTCCTTTTGCTGCGAAGCGTCCTGCCGGCCCTGCTCGATCCCGAGCGCCGGGAGATCACCACGCTGTTTCTGCTGGCCGCCCTGGCCATCCCGGTATTTTACCTGCCGGCCTTTTTCTTCGGCTCCACGACGCATTTCACGGTGGTCGACAACTGGCGCTTCTGGATCATCCATCTCTGGGTGGAAGGCTTTTTCGAGCTGTTCGTGACGGTGATGGTGGCCGTGACCTTCTTCAGGCTCGGGCTGGTCACGCACCAGACCGCCGTGCGGGTCATCTCCCTCGACGCCATCCTCTTCCTGGGCAGCGGCATCGTCGGCACGGGCCACCACTGGTACTTCAGCGGCCAGAGCACCCTCAACATGTCGCTCTCGGCGCTGTTTTCCGCCATGGAGGTGGTGCCGCTGACGCTGCTGACCCTGGACGCCTGGGATTTCGTCAAGCTCACCCGCTCGCGTTGCGACGTCTGCGGGCAGGCCGTGAACATCCCCCACAAGTGGGCCTTCTATTTTCTGATGGCCGTGGGGTTTTGGAACTTCGTCGGCGCCGGCGTCTGCGGGTTCCTCATCAACCTGCCCATCGTCAGCTATTTCGAGGTGGGCACCATCCTCACGCCCAACCACGGGCATCTGGCGCTCATGGGCGTCTTCGGCATGGAGGCCCTGGCCCTCATGGTGCTGACCTTCCGCCAGGTTTTGCCCGACGACCAGTGGGCCGGGCCGGAGAAGCTGGTGCGGGTCTCGTTTTGGGGGCTCAACATCGGCCTGGCCATGATGGCGGCCGGCAGCCTCTTTCCCGGCGGCGTGCTCCAGGTCTACGACGTGCTGCAAAACGGCTATTGGCACGCCCGGGACGTCGCGTACCTGGGCGGCAGCCTCCCCCGGCTCCTCGAATGGGCCCGGCTGCCCGGGGACGTGGTCTTCATCGTCGCCGGCGCGGCGCCCATGGCCGTGGCCGCGCTCATGACCCTCGCGCGCATGCGCCGCACCGGAGCCGGCGCGGGGGCCGCCGCCTAAGGGAGCGCAGGGGCTTCGAGTTCCCGTCCGCGAAATGCGCCGGGGACGCAAAAAAGGGGGCCGGACGTTCGTCCGGCCCCCTTGCGGTAACCTTGGGAGGAAGCGGCGTACGTCTAGTACATGCCGCCCATGCCGCCCATGCCGCCGCCGGGCATCGGGGGCATGTCCTTTTTGGGCTCGGGCTTTTCGGCGATGGCCGCCTCGGTGGTCAGGAGCAGGCCGGCCACGGAGGAGGAGTTCTGCAGGGCGATGCGGGTGACCTTTTTGGGGTCGATGACGCCGGCCTTGATCAGGTCCTCGTACTCGCCGGTGGCGGCGTTGAAGCCGAAGCCGTCCTTGCCGTCGCGCACCTTGGCCACGACGATGGAGCCCTCGAAGCCGGCGTTGCCGGAGATCTGGCGCAGGGGCTCCTCGATGGCGCGGCGCACGATGTCGAGGCCGGCCTGTTCGTCGTCGTCGGCCGGCTTGATGGAGGTCAGGCTCTTGACGCAGCGCACGAGCGCGACGCCGCCGCCGGGAACGATGCCTTCCTCGACGGCCGCGCGGGTGGCGTTGAGCGCGTCCTCGACGCGGGCCTTCTTCTCCTTCATCTCGGTCTCGGTGGCGGCGCCGACGTTGATGACGGCCACGCCGCCGACGATCTTGGCCAGGCGCTCCTGGAGCTTCTCCTTGTCGTAGCTGGAGGTGGTCTCCTCGATCTGGGCGCGGATCTGCTTGACCCGGGCCTTGATCTTGTCGGCGTCGCCCGCGCCGTCGACGATGGTGGTGTTCTCCTTGTCGACGATGATGCGCTTGGCCTTGCCGAGGTCGACCAGGGTGACGTTTTCCAGCTTGATGCCGAGGTCCTCGGACACGGACTGGCCGCCGGTCAGGATGGCGATGTCTTCCAGCATGGCCTTGCGGCGGTCGCCGAAGCCCGGGGCCTTGACGGCGCAAACCTGAAGGGTGCCGCGCAGCTTGTTGACGACGAGCGTGGCCAGGGCCTCGCCCTCGATGTCCTCGGCCACGATCAGAAGCGGACGGGACATCTTGGCGACCTGCTCCAGGATGGGCAGCAGGTCCTTCATGGAGGAGACCTTCTTCTCGTTGATGAGGATCAGCGGCTCGTCGAGCTCGCAGACCATGCGCTCGGGATCGGTGACGAAATAGGGGGAAAGGTAGCCGCGGTCGAACTGCATGCCCTCGACAACGTCAAGGGTGGTGTCCATGCCCTTGGCTTCCTCGACGGTGATGACGCCTTCCTTGCCGACCTTGTTCATGGCCTCGGCGATGATGTTGCCGATGGTGGCGTCGGAGTTGGCGGAGATGGTGCCGACCTGGGCGATTTCCTTCTGGTCGCGGGTGGGCTTGGCGAGCACGCCGAGCTCTTCGACCATGGCCTCAACGGCCTTGTCGATGCCGCGCTTGATGGCCATGGGGTTGCGGCCGGCGGCGACCAGCTTGACGCCCTCGTTGAACACGGCCTGGGCCAGGATGGTGGCGGTGGTGGTGCCGTCGCCGGCGATGTCGGAGGTCTTGGAAGCGACTTCCTTGACCATCTGGGCGCCCATGTTCTCGAACTTGTCCTCGAGTTCGATCTCCTTGGCCACGGTCACGCCGTCCTTGGTGATGATCGGGGAGCCGAAGGACTTCTCGATGACCACGTTGCGGCCCTTGGGACCGAGGGTCACCTTCACGGCGTTGGCCAGCTTGTCGACGCCTCTTTTGAGCTTCTCGCGGGCCTTGGAATCGAACAGGATCTCTTTGGCAGCCATGTATGCTTCTCCTTGTTAGGAATGAAAGTCGTGATGCTCCGAAAGGGGGTATGCCGCGGCCTTAGGCTTCGATGACGGCCAGGATGTCGTCCTCGCGCATGACCAGGAAATCCTCGTCGTCGAGCTTGATTTCCGTGCCGGCGTACTTGTTGAAAAGGACCAGGTCGCCCTTTTCGACGTGCATCTTCATGTGCTTCCCGTCTTCGGCGATCTTGCCCGGGCCCACGGCGATGACCTCGCCCTTCATGGGCTTTTCCTTGGCGGAATCGGGGATGATGATGCCGCCTTTGGTGACTTCTTCCTGCTCCAGACGCTTGACAAGCACACGGTCGCCCAAGGGTTTGAGCTTCATACGGTAACCTCCAGTGGTGTTTGGCGGATTCGGCCCGGCTTGGCACTCGCCCGATGGGAGTGCTAGCGGCGGGCGGGAATGTATGTAACCACATCGGCGTGAAAGGCAAGGGGGGCGGCCGAAAAAAATTGGATGCAGGGGCGGGAAAGTTTCGGTTTGGGGCAATAGACTGAAAACGCGTGATTTTTCATAATTCCGACTGTGGTAGTGCCGGTTTTCCGAAGCGGCAGTGGGCCGTGGGTGGCGATTCCAGCTGGAGAGGAACCCTTGTGAAAGGAATCACGCTATTGCACTCACTGGCATTTTCTTATAGGAGGCCTAAACTTGACGCTCTCTCCCATGGGGCCTAGAGTTTTCCAAAGCAGGCGGCCGCGTTGCTCTTGGATTGCTCTGCCTCGCGGCGGGGGCAGGGCGTGTGTCCATGGCGGTCCCTAAACTTTTTTCCGAGGTGCCTATGCTCGACACGTTGGTCTTTGCGACGGTGCTGTTGCCGTTTCTGGTAGCAGCCGTGTTGCTCGTTTTGCGAGAGCAAAACGTGCGCAAGGTCATCCTGGTGGCCACGGCGGGAGTGCTCGTGCTCGCGTCGCTGGCGATGCTGCGCGGCGGAGCGTTCATCCTGTCGCCGGCCCCGCTGTATGACTCGCTCGTCACCCTGGGCGATTTCGTCATACTGCTCGTGGTGCTGTTCGTGGGTATCAAACGCAGGAACCAGATCATCATCTGGCTCACCGCGGCGCAGATTCTCGGGCTCGTCTGGCTCGACTTCTTCATGGTCGAGGGACACGGAACCACCCCGGCGTTTTTCGCCGACGACCTGAGCCTGATCATGGTGTGCATCATCTCCATCGTGGGTTCGCTGATCGCCGTCTACGGCATCGGCTACATGAAGGAGCACGAGGAGCACCTGCACCTGGCCAAGTCGAAACAGCCTCGCTTCTTCTTCTTCATCGTGCTGTTCCTGGGCGCCATGAACGGCCTGGTTCTGGCGAACAACCTGCTCTGGATGTACTTCTTCTGGGAATGCACCACCCTGTGCTCGTTCATGCTCATCGGCCATGACGACACGGAGATCGCCCGCAAGAACGCCGAACGCGCCCTGTGGATGAACGTGCTCGGTGGCACGGCCTTCCTGTTCGGCCTCATCATCCTCCAGAAGGTGGCCGGCACCCTGTCCCTGGCCGACATCCTGGCCCGCGGGCCGGAATTCGCCGTGGCCGGCGGAGCCATCCTCATCCCCATGTTCCTGCTGGTCTTCGCCGGCATGACCAAGGCCGCCCAAGCCCCGTTCCAGAGCTGGCTCACCGGGGCCATGGTCGCGCCCACCCCGGTCTCGGCGCTGCTGCACTCCTCCACCATGGTCAAGGCCGGCGTGTACATCATCGTGCGCCTGGCCCCGATCTACGCAGGCACCTACCTCAGCAACTTCATCGCGCTGTTCGGCGCCTTCGTGTTCCTGGCCACGGCCGCCCTGGCCGCCGGCCAGTCCAACGGCAAGAAGGTGCTGGCCTACTCCACCATCTCCAACCTGGCGCTGATCATCGCCTGCGCCGGCATCAACACCCCGGCCGCCATCACCGCGGCCATCCTGCTCATCATCTTCCACGCCATTTCCAAGGCTCTGCTGTTCCTGTGCGTGGGAGCCATCGAGCAGAAGATCGGCTCGCGCGACATCGAGGACATGCGCGGCCTCTACGCCCGCATGCCCCGCACGGCGATCATCACCATCATCGGCGTGATCACCATGATGCTGCCTCCCTTCGGCATGCTCATGGCCAAGTGGATGGCCATCGAGTCGGCCCAGGGCCAGTTCCTGGTCATGATCATGCTGGCGCTGGGTTCCGGCCTGACCGTGCTCTTCTGGTGCCGCTGGGCCGGCATCCTGCTGGCCACGCCCTTCGGCAAGCCCCAGCCCGAGGCCCAGGCCTGCTCCGTGCGCCTGCCCCTGGTGATCCTGGCCGCCATGGCCGTGCTGGTGAGCCTGGCTTCCCCCTTCGTCTACAACGGACTGGTCGCCCCGGTGGTGGCCATGTATTACAAGGCCGCAGCCTATACCACCAGCTACGGCAACTTTGATTCCGGCTCCGGCGTGTTCATCGTCTACCCGCTGTTCGTCCTTCTGGGCCTCGGCCTCTACTTCGCCGTCAAGCAGTCGCGCAAGGTGACGGCCGCCCAGATCTCCGCTCCCTACATGTGCGGCGAACAGCAGACCGTCGATGGCAAGGCCGGCTTCCTCGGCCCCCTGGGCCAGCACGTGGCCGCCGCCTCCGGCAACTACTACCTCGAGCAGTTCTTCGGCGAGGCCATGCTGTCGAAGTGGATCAACGTCGTCGCCCTGGCCGTGCTCGTGATCATGCTTTTCGGAGGCGCCCTGTGATCACCAAAATCGTCATCGCCATATTGGCCCTGGTCCTGGCCCCCATCGCGGGGGCGCTCATCACCGGCGTGGACCGCCGGGTCACCGCCTGGCTCCAGTCCCGCTACGGTCCGCCCATCCTCCAGCCCCTGTACGACGTGTTGAAGCTTTTGGGCAAGGAGCCCATGGTCACCAACACCTGGCAGGCCCTTTGCGCCTACGTCTACGTGGTCGCGGCCGCGCTGTCCGTGGTGCTGCTCTTTATCGGCTCCGACCTGCTGCTCATCTTCTTCGTCCTGACCGTGGGCGCGGTGTTCCTGGTCATGGGCGCGCTCGCCTCCCCCTCGCCCTACAGCCAGGTGGGCGGCCAGCGCGAACTGCTCCAGATGCTCGCCTACGAGCCCCTGCTCATCCTCGTCTTCGCCGCCATCGCCATGGTCACGGGCAGCTTCAAGGTGAGCGCCGTGTTCGAGCTGTCGCGGCCCATGCTCTACGACATTCCGCTCATGTTCATCGTGCTCGGCTACGCGCTGACCATCAAGCTGCGCAAGTCGCCCTTCGACATATCGGCCTGCCACCACGCCCACCAGGAACTGGTGCGCGGCGTGTACACCGAATACTCCGGCCCCTACCTGGCCATGATCGAGATCGCCCACTGGTACGAGGTGATCCTGGTGCTGGGCTTTTGCGGTCTGTTCTGGTCCACGAGCGTCGTCGGCATGATCGTCCTGGTGGCGCTGACCTACCTGGCCGAAATCATCGTGGACAACGTCACGGCGCGCCTGACCTGGCGCTGGATGCTCAAGTCGGCCGTGGGCATGGGCGTGGTCCTGACCATCGTCAACATGCTGTGGCTCTACGCGCAATAACGGCCGACCGCCCAAGGAGAACCCATGTTAGGCAACATGATCAATAAAGGACGCATCAAGTCCCCGTGGGTGGTCCACTTCGACTGCGGCAGCTGCAACGGCTGCGACATCGAGGTGCTCGCCTGCCTCACCCCCATCTACGACATCGAGCGCTTCGGCATCATCAACGTCGGCAACCCCAAGCACGCCGACGTGCTGCTGGTCACCGGCACCGTCAACCAGCGCAACAAGCACGTGCTCAAAAACATCTACGACCAGATGCCCGGACCCAAGGCCGTCATCGCCATCGGCGCCTGCGGCTGCACCGGGGGCGTCTTCCGCGAGGCCTACAACGTGGTCGGCGGCGTGGACAAGGTCATCCCCGTGGACGTCTACGTCCCCGGCTGCCCGGCCCGGCCCGAGGCCATCATCGACGGCGTCGTGGCCGCCCTGGAAAAGGTCAAGACCCTGCTCGGCATGACCGCCTAAGGGCCGGTCGCGCCGCGAAAACGACCCAACCGGGGCCCGGCCCCGCATCGAGGATACGAACGTGCTGGAAACCATACCCCTGAGCCTCGAAGCCGTGCGCGACATCGCCAAGGAGTGCTTCGACGAGGGCTGGCGGCTGGTCACCATGTCCGCCAACCAGGTGGGCGAGGACAGCTTCGACATTCTTTATCACTACGATAAAGACCTGACCATGAAGCACTACCGCCTGACCATTCCCAAAGAAACCGTCGTGCCGAGCATCTCGCCGGTGTACTTCGCCGCGCTTCTCGTGGAAAACGAGATCCGCGACCAGTTCGGCGTCTGCTTTTCCGACATCGTGCTCGATTTCGCCGGTGCCTTGTATCTTGAAGAAGAAGTCCGCGCCATGCCGTTCTGCAAGGTCAGCGTGGCTCAAAAACAGTGCTAACGAGGGAACCTTATGGCCCGTACCATATTGCCGTTCGGACCGCAGCATCCTGTCCTGCCGGAGCCGCTGCACCTGAAGCTGACCATCGAGGACGAAACCGTCGTCGAGGCCTTGCCCACCCTGGGCTACGTGCACCGCGGACTTGAGAAGCTGTGCGAGGTCCGCGACTTCAACCAGATGATCCAGATCGTCGAGCGCGTGTGCGGCATTTGCTCCTGTCTGCACGCCCTTTGCTACTGCGAAGGCGTCGAGCAGATCATGGGCGTGGAAGTGCCGCGCCGCGCCAAGTACCTGCGCACCATCTGGGGCGAGCTGCACCGCATCCACTCCCACCTGCTGTGGCTGGGGCTCTTCGCCGACGCCTTCGGCTTCGAGAGCCTGTTCATGCAGTTCTGGCGGGTGCGCGAGCGCGTCATGGACATCATGGAAGCCACTTGCGGCAACCGCGTCGTGGTCTCCGTCAACGTCATCGGCGGCGTGCGCCGCGACCTGTCCCCCGAGCAATGCCAGTGGATTGAAGAGCAGCTCGCCGTCTCCGAAAAGGAGATCAAGCAGCTCTCCGACACCATCCTGAGCGACTACACCGTCAAGAAACGCACCGTGGGCAAGGGCGTGCTGACCAAGGAGCAGGCCTACCAGCTCGGCGCGGTCGGCCCCATGCTGCGCGGCTCGGGCTGGGCCCAGGACGCCCGCCAGACCGGCTACGCCGCCTTCGGCGAGCTCGGCTTCGACCCCATCGTCGAATACGACGGCGACTCCTACGCTCGTTGCGCCGTGCGCTTCCGCGAAACCCTCCAGGCCATCGACATCGTGCGCCTGGCCATCGCCCGCCTGCCGGCCGGCGAGACCGCGGCCAACGTCTCCGGAGCCATGGAGGACGACACGCCCAAGCCCGTCTCCGCCGGCGAGCGCCGCGACATCATGCAGGCCTACAACCGCGACAAGCGCCACCGCCTGGCCGCCGCGCCGCCGCCCAACCTCGACCTGCCCGCCGGCCTCGTGGCCGCCAAGGTCAAGGGCAAGCCCGACGGCGAGGCCGTCACCCGCGTGGAGCAGCCCCGCGGCGAGCTCATGTACTACCTCAAGGGCAACGGCTCGAAGAACATGGAGCGCGTGCGCATCCGCACTCCCACCTTCGCCAACATCCCGCCGCTTCTGGCCATGTTGCCGGGGTGCGAGCTGGCCGACGTGCCGGTGATCGTGCTGTCCATCGACCCCTGCATCAGCTGCACCGAAAGGTAAAAAAAGGAGCGCCCTTCCATGTTCAACATGACCAAGAACGTCGTCACGAACCTGCTGACGAAAAGCTCCACCCGGCTGTATCCCATCGCCGTGCGGGGCCATTTCGAAGGGTTCCGGGGGACGCTCGTCTGCAACATAGACGAATGCATCTTCTGCCGGACCTGCATGATCAAGTGCCCGTCCCAGTGCATCGCCGTGGACAACAAGGCCGGCACCTGGGCCTGCGACGCCATGGCCTGCGTGTACTGCGGCGTGTGCGTGGACGTGTGCCCCACCAGCTGCCTGTCCATGACCAAGGAGCACCGTCCGGTGGCCACCGAGCAACAGACGATCTTCCTCCAGGGCGTGCCCAAGAAAAAGAAAAAGGAGGAGGCCGCGGCCGAATAGCCGTCGCCCCCTTCCATACACGAAACGCCCGCCGCCGGTTTCCCGGCGGCGGGCGTTTGTCATTTCCGTCGAGGCCCACTATGCTCGCCGTATGGACAACAGGGCCTGGAAAGCGGTTCACGGAACGCGCAACCGCATCCGGCTGGCGGGCATCCTGGTCTTTTGCCTGTGCCTGGGGGCGCACCTGCTCGTGGCCCTCGTCTGGGGCTTGGCCGGCGGGCGACCCGAGCGTCGCGTGGAGCCCCGGGGATATGACGACGTCCTTGGCGACCTGGAGCCCCGGCTGCGCGTCACGGACCGGGAAATCGCCGGCCTGCCCTACCGGGTCACGACCAACGCCCAGGGATTTCGCGGGACGCGTCCCGTCGCCGCCCGGCGCGAGCCGGGCTCGCTTCGCATCCTGTGCCTGGGCGACTCCTTCACCTACGGCGTGGGCGTCGACGACGCCGTGGCGTACCCGGCCCAGTTGGAGACGCTCATGGCCAGGCGTCTGCCCGGCGTCGACGTCGAGGTCATAAACGCAGGGGTGCCTTTCTACGACCTTTTCGACGAGCTGTCCTACTATCGGGAAAAAGGGGCGCGCCTGGCCCCGGACGTGGTCGTTCTCCAATTCTACATCAACGACCTGGAGGCCATGGCCGGATCGTTTTTCCGGGAGGACCTGCTGGTGCGCCAGGGCGGCGACTACAACGCCTTCGAACAGGCCCTCGGCCTGGAAGCGGTGCAGCGCCGGATCAACGACTGGCTGGGGGAGCGGGCGCCGGGCCTTTTCGGCGCGTTGCGTTCCATGGGTGCGTTCCAGGGGCCTTCCCGGACCGAAACCGGAGAGTTCGCTTCCTACCGCCTGCGCCCGACGCCCGCCGAACAGGCCTTGCTCCGCGATCGCAACCGGCTCCTGTCCGAGCGATCCGCCGCGGACGCCGAGCGCTTGTGGGACAATTACCGCCGGGCGCTTCTGGAATTTCGCGATGCCGTGGCCGCGTCCGGCGCAAAATTGCTGTTCGTCATCGCGCCGGACGCCGCGCAAATCCGGGAGGACCTGAACCAGCCCGCCGCCGCCCTGGCGCCGTTTTGCCGCAGCAACGACATCCCGGTTCTGGATATGACCCGGCAGTTCCGGGCCATGTCCGGCGAAAAGGTCGAGCGGTACTTCCTGCTGCCCCGCAACGCCCACGTCAATGGCGACGGCAACACCATCTGGGCCGGCGCGGTGGCCGATTCCCTGCGCGTGACGCGCCGGGAGGGGCGCATCGAAGTCGCGGTCGAACCTGCCTGGCCGGCCTTCGGCTACGAAGACCCGATCCGGGTGAACCTCCGTTTCACCGACAACGGGATCGCGCCGATCGAAAAGGGACCGCTTCGCGTCGGCGTGGTGCGCAGCCGCAATCTCATGCCCTGGGCCATCGACACCGGGCACGGACGAAATCGCATCAAGGGACTGATGCCGGACATGACGCGCGCGCCGCAGGCGGAACTCGTGCTGCGCCTGGAGAGCGACACGCCCCTCGATCAGGTTTCGGTGACGCTTTTCCGCAAGCTCGCGCCGCCCATCAACGGCTACGTGCTGCTGGGCTGGTCCCGGCGGGACGGGGATTATGCCACGGTCATGTACGGAACGGATGCCGATGTGGCGACGCCCGAAAGCTATGAAACCAGCCGGTTGGCGGAAATCGATCTGCGCGACGCTCCGGCCAGGCAGCTTTTTTTGCGCCTGGAACTGCGCAACGAGGCAAGAATCTTCGCCGAGTCCCTCGATCCGCCCTGGCGGCGCTTCGAGATCGTCGGCTACCCTGCCAGGGAAGAGCGCGCCCTCAGCGGCGCAGCCATAGATAGGCCCGCGTCGCCAGCCGGTCCAGGACAACGGCCGGATTGACCGTCAGGATCAGCGCCTCCTGGCTTTCCGCGAGCAGCAGATCCAGGCGGCGAGGGACGTCCGGATCATGGCACGTGCCGAGCATGGCCCCGAGCTCCGTGTCCTGCCGGCCGGCCAGGAACGCCGCCAGCTCCCGCGACAGCTCCGTCAGCACCCGCTCGGCGCAGGCCCGCGACGGCCGGCCCTTGGAAGCCGTGAACCACCCCCGGCCCGTACGCCAAAACGAATGCAGCCCGTCCAGCAGTGGCCAGGGATCGTCGTCGCCGCCGGACGGCGTCGGTTCCGCCGTGTCCGGCCAGGCCAGGGTCATGACGAAAGACCGCGAAACCAGCGTCGGGAAAAGCCGCTCCCGCTGCGGCGCGAGGAGCACGAACACGTTGCCGGGCCGGGGCTCCTCCATGGCCTTTAAAAGCGCGTTGGCCGCCTCCTCGGTCAATCCCTGAGCCTCGGCCAGCAGAATCACGCGCTTGCCCACCCCGCGCGGCGGCTCGCCCACGAGCAGCCGCACCTCGCGCATGGCGTCCACCTTGATCGTTTCGGACGCGCCGTCGAAATAATGCAGATCCCGGAACACGTTCTCCAGAATCTGCAAGCACGTGGCGCACGTCCCGCAAGGCGGCATCGCGGCCTGGCAATTGAGCCGGGCCGCGAAATACAACCCCGCCGCGGCGCGGTCCTCGGCCGAGCCGCCCTCCAGGATCACCGCTTGGGGCACGGCCCGGGCCAGGGCGTCCAGGCCGGCCAGCGCGTGCGCCTGGCGCGGCGAGACGCCGAAAGCGGATGTGGCGGCGTTCATTGCGGCGTGTCTCCATGCGGCGGTTGGATGTTCGTTGCCGGGGCAGGGGGGCTGCCCCCGCACCCCCGAGCGGCTCGGGAGGGGCGGCGCGAGGCCTCATGCGCGTCAATCCTTGAATGTTTTCACATGCCCGGCGCGCCGTCAATGCGGGGGCGCGGGCGGGCGCGTTGCCCCAGAGGCCCGGGTTTCCCCCGGGAGAACCACGGTGCCCCGGCTCCCGCAATCATATCGCGTGCCCGCGAGATACCGGCTTGACAGGATGGGGCCCACGCTAATATCATTAACTTGACCGAAATAATGAACTAACGGAGGACATCATGCGCGCATTCGGAAAGCGGCTTGGCATGCTCGTGTTGTTCGTGGCTCTGGCAGGCGCCATTCCCGCCTTCGCGGCCGAACGTCATCTCCTCAACGTGTCCTATGATCCCACCCGGGAATTCTATCGGGACTTCAACGAGGCGTTCGGCAGGTACTGGCAGGGAAAGACCGGCGATACCGTGGTGATCAACCAGTCCCACGGCGGCTCGAGCAAGCAGGCCCGTTCGGTCATCGACGGGTTGGAGGCGGATGTGGTCACCCTGGCCCTGGCCTATGACATCGACGCCATCCACGACAACGGCAACCTCCTGCCCGCGCAGTGGCAGGCCCGCCTCCCCAACGCCAGCTCCCCGTATACCTCCACCATCGTCTTCCTGGTGCGCAAGGGCAATCCCAAGGGCATCAAGGACTGGGGGGACCTGACCAAGCGGGGGGTCGAAGTGATCACGCCCAATCCCAAGACCTCGGGCGGCGCGCGCTGGAACTACCTGGCCGCCTGGGCCTACGTGCTCAAGCGCGAACTGGGCGATCTGGCCAGGCTCAAGGATCCGGCCCAGGCCCGGGCCGTGGAGGCGGCCCAGAACAAGGCCAAGGCGTTCGTGGCGGAACTGTTCACCCATGTGCCGATCCTGGACACCGGAGCCCGCGGCTCCACCAACACCTTTGCCCAGCGGGGCCTGGGCGATGTGCTGCTGGCCTGGGAGAACGAGGCGTTTCTGACCATCAACGAGCTCGGGGCCGACAAGGTCGAGATCGTGGTGCCCTCCCTGTCCATCCTGGCCGAGCCGCCGGTGGCCGTGGTGGACACCTTCGCCTACAAGCACGGCAGCGTGGACCTGGCCCAGGGCTATCTGGAATACCTCTACTCCCCCGAGGGCCAGCGCCTGGCGGCCAAGCACTACTATCGTCCCTCGCTGCCCCAGCACGCCGCTGCCGAGGATCTGGCCCGGTTCCCGAAACTGGAACTGCCCACCATCCGCGAGGTGTTCGGGACCTGGCGCGACGTGCAACGCGTCCATTTCTCCGACGGAGGCGTGTTCGACCAGATTACCAAGGCCGGCAAGTAGCGGCGAAACAGGAAAGTTCCCATGCGTCTTCACTTCGCACGCGCCTCGGTCCTGCCCGGCTTCGGCCTGACCCTGGGTTATTCCACGGCCTATATGGGGCTTCTGGTCCTGTTGCCCCTGGCGGTGTTTCCCTTGTGGGCCTCCCGGATGGATTTCGGACAATTCTGGCAGGCGGTGGCCTCTCCGCGGGTCATGGCCTCCTACCGCCTGACTCTGGGAGCCGCCCTGGCCGGGGCGCTGGCGAACGCGGTTTTCGGTCTGGTGACGGCCTGGGTGCTCACCCGTTACGAGTTCCCCGGCCGTCGCCTGGCCGACGCCCTGGTGGACATTCCTTTCGCCCTGCCCACGGCCGTGTCCGGCATCGCCCTGACCGCGCTTTATTCCAAGAACGGCTGGATCGGCCGGTACCTCGAAGCCGCGGGCATCCAGGCGGCGTACACGCCGCTTGGCGTGGCCCTGGCCCTGACCTTCATCGGCTTGCCCTTCGTGGTGCGCACCCTCCAGCCGATCCTGGAGGACCTCGATCCAGAACTGGAGGAAGCGGCGGGCAGCCTTGGCGCGGGAAAGCTGCGCACGTTTTTTCGCGTGGTGTTTCCGGCGCTGCTGCCGGCTCTGCTCACCGGCTTCGCCCTGGCCTTCGCCCGCGGGGTCGGCGAATACGGCTCCGTGGTCTTCATCGCCGGCAACAAGCCCATGCACACGGAAATCACCTCTCTGCTCGTCCTGACCAAGCTCGAACAGTACGATTACGCCGGGGCCGCCGCCCTGGCCCTGGTCATGCTCATCCTCTCGTTCATCCTGCTGTTGGTCATCAACATCCTGCAATGGTGGAGCACCCGGCACTTCGGGGAAGGAGCCTAGCCATGGCCCAGGGCCGTCGCCTGGCCTCGGCCGGTTCCGATCCGGTCCGCTGGCTCCTCATCGGAGTCGCCGTCCTGTTCCTGACCGTCTTCCTGGTGCTGCCCCTGGCTTGCGTCTTCATCGAGGCGCTTGCCCGCGGCCCGGCCGTGTACTGGCGCAGCATCACCGATTCGGACGCCCTGTCGGCCATGCTGCTCACCTTGCTCACGGCCGGCGTGGCCGTGCCCCTCAACCTGGTCTTCGGCCTGGCGGTGGCCTGGTGCGTGGCCAAGTTCTCCTTTTCGGGCAAAACCCTGCTCGTCACCCTGATCGATCTGCCCTTTTCCGTGTCGCCGGTGGTGGCCGGCCTGGCCTTCGTCCTGCTTTTCGGCATGCAGGGCCTGTTCGGCCCCTGGCTGGCGGCCCACGACATCCGCATCATATTCGCCGTGCCCGGCATTTTCCTGGTCACGATCTTCGTGACCGTCCCCTTCGTGGCCCGGGAACTCATCCCGGCCATGCAGGCCCAGGGCACGGACGAGGAACAGGCCGCCCTGCTGCTGGGAGCCAGTGGCTGGCGGACCTTCTGGCGGGTGACCCTGCCGGGGGTCAGATGGGCCCTGGTGTACGGCGTGATCCTCTGCAACGCCCGGGCCATGGGTGAATTCGGAGCCGTCTCCGTGGTGTCGGGCCACATCCGCGGACAGACCAACACCCTGCCCCTGGCCGTTGAAATCCTGTACAACGAATACCAGTTCGCCGCCGCCTTTTCGGTTGCCTCCCTGCTTACCCTGCTTGGCCTGGCCGCCCTGGTCGCCAGGAGCCTGGCGGAGCGTTTGCAGCGTCGCCAGGCTGCCCTGGCCACGGCGGCCACCCTGTCGGAGTGATCCCGTGAGCATAGAAGTCCGCAATATCTCAAAGGCGTTTGGCTCGTTTCGGGCCCTGGACAACGTCAGCCTGACCGTGCCCGACGGCAAGCTGGTGGCGCTGCTCGGGCCTTCGGGCTCGGGCAAGACCACGCTGTTGCGCATCATCGCCGGTCTGGAACAGGCTGATTCCGTCCCGGGCAAGGCTGTGCTTTTTGCCGGACAAGACGTGTCCGACCGCGGCGTGGGCGAGCGGCGAGTGGGATTCGTGTTCCAGCATTACGCGCTGTTCCGCACCATGACGGTCTTCGAGAACGTGGCCTTCGGCCTGCGTTCCCTGCCCCGGCGTGCCCGCCCGCCCAAACGGGAAATCGCCGCCAAGGTGAACGAACTGCTGGCCCTGGTGCAGCTCACCGGACTTGAAAACCGGCGGCCCTGGCAGCTTTCGGGCGGCCAGCGCCAGCGCGTGGCCCTGGCCAGGGCCTTGGCCATCAAGCCGAGCGTCCTGCTCCTCGACGAACCTTTCGGCGCCCTGGACGCCAACGTCCGGCAGGACCTGCGCAACTGGCTGCGTCGCCTGCACAATGAAATCAAGGTCACCTCCCTTTTCGTGACCCATGATCAGGAAGAGGCCCTGGAGCTGGCCGATGTCGTGGTCATCATGCGGCAGGGGCGGGTGGAGCAGATCGGCACTCCCGACGAGGTGTTCCACAAGCCCGCCTCGGAATTCGTGCTGCGCTTCCTGGGAAAGGTGAATCTGTTCCATGGCCGCAACGGCACGGGTGCCGACCCCGCCGCCCCGAGGAGCAACGGCCTGCGCCTCCTGGCCAGGCCCCATGAGGTGGAAATATCCCTGACGGCCACGGCGGAAAGCTCGGTGCAGGCCCGGGTGGCGCGCATCCTCTCGGCCGGCCCGTCGGTCAAGATCCTGCTGCTCGAAGCCGACGGCACGGAGCACCACGCGGACATCAGCCATAAGCACAGAGAGGAACTGGGCCTGACCGAAGGACAGACCGCTTACGTCACGCCCGTCAGCTTCCATACCTTTCTCGATCACGGCGCGGCGATTTAAGGCCGGAGTCGGGAGATCGGCTGGCGGGCGGGAGGCCGGATATGGGGTGCCGAAATCGGCCCGGCGTTCCCGCAACCTTTCATCCGCCCCTATCGAGGGGAGCCGGGGGGCATGACGCCCCCCGGCCGCCGGAGCATCTTCCTCTTTCCCGATCCTCTATCCCCTGATGATCGTCTGCTTGCGATCCGGGCCGACGGAGAGGATGGAGCAGGTGGTCTTGAGCGACTGTTCGATGCGCGAAACGTATTCGCGCGCGGCCAGCGGCAGGTCTTCCCAGGCGGTGATGCCGGAGAGGTCTTCTTCCCAGCCGGGCATGGTCTCGTAGACCGGCTCAACGTGTTCGAGGGCCCCTTCTTCCTGGGGCGGGTATTCGTGGATTTTGCCCTTGTAGCGGTAGCCGATGCAGATTTTGATTTCGTAGAGGCCGCTTAAGACGTCGAGCTTGGTGAGCGCGATGTCGGTCGGGCCGGAGAGGCGGGCGGATTCGCGCAGCAGCACGAGGTCGAGCCAGCCGCAGCGGCGCTTGCGGCCGGTGGTTGCCCCGTATTCGCCGCCTTTTTCCTGGAGGTAGTCGCCGATGGTGCCGAAGAGTTCGGTGGGGAAGGGGCCCGAGCCCACGCGGGTGGTGTAGGCCTTGACCACGGCCACGACGCGCCCCAGCACGTCCGGCGAGCAGCCGCTGCCGGCGGCCGCCTGACCGGAGACGGTGTTGGACGAGGTGACGAAGGGGTAGGTGCCGTGGTCGATGTCGAGGTGGGTGCCCTGGGCGCCTTCGAAGAGCACGTCGCCGCCCGTGGCCAGGGTCTTCTGGATGACGCTGGACACGTCGCCGAGGTAGGGCAGCAGGCGATTGGCCACCGGGGCGATGCCTTCGGCCACGGCCCCGGGGTCCAGGGCGGGCATGTCGTAGAGCTTGGTGAAGAGCGTGTTTTTCTCCACCAGCGCCTGGGCGATCTTTTTGACCAGCAGTTCCGGGTCGGCGAAGTCGCCGGCGCGGATGCCGATGCGGGCCATCTTGTCCTCGTAGCAGGGGCCGATGCCGCGCCCGGTGGTGCCGATCTTGCCGCCGGCCCGCAGGGTTTCGCGCGCGCCGTCGAGCAGCCGGTGGTAGGGCATGATGACGTGGGTCTTGCGCGAGATCATGAGCCGTTCGGGAGTGACGTTCACGCCCTTGGCGGCCAGGGTGTCCATTTCGCGGCACAGCACTTCCGGGTCGAGGACCACGCCGTTGCCGATGAGGCAGGTGGTGCCGTCGTGGAGGATGCCGGAGGGCATGAGGTGGACGATGGTCTTTTCGCCCGCCACGACCAGGGTGTGGCCGGCGTTGTTGCCGCCCTGGAAGCGGACCACGGCCTTGGCGGATTCGGTGAGCAGATCGACGATCTTGCCCTTGCCCTCGTCGCCCCATTGGGCTCCGTGGATGACGATGCCCCGGCCGGCGCCGGCGGCCTGCTGGTTGCGGTATTCGCCCATGGCCTATGACTCCCCTGTATCCTTGGGTCGAAACGCGAGAACCTTGCCCCGACGGGGTGTGGTTTGCGCCGGTTGCGTTTCGGGCTGCAGCGCGGCGGGTTCCGGCGTCGCCTGGGTGGTCGCGTCGGCGGCCGCCTCGGGCGCGGCGGGGTGTCCCGGCTGTCGGC
This sequence comes from Solidesulfovibrio sp., assembly GCF_029978005.1. Taxonomy (GTDB): domain Bacteria; phylum Desulfobacterota; class Desulfovibrionia; order Desulfovibrionales; family Desulfovibrionaceae; genus Solidesulfovibrio. The sequence goes on along the minus strand of NZ_JARKOZ010000136.1, from coordinate 1,771 downwards.
CTTCGGCCCAATGATGGTTGAACAATTGATTTTTGAAGCGCATCCCCTGGATCATGGCCAGGACCAGGACCGACTCTTCCCAGCGGTGCGACGGCTCGAACCGGCCCACCGCCTCGGCGTACTTGTCCCAAAGGGCCATGAGCGAAGCCTCGTCGAAGGCGCGAAGCTGCCTGGCCATTTTCAAAAGCACCTGTTCCACGACCGTTCCTTGTCCACACGATATGCTGCCGTCGATGCGGCGGACAGGCCTTGTTAGCAGAAACGCCACGGGCTTCCAAATGCAAATTGCCGAGGGTCGCCGGCTGTGCTAGGCAACGCTTCGCACGTCACCCAAGGAGCGCACGCCATGAGCGACCTCAAGAAAATGTACACCACCATGGTCGAGGACCCCTTTCCGACCGAACTCGTCATCCGGCTCGGCGAGGCCGAACTGACCTTCGCCAAGCGGACCTGGACCATCGACGGCGAGGAAAAGGGGCTGCGCTACGGCGAGAATCCCGACCAGCCCGCCGCGCTCTACGCGCCGACGGCCGGTCGCCTGTCGCTCGGCGGCGTGGAGTTCCGGGGTCCCGGCGACGGGCTGGTGTGCGCCGCCACGGAGGAGCATCTGCTCCAGTCGGGCAAGCACCCGGGCAAGACCAACCTGACCGACGTGGATAACGGCGTCAATATCCTGCAGTATCTGACGAAAAAGCCGGCGGCCGTGATTCTTAAGCACAACAACCCCTGCGGCGCGGCCTGGTCCGACGCCGGGCTTTGCGCCGCCTTCGAGGCCGCCTTTTCCGCCGACCGCATCGCCGCCTTCGGCGGGGCCATCGTGGTCAACCGCACCCTGGACGCGGCCACGGCCGAGAAGATCAACGCCGTGTATTTCGAGGTGGTGGCCGCCCCGGACTACGAGCCCGAGGCGCTGGCGATCCTCAAATCGAAAAAGAACCTGCGCATCTTCCGCCTGCCGGGCCTGGCCCAGCTGGACAAGCTGGTGGGCCAGCCGTTCCTCGACGTCAAATCCCTGGCCGACGGCGGCCTGGTGCTCCAGTTCTCCTTCCGCAACCGCATCCTTTCCGCCGCGGACTTCCTGCCGGCCACGGCCACGGACAAGGCCGGCACCACCGTCACCGCCCGCGGGCCGTCCGACAAGGAGGCCGAGGACCTGCTGTTCGCCTGGGCGGTGGAAGCCGGCGTCACCTCCAACTCGGTCATCTTCGTCAAAAACGGCGCGACGGTGGCCATCGGCACGGGCGAGCAGGACCGCGTGGGCGTGGTGGAGCTGACCATCCACAAGGCCAAGACCAAGTACGCCGACGGCCTGGCCTTCGCCGCCTGCAACCTGTCGCTTTACGAACTGACGCTTAAAGCCAAGGCCGACCCCGAGGCGGCCAAGCTTTTGGCCGACGTCCGGGCCAAAACCGAGGCGACCAACGGCGGCCTCGTCGGGTCCGTGGTGGTCTCCGACGGCTTCTTTCCGTTCCGCGACGGCGTGGACCTGTGCATCGGCGCGGGCGTGACGGCCATCGCCCAGCCCGGCGGCTCCATCCGCGACACCGAGGTCGTGGCCGCCTGCAACGAGGCCTCGCCGCAGGTGGCCATGGTGTTCACCGGGCAGAGGTCGTTTCGGCATTAATTGGGAAGAGAAGAGCGCCTCCGGCGGCCGGGGGCATGATGCCCCCCGGACCCCCTCGCCCAAAGGGGTGGACAGGGCCACGACAACACGCTAGGCCCGGTTCTCTTTTTCCGAAATAGCCAGAACCCCCCTTTAAAAGTTTTTGGG
>NZ_JARKOZ010000133.1 GCF_029978005.1 Solidesulfovibrio sp. | reverse complement strand
TTTAAGATTAGGTCAGTAAAATTCCTTTAAATCTCGCCCCGCAGGGGCGACGGCCTGGGGGCGGAAATTGCCCTGCCGAGCCGGCCGCGTCAGCGGCGGCAGCGGCAGGGAAAATTCCGCCCCCATCTTCGGTCCGCTGCGCGACGACCTCCCGGTGACGCTCTGCCCTCCCGCCCAACCACGCCGACGAGGGGGTCCGGGGGGCATCATGCCCCCCGGTGGGGTTCGGGGCAAAGCCCCGATGGGTCCAGGGCAACGCCCTGGCGGGTGCAGGGCAGCGCCCTGCTATTTCCGTGAGAACGCCCAGGCCAGGCGGCGCAGGACGCGGGGGTCCGGGACGTGGGGATTGACGCCCGGCCGGGGGATGTCCAGGCGGTAGCGGTCGGCGAAGGGCGTCTGTTCGAGCAGGTCGTTGACGGCGTGGGCAAGCAGGACCGGCAGGGCCAGCACGTCGGCGGCGTTGTAGGCGAGCAGCGTCTCCATGAGGGCCGGGTCGGCGGTTTTGACGTATTCGCGCCACAGGACCACGGCGAAGTAGCCGTCCGCGCCGGTCAGGTCGCCCCGGTCCACGCCGTAGTGGAGCTCGCACTTCTTGAGCCCGCCCTTGATGCCGATTCCGGTGAGCACGTTGCGCAGGTCGATGTGGGCCTTGGGCAGGGTCGCGCCCAGGTGCGACTTGAGCACCGGGGCGTCGAAGCAGCGGCCGTTGAAGGTGACGAGGACCTTTTTCTCCAGGATGTCGTCGGCGAAGTCGTGCAGATTTTTCCCGTGGGCGTAGGTGCGCACGGTGTCGATGCCGTCGTAGAGGGAGACGGCGGTGACTTCGTTTTTGGGCGTGCCGTCGGTTTCGATGTCCACGCAGGCGAGGTGCTCGCGGAAGTCGAAGAAGAGCCGCCAGTTCTCGGCCGGCGGCAGGCGCACGCCGAAGTAGTCGGCGTCGCCGGCGGCCAGGCGTTCCTTGGAGGCGGCCAGTTCGTCGCGCCACATGGGGACCTTGACGGACCCGAGCGGCGGCGTTTTGGCGTCGAGGAAATCGTCCCAGGTATGGATGCCGGCGGCCCAGAGGCGTTTTTCCGTGGACGGGCCGAGGCCGGGCAGGTGTACGAAGGTATGTCTGAGCACGCGTGGTGCCTTACGCCTTTTGCCGGCGGGGCTCAACCTCGGGCCGGCGAACGGCCGTGACGGCATCAAACCTGCATGGGTTACGCCGACCTGGAGATTTTTGCCGCCGGGTCCGGACCACGATTCCAAGGAAGGAGCGCCCATGCCGCGAATCAACGACGCCGCCACCACCTCGCCGTCAAGGCGGTTCGACGCGAGGATCGGTCGGGAACCCGTCATCGCCCGCGAGCTTTTCCGTCCCGGGCCGTTGCGGGACGACTTCGCGCGTCTGTCCCACCCCGCAGCGCCCATGGCCGACGCGGACATTCTGAGCCTGCTGCTGAAATTCTTCTACGCCTCCCTGTATCCCGGCTCCGAGGCCCATGCCGTGCCCCTGCCGGAGATCTGCACGCAGCTCGGGCGGTTTTACGACCTCTGGTCCCAGGAGGGCCCGGACGGCGCGGTGCCGCTGGCCGGGGAGTACAGCGCCTTTTCCCTGCGCATGCTGACGGACCTGCCGCGCACGGCCCACATCTTCCGTTCCGTGGCCAACAGGCCCCTGCCGCCGTCCCAGGTCCAGGACCCGTTTCTGGGCTTCGACTGCGGCACGGGAACGGGCGTGCTGCTGGCCGCCGCCTGGTTCCAGGCCAAGCGCAACGGCGTGGCCGAAACCCGGCTTTTCGGCATCGACATCGACCCGGAGATCGCCGCCCGCACGCGGCTGCTTTTCGACTCCCTGGGCCTCGGCGAGGTGCGCGTGGCCGACGCCCGGGAGAGCGCGGCCTATGCCGGCCTGCCCGACGGGCCGGTGGCCTTCGTGGCCAACGAGAACGTGGCCGCTCCCACGGCCCGGCTTTCGGCCGAGCCCTTTTCCGCCATCCATGCCACGCTGTTCGACACGTTCTCCAAGCGGCTCAAGAGCACGGTCTTTTTCCCCGAAGCCCTGGTCGTGCGCGACCGGGACAGGGAGATGGACGTGGTGCTGTCAAAAAACAACCGCTTCCAATTGCCGCGCCACTACCGCCATCTGCGGCCGCGCCCGCGCTCCATCGTCATCGAGGGCCGCCTGACGCGCCTGTGGCAGGTGGGCCGGGATTTCCACAAGTACCTGTCCGAATCCTGGCTGCCGGCCATGCCGGGCCGCTGGTAGGAGCGCTGCGGGGGATGGAGGGGGAACGCCTCCGGCGGCCAAAGGGCTATCGCCCTCTGGACTCCCTTACCGGTTACGACTCGAAAGATTTTTTCCTCGACGACTCGTCGCAATGACGCGCTTGCCCGCTTCGTTGCAAGCAGGCAAGCGCCCCCCTTTGGGGTGGTCCAGGAGGGGCCCTCGGCCCCTCCTGGCCGCCGAAGGCACCCCCCAGCTACTATCGCAAGCCGCCTACAGCATGCACCGCTTGCAGACGATTTCCGTGCCGATGCCGGAGTTGGTGAAGAACTCCAAAATGATGCAGTTCTCCACCCGGCCGTCCAGGATGTGGGCCTTTTCCACGCCCGCGTCCACGGCCTCCATGCAGCAGGTGACCTTGGGGATCATGCCGCCGGTCAGCACGCCCGAGGCCATGGCTTGGGAGGCTTCCACGATGTCGAGCGACGAGATGAGGTTCTTGTCCGCATCCAGCACGCCGGCCACGTCGGTCAAAAGCACCAGCCGCTTGGCCCCGAGCGCGCCGGCCACGGCCCCGGCCACGGTGTCGGCGTTGATGTTGTAGGTCTCGCCCTTCTCGTCCACGCCCACCGGCGCGATGACCGGGATGAAACCCTCCCCGAGCAGCGTGGTGATCAGCCCCGTGTTGATGCCCGTGACCTCGCCCACTTTGCCGAGGTCGATGATCTCGGGCGGGGCGTCGTCTTTTTCCAGCACCATTTCGAGCTTGCGCGCCGAGATGAGCTTGCCGTCCTTGCCGGACAGACCCACGGCCGCGCCGCCGTTTAAGTTGATGAGGTTGACGATGTTCTTGTTGACCTTGCCCACGAGCACCATCTCCACCACATCCATGGTGGCGTCGTCGGTGACGCGAAGGCCCTGGCGGAACTCGCTGGTTATGTTGAGCTGCTTGAGCATCTGGCCGATCTGCGGCCCGCCGCCGTGGACGATGACCGGGTTGATGCCGATGTATTTGAGCAGGATGACGTTGAGGGCGAAGCTCTTCTGCAGGGCCTCGTCCACCATGGCGTGGCCGCCGTACTTGATGACCACCGTCTTGCCGAAAAACTTGCGGATGTACGGCAGTGCCTCCAGCAGCAGCCGGGCTTTGGCGTGCTCGCGTTCCATGGGCCGTCCTCCAACGGTTGGTTACAGGATGTAGCGGGACAGGTCGCGGTCTTCGGCCACGTCGACGAGCTTGTCCCGCACGTAGGCCGGGTCCACCACCACGGTCTGGCCGCCCTGGTCCGAGGCAGAAAACGACAGGTCGGACAGGATCTTCTCCATGATGGTGTAGAGCCGGCGCGCGCCGATGTTTTCGGTCTCCTCGTTGACCCGGCGGGCGAACTCCGCCACCTCGCGCAGGGCCTCGTCCGTGAAGGTCAGGGTCACGCCCTCGGTGCCGAGCAGCGCCGTGTACTGCACGGTCAGGGCGTTTCGCGGCTCGGTGAGGATACGGTAGAAATCCTCGGCCGTCAGCGCCCGAAGCTCCACGCGCAGCGGAAAACGACCCTGCAGCTCCGGCACGAGGTCCGACGGCTTGGAGAAATGGAACGCCCCGGCGGCGATGAAGAGGATGTGGTCGGTTTTCACCATGCCGTACTTGGTGTTGACCACGCAGCCCTCGACCACGGGCAGCAAATCGCGCTGCACGCCCTCGCGGGAGACGTCCGGGCCGCTGCCGCCGCCCTGCTTGCCGCAGATCTTGTCGATCTCGTCGATGAAGATGATGCCCGTCTGTTCCACGCGTTCCTTGGCCGCCTCGGACACCTTGTCCATGTCCACCAGACGGTCGGTCTCCTCCTGCAAGAGCACCTCGTAGGCGTCGCGCACCCGCATGTTGCGGGTCTTCTTGCGCTGGGGGAACACCTTGGAGAACATGTCCTTGAACTGCGAGCCCATGTCCTCCATGCCCGGCATGGACATGATCTCCACCTGCGGCGCGGGCACGGACACCTCCACGGGCACGATCCGGTCGTCGAGCTTGCCCTCGCGCCAGAGCTTGCGCAGCTTGTCGCGGGTGCTCGCCGGCCCGTCGCCGGGCGGCGTCGGAGTCGGGGCCTCCAGGGCGGCCGGCATGGGGATGGGGTTGGCCCCGCCGCGCTGGGACTCGGGCAACAGCAGGTCCAGCAGGCGCTCCTCGGCGTTTTTCTCCGCCTTGGCCGCCACCCGGTCCTGCTCCTCCTTGCGAACGAGGTTGACCCCGATCTCCATGAGGTCGCGCACCATGGATTCCACGTCGCGCCCCACGTAGCCCACCTCGGTGAACTTCGTGGCCTCGACCTTGAAAAACGGCGACCCGGCCAGCTTGGCCAGCCGCCGGGCGATCTCGGTCTTGCCCACGCCCGTGGGGCCGATCATGATGATGTTCTTCGGCGCGACCTCGTCGCGCAGCGCCGGGTCGATCTGCTGGCGACGCCAACGGTTGCGCATGGCGATGGCCACCATGCGCTTGGCGTCCTTCTGGCCGATGATGTACTTGTCGAGCTCGGAAACGATCTCCCGAGGCGTCAGACTGGCGTGCATGCCTGCTCCTTCCATGACTCTGTATGAAGCGCGCCTGCTAGGCGCGGTCGATGGTCTCCACCACGATGCGGTCGTTGGTGTAGACGCAGATTTCGGCGGCGATGGCCATGGCCTTTTCCACGATCTCGCGCGGAGGCATGTCCGTGTGGCGCAAGAGCGCCCGGGCGGCGGCCAGGGCGTAGGGGCCGCCCGAGCCGATGGCGGCCACGCCGTCGTCGGGCTCGATCACGTCGCCGTTGCCGGAAAGCAGCAGCACATTGGTCGCGTCGGCCACGATGAGCATGGCCTCCAGGCGGCGCAGGTACTTGTCCTTGCGCCAGTCCTTGGCCAGCTCCACGCTGGCCCGCACCAGATTGCCGCCGAATTCCTCCAGCTTGGCCTCGAAGCGCTCGAAGAGCGTGAAGGCGTCGGCCGTGGAGCCGGCAAAGCCGATCACCACCCGGTCCTTGTAGATGCGGCGCACCTTGCGCGCGCCGTGCTTCATGGCCACGGCCTGGCCGAGCGTCACCTGCCCGTCCCCGGCCACGGCCACGCCGGCGTCCGTGCGCACGGCCAATATCGTTGTCCCACGTAACTGCATGCGATGCTCCATGGGGGGGGGGGGGGGGGGGGGGGGGGGGGGGGGGGGGGGGGGGGGGGGGGGGGGGGGGGGGGGGGGGGGGGGGGGGGGGGGGGGGGGGGGGGGGGGGGGGGGGGGGGGGGGGGGGGGGGGGGGG
>NZ_JARKOZ010000132.1 GCF_029978005.1 Solidesulfovibrio sp. | reverse complement strand
CCCCCCCCCCCCCCCCCCCCCCCCCCCCCCCCCCCCCCCCCCCCCCCCCCCCCCCCCCCCCCCCCCCCCCCCCCCCCCCCCCCCCCCCCCCCCCCCCCCCCCCCCCCCCCCCCCCCCCCCCCCCCCCCCCCCCCCCGCCGGAGGCTTCTTCCTGTTTCCTTTCCGTCCGCGCCCTACCACTTCTTCAGGCGCTGCGCGGCCAGGGCCTCGGCCTGGTCCTTGAAGGAGTCGAAGCCGGCCTGACGCAGGGCGTCGTAGACCGTGCCCGGCCAGTCCCAGGTGGCGTACAGCACCGGCTTGTGGAAAAGGCGGCGGAAAGCCTCCATCTCCTGCCGGTAGAAGTAGGCCTTGGGACTCTCCAGGTTCTCCCGGAGCTGCTCGGCCAGGCGGGTCAGCTCGCCGTCGTACCAGTCCTTGATGTCCGCGGCGGTGTCGTACTTCTTGGCGATGTGCTCGTACTTGTTGTCGCGCAGCACGCCCTTGAGGCGCTCCAGGTGCTGGATGCCCAGCCATTCGCCCAGGCGGCTGACCGGGATCTCCTCGGCCTCCACGTGGGCCATGTCGAACTTGGTGCGGTAGTAGGTGTCGGGCACGACCGAGGCGCACACGATGCCGGCGATGGCGACCAGCCCCCGCAGGATCACGCTGTTGGAAACGCCCTGACCGCAGAAGCCCACCTTCTTGCCGTACTTCTGGCCGGCGAAGATGGTCACGAGCAGGGCCCAGACCACGGCCGGGTCCTCCTCGTCGTAGATGTGGCGCAGGGCCGGGTTGTCGCGGTCGGTGCCGAGCACCATCTGGGTCATGTCGTTGGAGCCGATGGAGAAGCCGTCGAACTCCTGGATGAACTGCTTGGCCAGGATGGCGTTGCTCGGGATCTCGGACATGATGAACATCTTGAGCCCCTCGTCGCCGGAGGAGAGCTTGTGCACCCGCTCGAGGTAGCGCTTCATGGAGGTGGCCTCCTCCACGGTGCGCACGAAGGGCAGCATGATGTGCAGGTTCTTGCCGCCGAAGATGCCGCGCGCGAGCTTGAACGACTCGATCTCCCAGTCGTGGATGTTGCGCGACACGCCGCGGTAGCCGAGCATGGGGTTGTCCTCCAGGGCCTCGAAGAGGTTGCCGCCGAGGAGGTTCCGGTACTCGTTGGATTTGAAGTCCGTGGTGCGGTAGAGGATGGGCTTGCCGTGGAAGGCCATGGCGAAAAGCCCCAGGCCCTGGGACAGGGTCTGGACGTAGAGTTCCTTGCCGCTGCGAAATCCCCGGGAGAAGAGCTGCTTGCGAATCTTGGCCAAAAGGCCCAGGAGGTCGTCGATCTGGCCCTTGATGCCTACCTGGCGGGCCACTTCCTGGCGCATGGCCGCGATCTTGGACAGGGTGTCCTTGACCATGGGCTCTTCGGCCACGGCCGCCACGCGTTCCTCGATGCGGGCCTTGATCTCGTAGCGGCGCTTGACCGCGTCGGGATCGGTGGCCTTTTCCTGGAGTTCGTCCCAGTAGCCGAGGATGATGGCCACGTGGGTGGCCAGGTCGGCCGAAGTCTTGAGCAGGTCCAGGCGGCGGGTGACCTCTTCCAGGTGGTGGTCGAGCTTTTTCTCGAGATCCCGGATCTGGCGGTGCACGGCCATGACTTCGTCGGTGCCGCGCGCGCCGGCGTGGTCGGCCAGGGCGTCGAGCTCGGCGGCGAGGCCGGTGATGAGCCCGACGTAGCCGCGCAGCTTGATCTGCACGTTGATGAACCCGGCGGCCAGCTGCTCGCGCACGATCTTGGTCAGCTTGGCGTCGAGCTCCTTGACCTTGCTGTCGATCAGGGCCGGCAGGGTGCCGTTGTCGTAGGCCTCCAGGGCCTGGGGATGGACGCCGATGTTGCCGAGCATGAACTCGGCGCGCAAAAGGCCCACCTCGAAATCGGGGATGTTGCGCAGCCGCGACAGGAAAAGGGCCTGCCCCACGTCGGCCAGGATCAGGCCGACCTTGGTCTTGGTGCTGGGAAGCTGGGACAGGTCCATCTCGCCGCCGACTTCCTGCAGGGGCAGAAGCCCCCGGTAGACGCAGCCGCGCGAGCCGTCCACGGTCACGTACTGGCCGTCCAGGGAACGCAGGGTCTCGGCGCGCTGGATGCCGATGACGGCCGGGATGCCGAGTTCGCGGGAGGTGATGGCGGCGTGGCTGGTGTCGCCGCCGGCGTCGGCCAGGATGGCCGAGGCCACGCGCATGCCCGGCACCATGTCCGGGTCGGTGCGCTCGGCGGCCAGGATGTCGCCCTTCTGGATCTTGTTGAGCTCCAGGGCCGAGCGCAGGAAGCGCACCATGCCCTGGCCCGCGCCGCGCGAGGCGCCGTTGCCCTCGAGGATGACCTCGGCCGCGGCCACGGCCTTCTTGTCCACCTCCATGCGGCGCATGAAGATGGTGTGGGGGTGGCGTTCGAGCTCCTCGTTCCAGCGGGTCTCGGGCCGGGCCTGCACGAACCAGAGCCGGTCGGACTGGTCGATGCAGAACTCGGTGTCCATGATGCAGCCGCCGTAGGCGACGCTTATCGCGCGCACGCCCCGGGCGACCTCCTCGGCCTGGGCCAGGGACAGGGCCCAGCGGTAGGCCTCCTCGTCGGAGACCTTGACGAGCTTGGTGCCGCCTTCCTTGTCATCGTAGACGATCTTCTTGTCCTTGTAGCCCATGTTGCGGATGACGACCTCGGAGCCGTCGTCGCGCTGGAAGACGAAGAGCTTGTCCGGGGTGACCATGCCGCCGACCACGGCCTCGCCGAGGCCGTAGCTGGCGTCGATGGACACCAGGTCGTTGCGCGAGGTGCCCCGGCAGCCGGTGGCCGTGTCCGCGGCGAAGGCCGTGCCCGAGATCACGGGGTTGATCATGCGCATGATGCACACGGACAGCGACGTGTTCTCGATGGCCCATTCCTGCTTGGCCGTCTCGGCGATGGCGTCGTCGCCGGTGCGTTCGGCCAGGGCCACGGCGTCGAGGATGGCCTCGCGGCGGTAGGTCATGGAGCGCAGGTTGTAGGCCGAGGCGCAGTCCCACTGGTAGGCCTTGACCGCATGGGCCGCGCCCACGATGTTGAGATAGGTGTCCTGGAGGCCGGCGAAGGCCTTCTTGCGGCTGTCCTCGCCGGCGGCCGAGGAGCGCACGGCCACGGGCACGTCCTCGAGTCCGGCGTCGCGGCAGATGTCGTTGTAGGCGCTGGACACGGCCTCGCGGACCCCGGCCGGCATGTCGACGGAGAGGATGGCGACCTGGACGAGGACGGAACGCTTGCGCAGCTGGTCGATGCCTTCGGGGGAGGTGGCGAAGCCCTCGACCACGTTGTTGATGAAGGTGCGCAGCTTGATGGAGGAGCCCGGGGCGTCGGCGATCTTGGTCCTGGCCTCTTCGGCCAGGTCGCGCACGAGGTTTTTCACGTACTCGGGATCGCTGTTGACTTCCTCGTCGTTCCAGTTGACCCGGCGGTAGCCGTCGTTGACCACCTCGCGGATCAGCGCCGCATTGACCTTGGTCTCGTCGAGCACCCGATGGAAGGCCACGGAGGACACGGCCCGAAACTGGGGCGCGCGGATGCCGGCGATCTGGCTGATGAGCGCCGTGTTGTAGTTCTTGCCGCCGACGAGAATCTCGGCCTCTTCGCCGATGCCGACGATGTCGGCCCCGGTGAGGATGAGCGTGGTGGCGGTATCGAGGGCCGCGTCTCCCTTCTTGGCGGGCGTGGCGGACGTGGCGTCCTCCTGGCGCGGCGTATCCTTGGCGTTGTTCTTGGCCATTCTCCCCTCCTTGTCTCTTCCGGGTCGGCGGCGGGTTCCGTCTGCCGGCCGCCGTTCGATGTTCGTGGCGAAATCTAAACCTGTTCGCCGCAGTTGGGGCAATACTTGTAATGTTCGTCGGCTACCGGCTGACGGCAGGACGGACAGTCCTTCGTCACGGGGCCGAGCTCCACGAGCAGCTCGCCTTCCTTAACCGGGACCATCTTGCGATCGTTGGCGTAGTCGGCGCTTTTAAGCACCCTCTTGACCGTGGCGTCGATGGGCGACGACACGGATTTTTCCTGCTTCATGACCGAAATGTTGAAGAGCTCCTCGCCGGCCTTGACGTAGTCGTTGGGGCTGACCTGCATGACCCAGAGGTCGCCGGAAACCGGCGCGCCCACATGGTAGGGGTTCTTCGGATCGGCCATTTCGACCTTGGGCGCGGCCCCGCCCTGGGGCGCGGCGATCTGCACCTGGTGGGTCAGGATCTCCGAGTCGAGCACGTAGCGCACGGTGGCCGCGCCGCTGACGTCGGGCTGGGAGATGTTCATGATGGCCATGTGGTGCGGCTTGCCCTGGCTGTCGGAGAAGAGCAGCTCCTCGCCCGGCTCCAGGCCCTCGAACCAGACGTCCAGGGGCAGCTTGTTGGGGTCCCCGAACTTCTTGCGGAATTCGATGGTCTTGAGGGCGTCGCCCGGATGGTTGAGGTAGAGCACGAACTCCTCGTTGGTGGGCTCGCGGCCGATCTGCTTGGTCAGGGAAGCCATCTCGGCCTCCATGTCGGCTTCGCCCAGGCTGTCCAGGGGCGAGTCCTCGGTGCGCTCGGCCACGGCCTGCTTCCAGTCCGCGCCAAAGGCGCTCTCATAGACCCAGTCCGGCGGAAAACCAAGGGGCATCTTGCCAAACTTGCCGAGCAGCAGGTTGCGGAAGGCGTCGTTGCAGTTGGCGTAGAGCAGCAGCCGGTCGTGCTTGGCGGCCTGGGTCAGGCACTCGTCGCAATTTTGCGAGACCGCTTCGAGCACTTCGAGCATGTCCCTGACCGCCCGCTCGCCGCCGGCCTTGTAGGCGCTGGTCACGGCCAGAAACGCCGTGTTCCAGGTGATCTGGGAGCCCGGGGTGACGTCGTGGTAGCGCACGATCTTGCGGGTGCCGGCCAGGAACTGGAGCATGTAGGGCAAAAGGTGGATGTAGCCCTGCTTCATGGCCCCTTCCTGGGACGAGGACGTCGCGCCGCCGGGCATGGCATGGCCCACCACGTCGTAGTCGATGCCCTGGAAGTACGGGGCGGTATAGCGGTCGTAATAGGGCATGACCTGCTTGAGCACGAAGTTGGCGCTGCGGATCATGTCCTTGTCGGCCTTGGTCAGGGCCACGGGCACGCCGAGGTCCTCCTCGATGTAGGCGGCGGTGCCGAGCACCTCGCCCTGGCCGTACCAGCGCACCGAGGCGCCCAGCGCCGTGTCCACGATGTGGCAGCCGGCCTCGGCCGCCGCGCCCACGGCCGGCACGAACAGGCCGTCGGTGTAGTGGCGGTGGTAGTCGAGCACGAGCTCGGGGTAGGCTTTGCGGATGGCGGCCACCATGGCCCTCACGAAACGCGGCGGGCACATGCCGGCCATGTCCTTGAGGCACAGGATGATGCTCTTGGCGGCCTTGGCCTTGGTCATGCCGCCGGCCTTGGCCACCTGGTCCAGGATGGCCTCGAGCACGCCGAGGTAGTGCTCCACGTCGAAGCCCTTGGCGTAGGAAAACGAGATGGCCGGCTCGAAGATGACGCCGGGGCGCGACAGGGCGACCTCGGCGAAGGGATACATGTTGTCGATGTGGTTGAGAAAGTCGAAGCAGCGGATGACGTCGTAGTGCTCGCAGATCATCTCGCCGGTAAGCCGCATGAGGTTTCGCGGCTGGGGCTTGTAGCCGAGCACGTTGGTCGAGCGGATAAGGAGCTGCTTGAGGGTCTTGGGCGCGAACCGGTTCCACTCCGCCGCCTCGGTGAAGGGGTAGGTCATGTTGGCCATCATGGCCACGTGGAAGTGCGCGCCGCCGCCGTTTTCCAGCGAGAAGAAGCCGCAGTTGTCGAGGTAGGGGCCGACCAGCTCGTCCTCGGCCAGGCGGAAGCGGTTGCCGCTGTTGGACTGGGTGATGTCGCGGCAGGTGGTGTCCACGAAATGGACCTTGCCGGAATCGCGCACCACGTCGAGGATGCCCTGGCGGTCGCCGCGCGGATAGGGGCTCTCGTGCTTGCGGAAATCGGCGTCGGGCAGGTAGGGCTTGAACCGGCCCAGGCGGTAGTCGCCGCGCCCCCGGTACTTGCCGAGCATGACGTGGGGGTTGTAGCCCCGGGCCGTGATGTCGGCCACCAGACAGGACAGGCGCAGCGCCTCGGGCTCCTCGTCCAGGTAGTTGAGCAGGTACGGGTTGGCGCTGATGAACTTGGTGTCGAACTCGCCCTTGTTGAAGTCCGGGTTGCGCAGGATCTGGCGGTGGAAGGGGATGGTCGTCTTGAGCCCGCCGATGATGTACTCGCGAAGGGCCCGCTCCATGACGGCCACGACCTTGGGCCAGTTGCGGCCGTAGGAGATGAGCAGCGCGCCGGCGGAATCGTACTGGGTCGGGAATTCGTAGCCGGCCGACAGGCAGGAATCCAGGCGGATGCCCTGGCCGCCGGGCGAGAGGTAGCGGGCGATCAGCCCGGCGTTGGGCGAGAAGCCGTTTTTGGGGTCCTCGCAGTTGATGCGCAGCTGCATGGCGTGCAGAAACGGCTGGGTGTCGCCGCAGTTGAAGCGCAGCTTGCCGCCGAAGGCGATGTTGATCTGCTCCTCGACCAGGTCCACGCCGTAGCGGCACTCGGTGATGCCGTGCTCGACCTGCAGGCGGGTGTTGACCTCGATCAAGTAGGGCTCGCCGTTTTCGTCGACCAGGAATTCCACCGTGGCCAGGGAATAGTAGCCCGTCTCGAGCACCAGGCGCTCGGCGTAGTCCTTGAGGCGTTGCCTGAGCTCGTCGGTCATGCCGCGCCAGGGCGAGGGCGTGATCTCCACGAGCTTCTGGTGGTTGCGCTGCACCGAGCAGTCGCGTTCGTCGAAGGCGAAGACGTTGCCGTGCATGTCCGCCGCCACCTGGATCTCGATGTGGCGCACGGAGGTGAGGAGCTTCTCCACGAACAGGCGCGGGTTGCCGAAGGAGGCTTGCGCCATGGCCGAGGCCTTGGAGAAGGCGGATTCGAGCTGGGCCTCGGAATAGATCTCGTAGATGCCCCGGCCGCCGCCGCCGCCCTCGGCCTTGAGCATGATGGGGAAGCCGATCTTTTGGGCGATCTCCCGGGCTTCGGGGATGGAGACCGAGCCCTCGGAGCCGGGCACCACCGGGATGCCCAGGTTCATGGCCAGGCGGCGCACCTCGACCTTGTTGCCGAGGCTTTTCATGGCCTCGGCCGAGGAGCCGATGAAGATGATGCCGGCCTCGGCGCATTTGCGCGGAAATTCGCAGTCCTCGGAGGCGAAGCCCCAGCCGGGGTGGATGGCCACCACGCCGTGGGCCTTGGCTTTCTTGATGACCGTGTCGATGTCGAGATAGGCGCGGGGATCGGCGCCCAGGGTGATGAGCTCGTGGGCTCCGGCCGTGGCCGGAGAAGTCATGTCCACGTCGGTGACGGTCAGCACCGGCACGGCGCGCAGCCGTTCACGGATGGAACGCAGCACCCGCCGGGCGGAAATGCCCCGGTTGGCGACGAGAATCTTCTTGCCTTCCACCTCGGAAAGCACTTCCAGAAACGTCTTGGCGATCATGCTGTCCTCATAACCCCTGGGGGCGAACTTGCCCGGTGTCTCAGTGTGACGGTCCGGCGGGGGCCGGCATCAAAGGAGGGAAATGCTCCCGCTGTGAAGCGTCAAAACCTGCCCTGAGCCCGCCTCGTCCCGCCGCAGCCGAAGTCCCCCGTCCTCGGCCAATCCGACGATGCGCGCCCGAAATTCGCGCGATCCGCCCTCGCTGACGCGCACGTCCCTGCCGAGCCAGGCCAATCGGCCTTCGAGAAAACGGGACAACGCCTTGGAGCCCGATACCGCAACGCACTGCCGATAGCAGGTTTGCACGGACTTCACAAGATCGACCCATAACGTAACCGCGCCGGGAACCTTGCCAAACGACCCAAGATGGGCGGCCTCGGCGGCCCGGTCCCGCCGCAGGGCGGCCGGGTCCGGGGCGCTGGCCAGGTTGAGGCCGATGCCGGCGAAGACCGCCCCGCCCCGCTCCTCGACGAGGATGCCGCCCACCTTGCGGCCCTCCACGAGAAGATCGTTCGGCCATTTGACCCGGGCGTCGAATCCCCGGGCATGGAGCGCGTCGGACAGGCAGGCCCCCACCACCACCGGCGCGGCCGCGCCCAGGTCCCCGGCGTCGACCGGCCAGGCCAGGGCGGCGTAGAGATTGCCCGGCGGCGAGACCCATTGCCGCCGCATCTGGCCCCGGCCGCCGGTCTGGGAAAGGGCCAGGACCGAGGCGAAGGGAGGCAGGAGCCCGGCCTCGGCCAGGGCCCGGGCCACGTCGAGGCTGGAGCCGCAGGGGCCGACCAGAAGGACCGGATCGGCGCACTGGCCGGCCGGGGCCAGGGCGGCAAGCCACGCGCCGGCGGCCGGCCCGTGCTCCGGGCCGAGGCGGACCTCGCGCCACGGCCCGAGACGGGCCGCGTCGGCCGCCCACAAGGGATGCGCCCCGGCCAGGAGGTCGGGGGAAAGGGGGCCGACAAGGCCCGGCGCGCCGTCGCGCCACAGCCACACGCCGCCCCGTGCGAAGGGGTTTGCCGTCAAGGCCGCATTGCCCGCTGGATTTTTCACGGCGTTTGGGACAATGTCCGCGCCGGAGTCATGCATGAAACGGTATCTCGTTGGCGGCGCGGTCCGCGACATCCTGCTCGGCCGCCCCGTTGTGGATCAGGACTATCTCATCGTCGACGCCACGCCGGAGGCGTTCGTGAGAAGATATCGGAGAGCCCGCCAAGTCGGCAAGACCTTTCCGGTTTTCATGCTGGGCAGCGCCCAGTACGCCTGGCCGCGCGGGGACGACATCCATGAGGACCTGCTGGCCCGCGACCTGACCATCAACGCCATCGCCATGGGCGATTCGCGCCAGATCGCCGGCCGGCTGCACTTCCATCCCCTGGCCCTGGCCGACCTGCGCGACCGGGTGCTGCGGCCCTGCGGCGAGACGTCCATGTTCGACGACCCGCTGCGGGTCTACCGGGCGGCCCGGTTCGCGGCCTCGCTGCCGGATTTCTCGGCCCACCCGGAGCTCGCCGCCCAGATGCGGGCCGTGGCCGCCTGCGGGGCTCTCGACGACATCTTCGCCGAACGGGTGGCCCAGGAGGTGCGCAAGGCCCTGGACGCGGCCAGGCCGTCGCGGTTTTTCCGCCTGCTGGCCGAGACCGGCTGCCTTTTGCCCTGGATGCCGGAACTCGAGGCCGCCCTCCATATTCCGGCCGGCCCGCCCGAGAACCACGGCGACAACACCGTGTTCGACCACATGTGCGAGCTCGTGGACACCCTGGCCGGCAAGCCCATCGCCGGCTGGATGGCCGTGTGCCACGACCTCGGCAAGACGCTCACGCCAAGCGCGCAGTGGCCGCGCCACCTCGGCCACGACGACGCCGGGGCGGAGGTGGCCGAGGAGCTCGGCCGGCGGCTCAAGCTCCCCAACCGGGTGCGCGAGGCCGGAGTGGCGGCGGCGCGGCTGCACATGAAGGCCGCCCGCTACGGCGAGCTGCGCCCGGCCACGCGGGTGGACATGCTGGCCTGGCTGCACAAGCACGAGATGGTGGAGCCGCTGTTCGAGGTGGTGCGCGCCGATTCCGGCCACGACGTCTGGCCCCTGGCCAAGCGCGACCTGACGACCATGCTCTCCGTGCACCTGCCCGGCAAGCAGCGCATGCGCGGCCCGGCCTCGGGCGAGAAGCTGCGCCAGTTGCGCTGCCAGAAGCTGACCGAGGCGGACAAGGCCCGGGAAGCCGCGCCCGAGCGCTCGGGGGAGAGCCTGTAACGGAAGGAGGCCGACATGCCCCTTGACCTGACGAGCCTGGCCAAGGCCGTGGAGGCCCTGGGACGCGCCGTGGACGCGGCGGCGCGCCTGGACCCGTCCGGCGACGCGGCCCTGGCCGAGACCGTGCGGGCCGGCGTCATCCAGCAGTTCGAGGTGGCTTACGAACTGTGTTGGAAGTTCCTCCAACGCTGGCTGCGCGAGAACGCCACGCCCGAGGAGGCGGATTTCCCGCGCACCCGCAAGGAGCTTTTCCGCCTGGCCGCCCGCCACGGCCTCATCGCCGACCCCCTGCCCTGGTTCGGCTACGGCGAGGCCAGGAACCGCACTTCCCACACCTACGACGGCGGAACGGCCCAGGACGTGTCCGAGGCGGCCTCGGACTTCCTGCCCGAGGCCAGAGCCCTGCTCGAAGGGCTGAAGAGGCGCAATGATTGACCTTTCCCCGGAGCACCTGGAGGTCGTGCGCCGCATCGCGGCGGCCCACTTCCCCGGGGCGGCGGTCCTGGTCTTCGGCTCCCGGGCGCGGGGCACGGCGCGGACCTATTCCGACCTCGACCTGGCCGTGCGGGGCGGGGCCCCCCTGCCCCCGGCCCGCATCGAGGCGGCCAAGGACGCCTTTTCCGCCTCGGACCTGCCGTTTTCCGTCGACGTGGTGGACTACCACGCCGCCTCGACGACCTTCCGCGCCGTCATCGACGCCCACGCCCTCCCCCTCTTCTAAACGCGAAAAGGCCGCGGCATCCCTGCCGCAGCCCTTCGTTTTCCCCATTCGGGAGGTCCAGGAGGGGGAGGTCCCCCTCCTGGCCGCCGGAGGCGTTCTTCCCTCCCCGCTCAATGCCGCGGCTCGGGGCGGTACTCCTCTTTGAGCAGCGATTCCGCCAACGGCACGGAATTTTCGTCGCGGCGGCAGAAGACCTTTTCCGGCTCGGCACAGACCAGGGCCTTGGAGAGCACCTCGTCCATGCTCTCGACCCTGATGATCTCCATGTCGTTCAGGATGGTCTCGGGCACGTCCTTCAAATCCTTCTCGTTTTCCGAGGGGATGATGGCCGTGCGGATAAGGCCCCGGTGGGCGGCCAGGAGCTTCTCGCGCAGCCCGCCGATGGGCAGCACCCGGCCGCGCAGCGTGATCTCGCCGGTCATGGCGATGTCGTTTCGCACCGGAATGTTTAAAAGCGCCGAGATGATGGTGGTGGCCAGGGTGATGCCGGCCGAGGGGCCGTCCTTGGGAATGGCGCCCTCGGGCACATGGATGTGGATGTCGATCTCCTTGTGGAAATCGGGCTTGAGGCCGTAGAGCCCCGAGCGCGAACGCAGGTAGGACAGGGCCGCCCGGGCCGACTCCTGCATGACCTCGCCGAGCTTGCCCGTGATCTCCACCTTGCCCGTGCCGGGCATGATGGCCGCTTCCACCATGAGGATCTCGCCGCCGACTTCCGTATAGGCCATGCCCGTGCACAGGCCCACGCGCGGCGCGGCCTCCATCTCGCCGTGCCGGTGCTTGGGCACGCCGAGGTAGGATTCCAGGTTGTCCTTGGCGATGGCGTGGACCTCGTCCTCGTTCTTGCCCTCGACGATCTTGCGGGCCACCTTGCGGCACACCGAGGCGATCTCGCGCTCCAGGTTGCGCACGCCGGCCTCGCGGGTGTAGCGCCGGATGACCTCGAGCAGGGCCTCGTCGGCGAAATCGAGGTTCTCGTCCTTGAGCCCGTGCTGCTCGATGTTTTTGGGCAGCAGGAACCGGCGGCCGATCTGCAGCTTCTCCGTCTCCAGGTAGCCCGGGATGCGGATGATCTCCATGCGGTCCTGCAAGGGCAGCGGAATGGAGTGCAGGGAGTTGGCCGTGGTGATGAAGAAGATCTTGGACAGGTCGTAGTCCAGGTCGAGGTAATGGTCGTTGTAGGCGTAGTTCTGCTCGGGATCGAGGACTTCGAGCAAGGCGGCCGAGGGGTCGCCCCGGAAATCCGTGCTCATCTTGTCCACTTCGTCCAGGCAAAAGACGGGATTGTTGAACTTCACCCGCTTGAGCGACTGGATGATCTTGCCGGGCAGCGCCCCGACATAGGTGCGCCGGTGGCCGCGGATCTCGGCCTCGTCGCGCACGCCGCCGAGAGACAGGCGCACGAACTCGCGACCCATGGCCTTGGCGATGGACTTGGCCAGCGACGTCTTGCCCACGCCCGGAGGCCCGACCAGGCACAGGATCGGCCCCTTGATGCGCTCGACGAGCTTCTGCACGGCCAG